>NZ_CP012700.1:4445020-4757879 GCF_001307295.1 Sphingopyxis macrogoltabida | reverse complement strand
CAGGATCAGGCGATGGCGTTGACGCTCTTGGTCAGACGCGAATATTTGCGCGCCACGGTGTTCTTGTGGAGAACGCCCTTGGCCACGCCGCGCGCCATTTCGGGCTGCGCAGCCTTCAGCGCCGCAGCGGCGGCATCCTTGTCGCCCGCGGCGACGGCGTTTTCGACCTTCTTCACCAGCGTGCGAATGCGCGAAACGCGATTCTTGTTCACTACGGTGCGCGCGGTGTTGCGGCGGATGCGCTTTTTTGCCTGCGGCGTATTGGCCATAAATTCCTCGGTTTCCAAACGGTCTAAGTCAGTCGGAGCACAGCGTCACCGGAGCAGCCGAATCGCGCGAAACGAGCGAATCAATGTCCGGATACGGCCGGTTCCGGTACGACCGGACCCTGCTCGAAGGGTGCGCCCATAGCCAGCAAGGCGCCGAAGGTCAACGCTTTTGATGGGAA
This sequence comes from Sphingopyxis macrogoltabida, assembly GCF_001307295.1. Lineage (NCBI taxonomy): Bacteria > Pseudomonadati > Pseudomonadota > Alphaproteobacteria > Sphingomonadales > Sphingopyxidaceae > Sphingopyxis > Sphingopyxis macrogoltabida. The sequence continues at coordinate 4,757,431 of NZ_CP012700.1, read as the reverse complement.
ATTGCCCATATCAACGCTGGCATTTGGGACAATAGAAGGTCGACCGGCCGCTCTGGACGATCCGCGCGATCGTACCGCCGCATTCGCATGCCTCGCCCTCACGCCCATAGACACGCCAGTCCTTGGCGAAATAGCCGAGCTCGCCGTCGGGTTGCTTGTAATCGCGCAGGGTCGATCCTCCCGCCGCGATCGATGCTTCGAGCACCGCCTTGATCGCGGGGACGAGCAGCGCGATCCTGGCCTTCGGAACGTCGGCAGCGGCGCGCGTCGGCGCGATGCGCGCCATGTTGAGCGCCTCGCACACATAGATATTGCCGAGCCCCGCGACGACCGTCTGGTCGAGCAGCATCGCCTTGATCGGCGCGCGCCGCCCGGCGAGCGCCCTTGCGAGATAAGCGGCGTCGAAGGCTTCGGACAAGGGCTCGGGACCGAGCGTCACAAAGGCGGGAAAGGCGAGCAGCGGGTCGCCTGCGACGAGGTCGACCGAGCCGAAGCGGCGCGGGTCGTGGAGCATCAGCCGCTGCCCCGCCGCGGTGTCGATTACGAGATGGTCGTGCTTGCCAGGCTCCCCGGCCCCGATCCGCCAGCTTCCCGACATGCCGAGGTGGAAGATCATATGATCGTCGCGGTCGGTGCTGACGATGCCATATTTGGCGCGGCGCGACAGGCCGGTGACGGTCGCGCCGGTCAGCCGCTGCGCGAGGTCGACGGGAAAGGGGCGGCGGAGGTCGGGCCGCATCGTCGAAACGCGCAGCAGGCGCTGGCCGGTGAGGTGCGGGGTCAGGCCGCGGACGGTGGTTTCGACTTCGGGAAGCTCGGGCATATCGCCCATCGGGCTACGCGCCATTTGCTTGCACGACAAGGCCCCGCTAAAGGCCGGTCGAACGCAGCATCTCCCCGCAAAGGCGCAATATCATGGCCACCCCCGATACCGTCAGCTTCGGTTATGAAGAGGTCCCGGCGACCGCCAAGACCGCGATGGTCGGCGAAGTGTTCAGCCGCGTCGCGCGCAAATACGACATCATGAACGACGCAATGTCGGGCGGCATGCACCGGTTGTGGAAGGACCGTTTCGTGCGGCGGGTGAAGCCGCGTGCGGGCGAGGCGATCCTCGACATGGCGGGCGGCACCGGCGACATCGCCTTTCGCATGGAAAAGTCGGGCGCGAGCATCACCGTCGCCGACATCAACCCCGACATGCTGGGCGTCGGCATGGAACGCGCCGCCGAGCGCGGCATCGACACGCTCGTCTGGTCGGAGCAGAATGCCGAGAAGCTGAGCTTCCCGGGCCAGTTCTTCGACGCCTATACGATCGCGTTCGGCATCCGCAACGTCACCGACATTCCGGCGGCGCTCAGCGAAGCGCACCGCGTTCTCCGCTATGGCGGGCGATTCTTCTGCCTCGAATTCTCGACCAACGAATGGCCGGGCTTCGCGCAGGCCTATGATGCTTACTCGCACCATCTCGTCCCCAAGCTCGGCAAGCTGATCGCCGACGACGAGGATAGCTATCGTTACCTGATCGAATCGATCCGCCGCTTTCCGCCAATGCCGAAATTCGCGGCCATGATCCGCGAAGCGGGCTTCACGTCGGTGAAGGTCGAACCGATCCTCGGCGGGCTGGTCGCGATTCACAGCGGGTGGAAAGCGTGACGATCCGCACCGATTTCTCCCCTCCCGCTTGCGGGAGGGGGTGGTCAGAGTCACGTGCCTCTGACCACGGGAGGGCCTGCTTCGACAGCGCCAGCCTCGACATGCCCTCCCCTTACCCCTCCCGCCTGCGGGAGGGGAACTTCGAATGACCCGACCCGTCACCCATATCGTCCGCCTGCTGAAGTGGGGGCGCATCCTGGCGCGCCACGGCGCGCTGCGCGGGATCGAGTCGGCGCCGCAGACCCCGCCGGGGGTCAAACGCCTCTGCCGCATCGCGCGGTTGGGCACGATCCAGCCGAAGATCCCCGACTATGCCGCGGCCTTCCAGGCGATCGGCCCCGCCGCGGTCAAGCTCGGCCAGACGCTCGCGACGCGCCCCGACCTCGTCGGCGAGGAGGCGGCGCGCAACCTCTTGACCCTGCAGGACGCGCTGGCGCCGGTCGGCTTCGCGCGCATCAAACAGGAAATCGAGGCGACGTTCGAAGTGCCACTCGAGCGCCTCTATAGCGAATTCGATCCCGAGCCCGTCGGATCGGCGTCGATCGCGCAGGTCCACCGCGCGGTCACCACCGACGGGCGCCAGGTCGCGGTTAAGGTCCGCCGCCCGGGCATCGACAAGCAGTTCGCGCGCGACATCGAAACCTATGAGTGGGCAGCGGCGCATCTCGAAGCGCTCGGCGGCGAGGCGTCGCGGCTGCGGCCGCGGCAGGTGATCGCCAATTTCCGCCGCTGGACGCTGCGCGAGCTCGACCTGCGCCGCGAGGCCGCATCGGCGTCCGAGCTGCGCGACGCGATGGTCGGGGTGCCGACATACGAGGTTCCGGCGATCGACTGGGACCGCACTGCGAGCCGCGTGATGACGCTCGACTGGATCGACGGTATCAAGATTTCGCACCGCGACGCGCTGGTCGCCGCGGGGCACGACATGGAGGCGCTGTCGGCGAACCTCGTCAACGCCTTCCTGCGCCAGGCGATTGCCGAGGGCTTCTTCCACGCCGACATGCATCAGGGCAATCTGTTCGTGAAGGCCGACGGCACGATCGCCGCGGTCGATTTCGGCATCATGGGGCGGATCAACCGGCAGGCGCGCTACTGGCTCGCCGAGATCCTCTATGGCCTGACCACGGGCAATTACCGCCGCGTCGCCGAGATTCATTTCGAGGCGCAATATGTTCCCGATTATCACAGCGTCGAGGAATTCGCGACGGCGCTGCGCGCGGTCGGCGAACCGATGCGCGGCAAGCCGGTGAGCGAGCTCAGCGTCGGCCAGATGCTCGACGGGCTGTTCGCGATCACCCGCGACTTCGACATGCAGACGCAGCCGCACCTGCTGCTGCTCCAGAAGACGATGGTGATGGTCGAGGGCGTCGCGACGATGCTCAACCCGAAGATCAACATGTGGGACGTTTCGGGGCCCTTCGTCGGCGAATGGATCCGCGACGAACTCGGCCCCGAAGCCGCACTCGCCGATGGCCTGCGCGAACAGGGCAAGACGCTGGCGCTGATCCCCGACATCATCCGCCGTCTCGATGCGCAATTGCCCAAACCCGGCGGCGCCCCGCCCGCGCCGCCGCTCCCCGAGATTCCGCTGATGTGGGACCGGGGCGAGCGCCGCCGCTGGTGGCGCTATGCGCTGACCGCGCTGCTGGGTGCAGCGGCGGGCGCGGCGGCGCTGAACTGGTTGGGTTGAACGCAGAGCAACATGCGCATATCTTGTGCGCAAGGAGAATGGCGATGAACAGGCCGGCGGCGCGAGTCGATAGGGGCGGGAAGGCGGCACTCAAGAGGCCGACGAATGTGTCGCTGAGCGTTCCGCTAGTCGACGAAGCCAAGCGGCTGGGCCTCAATGTGAGCGAGGCCTGTCAAGCCGGTCTCGCCGCCGAGGTCAAAAAGGCACGCGAGAAAGCGTGGTTGGAAGAGAATCGCGCCGCGATCGAGTCCTCCAACGAATATGTTCGCAAGCACGGACTGCCACTGGCCAAATACCGGCTGTTCTGATGACACAGTTCGATGTCCGACGCACGTCGGAGGGCGCACTCGTCATCGATTGCCAGTCGAACCTGCTGAGGCATCTGAACACCCGGCTGGTCGTACCGCTGCTGCCCGTGGATCAATTCGAGGTGGTAGCTCGGCGGCTCAATCCGCTCTTCACCATCGGAGAAACGGATTATGTCATGTACACGCAATTCGCAGCCACCCTTACGGTGAATCAACTCGGTGAAGTGGTAATGAATCTGGATGACGACAGCTTGGCCATCATCGGCGCGCTCGACGTGCTGGTGACGGGGGTTTGACGATGGCCGCGAAACGCATCCTGCTCATCATCGGCGGCGGTATCGCCGCGTATAAGAGCATCGAGCTCGTCCGGCTGCTGCGCAAGGCGGGCTATGTCGTGCGTTGCGTGCTCACGCGCGCGGGCGAGCAGTTCGTGACGCCACTGACCCTCGCCGCGCTGAGCGAGAACAAGGTCTATACCAGCCTGTTCGACCTGAAGGACGAGGTCGAGATGGGGCATATCCAGCTCAGCCGCGAGGCCGACCTGGTCGTCGTCGCGCCGGCGACCGCCGACCTGCTCGCGAAGATGGCGGGGGGGCAGGCCGACGACCTCGCGACGACATTGCTGCTCGCGACCGACAAGCCCGTGCTTGCTGCGCCCGCGATGAATGTGCGGATGTGGCTGCACGCCGCAACGCAGCGCAATGTCGCTACCCTGCGCGGCGACGGGGTGACGGTGCTGGAGCCCGACGAGGGCGAGATGGCATGCGGCGAATATGGGCCGGGCCGGCTGCCCGAGCCCGAGGCGATTTTCGCGGCGATCGAGAAAGCGCTCACCGGCGCACCCGCCGCGTCGCTGCTCGATGGCCAGCCCGATTTTTCGGAAGCGAATCATCGCCCGCTGCACGGCCGCCGCATCCTGATCACCGCAGGCCCGACGCACGAGCCGATCGACCCGGTGCGCTATATCGCCAACCGGTCGAGCGGGAAGCAGGGCTTTGCGATCGCCGCGGCCGCCGCCGAAGCGGGTGCCGAGGTGCTGCTGATCGCGGGGCCCGTGCCGCTGCCGACACCGCCCGGCGTGATCCGCGTCGATGTCGAAACCGCACGCGAGATGGCGGCGGAGGTCGAGCAGGGCCTGCCCGTCGATGCCGCGATCATGGTCGCCGCGGTCGCCGACTGGCGCGCCGCCGACACCGCAGCGCAAAAGATCAAGAAGGACGGCAGCGGCGCCGTCCCGCCGCTCGCGCTAGCCGAGAATCCCGACATCCTCGCCGCCGTCGCCAGGAGCCCGCAGCGCCCGGCGCTGCTGATCGGCTTTGCCGCCGAGACCAATGACGTCATCGCGCATGCCGAGGCGAAGCTGGCGCGCAAGGGATGCGACTGGATCGTCGCCAACGACGTGTCCGCCGACCCGATGGGCGGCGAAACGAACCGCGTGCATATCGTGACGCCAGCGGGCGTCGATAGCTGGGACCGGCTGTCCAAGGACGCCGTCGCCCACAAATTGATGGAAAAGATTGCCGATGAACTCGACACCCGCGCACCATTTGACGCCGATTGAAATCGCCATCCAGCGGCTGCCCAACGGCGGCGGCCTGCCGCTGCCCGCCTATGCCTCCGACGGCGCCGCGGGGATGGACGTCGTCGCGGCCGAGACGCTGACCATCCGCCCCGGCACCCGCCACGCGGTCGCGACCGGCTTCGCGATGGCGATTCCGGCGGGTTACGAGGTGCAGGTGCGCCCGCGCTCGGGCCTCGCGCTCAAGCACGGCATCACCTGCCTCAACACGCCGGGGACGATCGACAGCGACTATCGCGGCGAGGTGAAGGTGATCCTCGCCAATTTGGGCGACGAGAATTTCGAGATCAGGCGCGGCGACCGCATCGCGCAACTGGTACCCGCTCCGGTACAGCGCGCCGCCTTCGCCGAAGTCGCGAGCCTCGACGAAACCGCGCGCGGTGCGGGCGGTTTCGGCTCGACCGGGGTGGCGAGCGATGCCGCCGAACCGGTCGAGGACGAGGCGGAGCCGGCGGGGGTCGCCTCGCTCTCTGCGATGCCGCTGCGGCGCGCGGGCGAGTAGGCTTGCTCAGCGACGCCGAACTCGACCGTTACGCGCGCCAGATCGTCCTGCCCGCCTTTGGCGGCGCCGGACAGGCGAAGCTGAAGGCAAGCCATGTCGCGATCATCGGGGCGGGCGGCATCGGTTGCCCGGCGATCACCTATCTCGCGGCAGCCGGGGTCGGGCGGCTGACGATCATCGACCACGATCATATCGAGCTCAGCAACCTGCAGCGCCAGCCGCTATTTACCGACGCCGATATCGGCAAGTCCAAAGCGGAGGTCGCGGCGGCAGCAGCGAAGCGGATCAACCCGCATGTCGATGCCGTCGCCGTGGTCCGGCGCCTCGACGACGGCAATGCCGAAACATTGCTCGCGAACGCCGGCCTGATCCTCGACGGCTGCGACAATTTTGCGACCCGGCTGGCCGTCAATCGCGCCGCCGTTTCCCTCGAAATCCCGCTGCTCTCGGCCGCGATCGGCGCGTTTGAGGGGCAGGTCGCGCTTTACGAAGGCTGGCGCGCGGACGCCCCCTGCTACGCCTGCCTTGTCGGCAACGACCCGGCGCAGGAAGGCGTCAATTGCGCCGAGACCGGCGTGATGGGCGCGCTGGCGGGGATGGTCGGAACGATGGCGGCGCTCGAGGCGGTGCGTGCGCTGAGCGGCTGGGGGCAACCGCTCGCCGGGCGGCTGGCGATCGTCGACATGCTCGAGCGGCGCTGGCGCGAGGTCGGCGTCGGCAAGGATCCCGAGTGCCCGATATGCCGCCGCTGAACATCATCGTCGCCTGCGCCGAGGGCGCGCGACTCTATGCCGCGCTCGAAACCGCGATGGCGGCAGCGGCGCTCGGCGCGCCGACCCGCCTCTTCCTGCAGGGCGAAGCGGTCGCATTGCTCCGGCCGCCGATCGGCTTTGCCGGCGACGCCGCACGAAATGCCGCCGGGCAACCCGACCTCGCCTCGATGATCGAAGAGGCGGCCGCGATGGACGTCGGCCTGTTCGCCTGCCAGTCGGGCATGGCGCTCGCCGGCCTCACCGCGCCCGAAATACCGCCGCATGTCCGCGCCGCGGGGCTTGTCGGCTTTCTGGCGGCGGTGGAGGCCAGCGACCGGTTGGTCGTCTATTAAAGGCCGTCGCCCCCGCGCAGGCGGGGGCCGCAGTCGGCCTTACTCTTCGTGGCTGCGTAAACCTCCAACGGCCCCCGCCTGCGCGGGGGCGACGATTGTCCAGATCGGAATCATTCTTCATTGGATCGTCATCCCGGCGAAAGCCGGGATCTCGCCGGGGCGTCAGGTCGTGAGGGTGAGATCGTGTTCAGAGTCACGTGCCTCTGAACACCCTTCGCCGGGATGACAATCATGAGAAGGCGGTGTTTCAGTCTATCCCCGCTCATCCTCTAAGGATTGGCGCAAACCGTGATCGCGTCGGGCGCCGGGCGTTTGCCGCTCGGCACGAAGCGCGCGAGATAACCGCCGGCATGTTGCTTGTCGTCGTACGACACCAGCTTATAACCCACCGCCTCGAACTCGCAGACGAGCAGGCGGAACGGGGTGCCGTGCTGGGCAATCGGGCGGTCGCCGTCGACGACGATCACCTGCCCGCCCTTGCGCAGCGCCGGCCGCAACCGCCACAGGAAGGCATAGGGTTCGCCGATCTCGTGATACATATGGACCATGAAGACGCGGTCGAAGCTGGCGGCGGGAAGCCGTGGGTCATCGACAGCGCCGAGCTTGATCGAGACATTGTCGAGCCGTTCGCGCGCGACGCGGTCGGCGAGCCGTTCGATCACTTCGGGCATGATGTCCTGCGCCAGCACGCGGCCGCCGACGCCGACCCGCTGCGCGAGTCGCACCGTGTAATAGCCGTCGCCCGCGCCGATGTCGGCGACGGTCATGTCGGGGCGGACGTCGGCCGAATCCATGACATCCTCGGCCTCGTTGACGCGGTCGCGCGCTTCCTCGGTCGACCATTTGGTCGACACGGTCGGCGCGACGGGCCGGTCGGCGGGCGGAAATTCGCGCGAGGTTTCGAGGCGGTCGCTGCCCGAATCCCACGGGGCATCACAGCCGCCGGCCAGCAGCAGGAGCGCGGCAAGTAGGGCCGCGCGCCGCATCAGTCGATGTCCTCGACGTCGACCTTTTCGCCGGTCACCTTCTGCGACAGCGCCGCCGCCATAAACGGGTCGAGCGCGCCGTCGAGCACGTCGCCCGGCGCCGTCGAGGTGACCCCGGTGCGCAGATCCTTCACGAGCTGATAGGGCTGGAGGACATAGGAGCGGATCTGGTGGCCCCAGCCGATTTCGGTCTTCGCCTGATATTCGCCCGACGCCGCGGCCTCGCGCTTCTGCAACTCGGCCTCGTACATCCGTGCCTTCAGCATCCCCATCGCGGTCGCGCGGTTCTTGTGCTGCGAACGGTCGTTCTGCGACGCGACGACAATGCCGGTCGGGATGTGCGTGATGCGGACCGCCGAATCGGTGGTGTTGACGTGCTGGCCGCCCGCGCCCGAGGCGCGATAGGTGTCGATCTTGAGGTCGCCTTCGTTGATTTCGATATCGATATTGTCGTCGATCACCGGATAAACCCAGACCGACGAAAAGCTCGTGTGGCGGCGCGCCGAGCTGTCGTAGGGCGAGATGCGGACAAGGCGGTGGACGCCGCTTTCGGTCTTCGCATAACCATAGGCGTTTTCGCCCTTCACCAGCATCGTCGCCGATTTGATGCCCGCCTGTTCGCCCGCCTGATATTCGACCAGTTCGACCTTGAACCCGCGCTTTTCGGCCCAGCGGCTGTACATGCGCTGGAGCATTTCGGCCCAGTCCTGGCTTTCGGTGCCGCCGGCACCGGCATGGACTTCGATATAGGCGTCGTTGGCGTCGGCCTCGCCCGCGAGCAGCGCCTTGATCTTGTCTTCCTCGGCGCGCGCGGCGAGCGTCGCCAGCGATGCGACTGCCTCGTCAACCATCGCCTCGTCGCCTTCCATTTCGGCGAGTTCGATCAGCTCGGCGGTGTCGGCGCATTCGGTCTCGATCGCGCGCGTCGCGGTGATCGCCTCGTCGAGCCGGCGGCGTTCGCGCATCACTTCCTGCGCGGCCTTGGCGTCGTTCCACAGCGTCGGGTCTTCGACCTTCGCGTTGAGTTCGTCGAGCCGCCGCACCGCGCGGTCCCAGTCGAGAAAGCGGCGCAGCAGCGCCAGCGCGGCGCCAATCTTGTCGATATGATCCTGCGCTTCGGCGCGCATGGTCTTGCTCCTGAAATAATAACGGTCACGCCCTTAGGACCTGCCGGCCCAAAGGGGAAGGCACGCGCGCGGGTCAGATGATGCCGCCGCGATCCTCCAGAAAATCGCTGTCGCTGCGCCGGCCATTGCCCTGCTGGACGGGGACGTCCTGCCGTTTGGGGGTCTTGACCGGCTTGATCTCTTCCTCGCGGATCGTCCGCCGCGGTTCGCTTTCGGGCTTGAACGCTTCCCAGATGATCGCCGCCTTGGGATCGCTGCCCGGCCAGCTGCCATAGACGCGGCGGCCCGACTGGCGGTCGATGCGCACCATGCGGACACCCTTCGGCGCGGTGAACGGCACCGGCTGGCGGTCGGCGAGCGATTCCTCGAAGAACTGCTTGAAGATCGGCGCGGCCATACTGCCGCCCTGGACATAGCCGCCCATGTTCCGCGGCTGGTCGAAGCCGATATAGACGCCAGCGACGACATCGGGCGTCCCGCCGACGAACCAGGCGTCCTTCGGGCCCGACGTCGTCCCGGTCTTGCCGAACAGCGGCACGCCGAGGTCGCGCAGCCGCACCGCGGTGCCGCGCTGGACGACGCCTTCGAGCATATGGACGACCTGATAGGAAGTCATCGGGTCCATCAGCTGCTTGCCCGACTTGGCGAAGCGCGGCATCGGCCGGCCGTCCCAGTCCCTCTTGTTGCAGCCTTCGCACGGCTTCCACTTTGCCGGGAACACCACCTTGCCGCGGCGATCCTGCGCATAGTCGATCACACGCGGTTTCAGCTCGCGGCCATGGTTTGCCAGCATCGCAAAGGCGTTGGTCATCTTCTCGACCGTCGTCGATCCGGCGCCGAGCGCGGTCGAAAGATAGGGTTCGTGGGTGCCGATGCCCATCGTCTTGATCGTGTCGACGATCGGCTCCATCCCGACTTGGCTCGCGGTGCGCACCGTCATCAGGTTGCGCGACTGTTCGAGGCCCCAGCGCATCGTATGTTCGCCCGACCCGCCACCGCCGCCGAAGTTGCGGAAGCATTTGTTGCCGAGGCTGGCGCCCTGATAGACGCAGAAGGGACCGTCGACGATCATCGTCGCGGGGGTCATGCCGTTGTCGAGCGCGGTGGCATAGACGAAGGGTTTGATCGTCGAGCCCGGCTGGCGTTCGGCCTGCGTCGCGCGGTTGAACGGCGACAGGCGGACATCGAAGCCGCCCTGCATCGCATAGATACGCCCCGAATGCGGGCTTTCGGCGACGAAGCCGCCCGACACTTCGGGAATGTTGCGGAGGGCATAGACGCCGCCGCCCGTCGCCTTGACCGCGATCAGGTCGCCGGGGCGCATCGCCGAAAAGGCGCTGCCGCCGGTCTTGCGATAGCCGAGCGTCGCGGCGCTCGCGGGCAGGCGCCCGGTGTCGCCATTGGCAAAGCCGATCTGCGCCTCGCCGCCCGATTTGGACAGCACCGCGGCGATCCGCCAATTGTCGTAATCGATGCCGATGAAGCTCGACGCAAGGCGGCTCTGCCACTGGTCGTCGGCCTCGATCGTCGCGATCGGCCCCGACCAGCCCTTGCCGGCATCATAGCGCATCAAGCCGCGGCGCAGCGCATTTGCGGCCGCGGCCTGCATCTTGCCGTCATAGGCGGTGCGGACCCAGAGGCCGCCGGCATAGACGCTGTGCGGGCCGTCGGCCGCGGTTTCGCCGAATTCGGCGATGAGCTGGCGCCGCACCTCTTCCATATAATAGCCGCCGACCTGCGCGATCGCCGTGTTGCCGCTGTTCGTGAGGCCGAGCGACATCGCCTGCGCGGCGTCGCGCTGCGCCGCGGTGATCCAGCCGTTGCGATACATTTCGCCGAGGACGAAATTGCGCCGCGCGATCGCCTTGTCGGCGTTGCGCGCCCGGCCATAGGTTTCGGGCGCCTTGGGCAGGATGGCGAGAAACGCCATTTCATGGAGCTTGAGCTGGTCGACGTCCTTGTCGAAATAGGCGCGGCTCGCCGCCTGCACGCCGAAGCTCCGCCGCCCGAGCGGGATTTCGTTGAGGTAGAGCTCGAGAATCTGTTCCTTGCTGAGCGCCCCCTCGATGCGGCGGGCGAGAATTAGCTCGCGGATCTTGCGGGTATAGCTGAGCTCGTTGGTCAGCAGCAGGTTTTTCGCGACCTGCTGGGTGATCGTCGAGGCGCCGACCGGGCGGCCGTCGTTGCTGATGTTGGTCAGGATCGCGCTGGCGATACCCGGATAGTCGATACCGCCATGTTCGAAGAAGGTGCGGTCCTCGGCGGCGAGATAGGCGCGAACAAGGAGCTGCGGATATTCGCTATATTCGAGCTGGACGCGCCGTTCGCGGGCATAGGTGTGAACCGGCTTGCCCTCGGCATCGCGGACCATCGTCGGCAGCGGCGGCTCATAATCGCGAAGCTGGTCGACCGACGGCAGATTGCGCGCGAAAATCAGCCAGATCAGCAAGATGCCGAGCAAGCCGGCGAGCGCGAGATAGCCGAGCCAGCGAAACCAGCGCCGCATCCACATGTCGCTAAACCACCCGATGACGGCGTTGCTGTCGCGGCGCAGGCGCAGGCGGAAATCGGGCGGACTGTCGGCGACCATATGGCCAGCCTCTATCGCCTGCTTCGCCGAAAGGGAAGCATGCTTGCGGCGATCGGCTATCCTAACTCGCGCAACACCCCTCTCAGCATCGCCGCGGCATCGGCGAGCACGGCGTCGGGCGCGACGCGCGTCTCTTCATAGAGCATTTCGTCGGCGGCAAAGCCGAGTTCGACCGCGAGCCGCAGCCGTCGCCAGAGCGTTTCGGGATCGGCGCCGGGGAGGTGGCGCGCGCAGGCGTCGGCAAGCCGCGCGGTGACATAGCGGTGCGATTCGAGCCGGACATGGACCAGCCGCGGCGTCGCGTGCAGCGCGCGCAAGATCCACACCGCGCCCGGTTCGGCGCGCGTCACCGCGGCGTTTTCGGCGAGAAGGTCGCCGATATGGTCCGCCATCGCGTCGAGGCCGCCGCCGGCATGGCGCGCGATCCACGCTTCGAGCACCGCATTCTGCCGCGCCATCAGCCGCCGCCCGAGCGCTTCGAGCACCGCATATTTGTCGCCGAAATAGCGATAGAGGGCGGGCGGGGTCAGCCCGGCGCGCGCCGCGATGAGGTTCGTCGACACGCGTTCGATCCCGACCTCGGCGAGCAGGCCGCCCGCGACGTCGAGCAGTCGTTCGCGGGTCTGCCGGGCGCGCGCCTGTTGCGGCGAGCGGCGGGCGCCCCCCATCATCGTGCGTGTCATCGCGCCCGCCCGCGCGCGCTCACCGGCCAGATATCGACCAAGGTCTCGCCGGCAACGACATGATAGCTGTCGTAGAGATTCACCGTCGGGTCGCAGTGCGGCACGGTCAGGCTGACCGGGTCGCCGGGCTGCATCGCGGTGCCGATGCCGGGGGCGATCAGCGCCGCATGCTCGTCGCCCATGAAGGCGAAGAAGGCGCCAGCCGGCGCGCCGCGTTGGACCACCGCGACGCCGCCGTCGGTCGACAGCGACTTGAACCCCGCGTCGATCGTCACCAGCCCCGAATGATTCGCGCTGACGACGCGCGCGTCGACGCCTAGCGCGGTCTCGAACGGCGGCTCGCCATCGCCGGTCAGGTCGCAATCGAGATATTGCTTGTCCATGAAGACATAGGAGCCGGTCTGGAGTTCGGTGAGGACGTCGAGGTCGAGATCGATGCGGTGCGTCCCAGTGCCGCCGCCGGTGACGATTTCAGGCGCGAAACCGGCGTCGCCGAGCGCCGCGATCACCTCCTGCAGATAGGCGGTGCGCTCGACGATCGCCGCGCGGCGCTCCTCATAATTTTCGATATGCTGCTGCGACCCGCAATAATATTGCACCCCCCGATAACGAAGGGTGGGCAGCCCGGCGATCGCCTGCGCCAGCGTCACGGCCGCCGCGGCCGAAGCGACGCCGGTGCGCGCGATGCCCGGGTCGATGTCGATGATCATATCGAGCGTCGCGCCGTTCGCCGCCAGCGCCGCGTCGATCCGCGCCGCGACGTCGGGATGGTCGACGACCGCCATCAGTCCCTCGGCCTGCCCCGCAAGCGCGGCCAGCCGGGCAATCGCGGCGGGCGCGGCGACCGGCGAGGTGATCAGCACGCCGGTTACCCCGCCGGCGGCAAGCACCTCGGCCTCGCCGATCTTGGCGCAGCAGACGCCCGCCGCGCCGGCGCCGATCTGGCGCATCGCGATATCGACGCTCTTGTGCGTCTTGGCATGCGGGCGCAGCGCGACGCCGTGCTGTGCCGCGAGCCCGGCCATGGCGGCGATATTGCGGTCGAGCGCCTCGACGTCGAGAACGAGCACCGGGGTGTTGAGGTCGGCGCGGCTCCCCTGCCGGCCGATCAGATGGGCGTGGAGGTCGCGGTCGGTGGTCATGCGAACAGGCTTTCGAGGTGCGGGTTGAGGAATTTTCCCGAGGGGTCGGCGGCGCGGCGGACGGCGCCGAAGCGGCCTGCCATCGGATAGAGCGCCTCGACATCGGCGCGGTTCAGCGTGTGGCGCTTCGCCCAGTGCGGACGCCCGCCGGCGCCGCGAAAGATCGCCTCGGCCTCGGCGAACAGCCGCTGCCAGGGTATTTTCGCATATTGGTGCATCGAAATCGCGGCGACCGGCCCGGCGTTCATCGGGCTCATCCAGATATCGTCGGCGGCGACGGTGCGATATTCGAACGGGAAGGTGACCGGCAGCCGCTTGCGGCGAATCCAGCCCACGACCTCGTCGAGCGCCGCCAGCCCGACGCCGCGCGGCAGTTCATATTCCATCTCCTCGAACCGCAAGGTCCGGTCGGACGGGAAGATATTGTGCGCCGGGCCGCGGCGGTGGCCGTCGAAGCGCGTCCGCATCATCGCGCGCTGGAGCCACGGGGTGAGGAAGGGAAAACGCGCCGCGATGTCGAGCACGCGGCGAAAGGCGCTTTCGTCCATGTCGGTCGTCGTCGGCGGCGGGTCGCACGGATCGCAGGGGGTGAGCGTCTTCAGGATCACATCGTCGCTGTGCGGAAAGAACCAGAATTCGATGTGCCGCTGCGCGCCCGCCCATTCGTCATAGGCCTCGCGCACCTCGGCCCAGCGGCGCTTCTCGATCCGCTCGGCGAGGTGATAGGCGGGCACCACCGCGACGTCGATTTCGGTCGCGATGCCGAACAGGCCGAGCGACAGCCGCTGCGCCTCGAACAGGTCGGGGTTGGCCGCGCGGTCGCACCAGCGCGCTTCGCCGTCGGCGCCGATCAGGCGGAAACCGCGCGCCATCGTCGATAGCGAACCCAGCGTGGCCCCGGTGCCGTGGGTGCCGGTCGCTATCGCGCCGGCGAGCGACTGCGGATTGACGTCGCCTTGGTTGGCAAGCGACAGCCCCTCCTCCCACAGTGCCGCGGTCAGGCGCCTGATAGACCAGCCGGCAGGAACGCGCGCGCTCAGCCGGTCGGCAGCGATGCGGATTTGGCCCGGCAGTTCTTCCAGGCTGACAATCAGCTCATCCGATTCGCAGAGCGGCATGAAACTGTGCCCCGCACCCACCGCGCGCACCTTGCGCGCGCTGCGGACCAGCGATGCGAGTTCATCGTCGCTTTGCGGACGCACCACCGCCGCGGGCGCCGAAACGCTGCCCGACCAGTTGCTCCAGCCCATGCGATCCTCCTCCAGTCCGTTTGGAGAGGCTGTCGGGCGGAATAAAGATAGTCAAGACTATATTTTATCGCTGATGTCGGGTTTTCGGCCGGAAGCTGCCGTCTCTTTCATCGTCATCCTGAACTTGTTTCAGGATCCATGGTCTGTCGTTTGCTTCGACGCTGCGCCAAATTCGAGTTCAGGCCATGGATGCTGAAACAAGTTCAGCATGACGAGATTTGAAGGGCAGCTCTCACCCAACCCAGACGTCAGCGCCCCAGCGACGCGATCTGGCGGGCGAAATGGATTTGCACCGCGTCGCGCACGCCGCGCGCGACCTTTTTCTGGCCCGCCGACGATGCCAGAAATTCCGAATCGTCCTTGTTCGAGATGAACCCCGTCTCGAACAGCACCGACGGCGTGTCGGGCGCCTTCAGCACCACGAAGGAGGCGAAGCGATGCGCGGTCGAGCGGAATTTGACGTCGTCCGCCGCCTCGCGCTGGAGCAGGCGGGCGAAGTCGGAGGCGACATTCATCGTCTCGCGCTGCGTCAGGTCGAGGAGGATCGACGACACGTCGCTGCTGTGCGCGCCGAGATCGACGCCGTTGATGATATTCGCCTTGTTCTCGCGCGCCGCAAGCCGCGCCGCCTCGCGGTCGGAGGCAACTTCGGACAAAGTATAGACCGACGCGCCGCGCGCTTCCTGATTCTCGGCCGCGTCGGCGTGGACCGAAATGAACAGATCGGCCTTCAGCCGCCGCGCGATGCCGTAACGTTCCTCGAGCACCAGATAACGGTCGTCCGAGCGTGTCAGCGCGACGCGGACGCGCCCGCTGGCGATCAGATCGTCGCGGATCGCACGCGCGAGCGCGAGAGTGATGTCCTTCTCGCGCTTGCCGCTGTGCGGGCTGATCGCACCCGGATCGTGCCCGCCGTGCCCGGCATCGATGACGACGAGCGGCAGGCGGCTGTTGTCGGGGCCCTGAATCGCGGGCAGCGGCAGCGCCGGCTTCGGCTGGCCGATCGGGACGGTGACGCTGTAGCGCTTTTCGGGCGGTTTGGCGCGGAACTGCGCGGGCGGTTGCAACTCGGTCCGCGGACCGCGCGCCGCGCGCTCGAACTCGCTCGCCGACACCGGGCGGAGATGAAAGGTCAGGCTGCGCCCGTCGGCGGCGAAGCGCGCGCCCGAAACAATTGCCGGCTGCGCGAGGTCGAGCACGACGCGCGTTCCCGCATCCTGCCGGCCCTGCCGCACCGCGCGGACAAGACCCGCGCCATCGCCGGCGCGGCCCGGTTGGGCGCCCGCGATATCAAGCGCGATGCGGTCGGGTCCGGCGAGGATGAAGGTCGATGCACCGGCGACAAGGTCGTCGAAACGCACCGTCACGTCCGAATCTCCGATCTCGACCGCGCCGATCGTTCCCGCAAGCGCGCTCGCGGGGTTCAGCAGCATGGTCAGAAGGACAATCGCGACGCCCATGGCACGGTTATGCCGCCGCGGGCGAGCTATGGTCCAGCGCTTATTAAACATAACGGGTCAGGCCCCTGGCCGCACAACAAGATGAAGCCTGCGTTAGCCAAGGCGCGTCAAACCGGCGTCAACCGGCAGGGTTAACAGCCAATTCAGCATGATCTGCCGCATGGGCATTATTGCAACAGTCGTCGGCGATACCATCTTTGTCGGGTGGTGGTGGTTGCGGCGCGGTGATGCCGATGCTAGCACGGCCACCACTGACGGTGCCCTTTCCGGTTCCGTCCGGCCTTTTGAGGGGAAAGGCGCCGATCCTGCGAACGTGCGGGAACGCTGCAGCCCTGGTGCCGGACAGACGGGGAATGGCAACCTGCCGCCAGTTCACCCGGGTGACCGGTCGGTGAAACGACAGATTCGCTTCGCTGCCTGCTCATCCCGCTAACCAGGTTGATGCCGCATGAGGCTTGCCATGCCCTCTTCATATCCCGACGCGGGCGCTTTCGCCCCGGCCGTCGCCGGATTTGAAGACCGCATGCGCGTCCAGGACCGGACGCAGGCTCCTTTCGGCAATAACGTCTTTTTTCTTTTCACCCGTATCCGCCGCGGCCTTCCCTCGGGGAGGTTTGCGGGATTTTTTGATGGCGCGCTGAAGCGCGCTTGGAGTGTTTATAATGACCACGCGCATGTTGATCGACGCGCGGCACCGGGAAGAAACCCGGGTCGCCGTCACCAAGGGAAACCGCATCGAGGAGTTTGATTTCGAGTCCGCCGAGCACAAGCAGCTCAAGGGCAATATCTATCTGGCCAAGGTCACCCGTGTCGAACCGTCGCTGCAGGCGGCGTTCGTCGAATATGGCGGCAATCGCCACGGCTTCCTCGCGTTCAGCGAAATCCACCCCGATTATTACCAGATTCCGAAGGAAGACCGCGACGCGCTGCTCCGCGAAGAGGCCGAGCACGCCGCCGCCGCCGCGCAGCGCGCCGAGGAAGACCTCGACGAGCTCGAAGGCGATGTCGCCGACGTCGAATATCATGACGACGACAATGGCGACAACCGCGCCGATCGCGATGACGACCGTGACGATCACGACGATGGGCACGACGACCATGATGATCGCGACGACAATGGCGATGCCGCAGAAGGCTCGGAAGAGGGCCGGGAAGGAAATGGCGAAGGCCGCAGCGACCGTCGGGGCCGTGGACGTGGCCGGGGTAACAACCGCAAGGGTGGCCGCGGACGCGGGCGCCGGGGCGACGACGAAGACGGCGAAAACCGCATGTCGCTGCGCCGCCGCTACAAGATCCAGGACGTCATCCGTCGCCGTCAGGTGATGCTGGTCCAGGTCGTCAAGGAAGAACGCGGCAACAAGGGCGCCGCGCTCACCACCTATCTGTCGCTCGCCGGCCGCTATTGCGTGCTGATGC
The DNA here is from genome assembly GCF_001307295.1 of Sphingopyxis macrogoltabida. Classification (NCBI taxonomy): domain Bacteria; kingdom Pseudomonadati; phylum Pseudomonadota; class Alphaproteobacteria; order Sphingomonadales; family Sphingopyxidaceae; genus Sphingopyxis; species Sphingopyxis macrogoltabida. The sequence goes on along the minus strand of NZ_CP012700.1, from coordinate 4,739,940 downwards.
CGAACACGATGCACGGCGGCGGGATCAGCCGCAAGATTTCGAACGGCGCCGATCGCCGCAAATTGAAGGCGATGATCGACGAACTCGCGCTGCCGCCGACAATGGGCTGCATCGTCCGCACCGCGGGGATGAGCCGCACCAAGGTCGAGATCAAGCGCGACTTCGACTATCTTGCCCGCCTGTGGGACGAGATTCGCGAGAATACGTTGGGCAGCTCGGCGCCGGCGCTGATCCATTCGGACAGCGACCTCGTCAAGCGCGCGATCCGCGATATCTATCACAAGGATATCGAAGAAGTGCTCGTCGAGGGCGACGAGGGCTATAAGGCCGCGAAGCAATTCATGAAATTGCTGATGCCGAGTCACGCGCGGCGCGTGAAGCAATATGCCGATCCGGTGTCGCTCTATCAGCGCTATGGCGTCGAGGACCAGCTCGCGGGGATGCTCAATCCCGTCGTCCAATTGAAATCGGGCGGTTATCTGGTAATCAACCCGACCGAGGCTTTGGTGTCGATCGACATCAACTCGGGCCGGTCGACGCGCGAGCATAATATCGAGCAGACCGCGCTCAGCACCAACCTTGAGGCGGCGCACGAAATCGCCCGCCAGCTTCGCCTCCGCGACATGGCCGGGCTCGTTGTGATCGACTTCATCGACATGGATCATGGCTCAAACGTCCGCAAGGTCGAGCGCGCGATGAAGGATGCGCTGAAGAACGACCGCGCGCGCATCCAGGTCGGCCGCATCTCGGGCTTCGGCCTGATGGAGATGAGCCGCCAGCGCCTGCGCACCGGCGTGCTCGAAGCTTCGACGCGTCCCTGCCCGCATTGCGAAGGCACCGGCCTCGTCCGCACCGCCTCGTCGGCGGGCCTCAGCGCGCTGCGCCTGATCGAGGAAGAAGCCGCGCGCGGCAAGGGCAGCAAGATCACCCTGCGCGCGAGCCAGGAAGCGACCTTCTACCTCCTCAACGAAAAGCGCCGCGAGCTGCGCGAGATCGAGGAACTTTACGGCGTCGACGTCGAAATCCTGCCCGACGGCGAGACCGAAGGCGCGCGGATGGCGATCGAGGTCGGCGGCCCGCCGCCGGTCGCCCGCCGCAGTTTCGCCCCGATCGCCCCGATCGAGGAAGAGGAAGACGAAGAGTTCGTCGAAGAGGACGAGGAAGACGAAGCCAGCGAGGAGCAGGCCGAGGCCCGTCCGGCGCGCCGCGAACGCCCCGAAGGCCAGGACGGCGACGAAGGCGATGGCCGCAAGCGCCGCCGCCGCCGCCGCCGTGGCCGTCGCGGCCGCCGCGACGACGAGGGCAGCGAAGCCGGTGAGCAAGGCGAGCAGGCTGACGAGGACGACGGCGAGACGCAGGACGACGCGGCCGACACCGATGCGCCGGCCGAGACCGAGGCAGAACCGGTCGCCGCCGAGGCCGAAGAGGCCGAGGCCAAGCCACGCCGGCGCCGTGGCGGACGCGGACGCAAGCCCAAGGGCGACGAGGCCGAGGCTGCCGAACCGGCCGCCGAAGCCGAGACGGCCGAGACGGTAGCCGAAATCGTCGAGCCGGTCGTCGAAGCGGCGCCGGCGCCCGAGGAAAAGCCGAAGCGCAAGCGCGCGCCGCGCAAGACCAAGGCCGAAACCGAGGCCACCAAGGCTGCGGCCGAAGCCGAAGCCGCCGCCCCGGCCCCTGAGGTGACGGCGGAAGCCGCCCCCGAGGCGGAAGCCGAAGCCGCCAAGCCCGCGCCGAAGAAGCGCGCCAGCCGCGCCAAGAAGGCGGTGGCCGCGGAGGCCGCACCCGAAGCGGCAGTGGAAGCGCCCGCGGCGCGCGAAGCCGAGCCGGTCGCCGCCAATGGCGACGAGCAAGGCGAAGGCAGCGACGGCGAACCGCGTCGCGGCTGGTGGCAACGCACCTTCGGCAACTAAGCATTAAAGAGCGCCGATTTCCGTTCTAATATAGTCATCCCGGCGTAGGCCGGGATCTCGACCTGGCGTTTAACGCACCGTTGAGATCCCGGCCTGCGCCGGGATGACTTCATATTGTTGGCCTTGCGCCCGCGCCCGCCCGCCGCCAATAATAGCGGCATGGCTTCAGTCGAGGTTCAGGCGCGCAGCGCAAGACAGGCGGGGATGACCGCTTTCCCGCCGCCCCTCGCGTATCGGGCGGACGCATGGCGTCCGCTTTTTCGTATCCTCCTGACCCTGCTCGCGATGTTCGCCGTCGCGATGCGCCCGGCGGCGGCGCAGTCGATCCTCCGCGACGCCGAGACCGAGGCGCTGTTCCAGGACATGATGGACCCGCTGCTGCTCGCCGCGGGATTGCAGCGCGGACAGGTGCGCGTCCACCTGCTCGGCGACCGCAGCATCAACGCCTTCGTCGCCGGCAGCCAGGACATCTATGTCTTCAGCGGCCTGATCGAAGCCGCCGACAGCGCCGAAGAGGTGCAAGGCGTGCTGGCGCACGAGCTCGGCCATGTGATGGGCGGCCACGCGATCCGGGTCAACGACGGCGCCAAGACGGCAACCGGCATCTCGCTCGTCAGCCTGTTGCTCGGCGCCGCCGCGATTGCCGCGGGCGCCGGCGAAGCGGGTATGGGGGTGATGATGGCGGGGCAGCAGGCCGCGCTCGGCAAGTTCCTCGCCTTCACCCGCGTCCAGGAATCGACCGCCGATGCGGCGGGCGCGCAATATCTGTCGAAAGCCGGGATCAGCGGGCGCGGCAGCCTCGCCTTTTTCAAGAAGCTCCAGAATCTCGAATTCCGTTACGGGGTCAAACAGGACGACGATCAGGCCTATGGCCGCACCCACCCGATGTCGGGCGACCGCATCCAGACGCTGCGCGAAGTCTATGTGATCGACCCCGCATGGGAGAAGCCCGCAGACCCGCGGATCGAGGCGCGCTTCCAGCGGATCAAAGCGAAGCTTTCGGGCTATATCGCCGACCCCGACCGGACGCTGCGCAAATTCCCCGAAACCAACACCAGCATCCCGGCGCGCTATGCCCGCGCCTATGCCTGGCACAAGAGCGCCTATCCGCAAAAGGCGCTCGGCGAGGTCGAGGGATTGCTCGCGACGAACCCCGAAGACCCCTATTTCCTCGAACTCGAAGGGCAGGTGCTGCTCGAATCGGGGCATCCCAAGGAAGCGATCCCGGCGCTGCGCAAGGCGGTCAAGAATTCGCGCTCGCAGCCGCTGATCAGCGCGACGCTCGGCCACGCGCTGATCGCGACCGAAGACCCCGCCAACTATGCCGAGGCCGAACAGGTGCTGAGGACCGCGGTCGCTCTCGACAACCAGAATCCCTTTGCCTGGTACCAACTCGGCATCGTCTATGCGAACAAGGGCGATCAGGCGCGCGCCGCGCTCGCCTCGGCGGAACGCTATCAGCTCGAGGGTGGACAGGCGGCGCTTGCGCTGCGTAATGCCGAGACCGCGTTGCAGGGCCTGCCCGAGGGTTCGTCCGACTGGATTCGTGCACAGGATATTTCGCTGGTCGCTCGCGCCGAGGTGGAACGCGAGCGCAAACGGCGTTAGATTCGCGTGAAGAATATGGGGAAGCATCGCGGATATCGATGCATAAGGGCGACAAGTGACTGACAAGAAGGACGATTATTACCAGCCGTGGCTGCGCGACCCGGCGCCGGGTGCCGCGCCGCACGGCGCGCCGCCCGAGCCCGACGCCGGCCTCGCGAAGCCGAAGGACGTGCCGCCGGTCGGCATCGACCTGACCCAATATCCGGCCCGCGAGCGTCCGGCGCGCGAGGCCGCGACCGCCGATCATCTGAAAGCCGGCGCCGCGAGCCTGTGGCAGGCGATCCGCACCGGCGCCGGCGCCTTTGCCGACTGGACGATCCGCGTCGGCGACCGCGCCGACATCCCGGCGCGCGTCGAGGCGATGGAAATCCCGCGACGCTCGCGCGAACTCGCCGAACGCAGCGGCCGCGCCGCCGGCCGCACCGCCCGCGCGATCGGCAAAGGCTCGGCGCGCGCCGCGCGGGCGACTGCCGATACCGGCAGCCAAGCGTGGCAGAAGATGGCGCTCGGCGAAAAGGTCGCCAAAATTTCGAGCGACGCCGGCCGCGGACTCGGCGAGGTCGCCGGGAAGACCAAGGCCGGGATCGAGCAGGCCGCGAAAGCGGGCAGCGAAAGCCTCATCGGCAGCATCGGCGAAGCCGCGACCAAGCTGCGCCCCGCCCCGCGCGAAGAGCCCGCGCCGCCGCCGTCGGGGCTCGAACAATTGCTCGCCCGCGAAGAAGCTGCGGCGCGCGCCGCCGAGCCTGCGGCGCCGGCCGCCCCCGACCTGCCGCTGTTCGCCAGCGAACCGGCGCTGGCGCCCGCGCCTGCACCGGCGAAGGACGTCAAAAGCGCGGCCGCGGCGCCCGACGCCGACGACCGCACGCCGCATGTGCGCCCCGCCGCGAAACCGGCCGCCAGCAAGGCGATGGCGGCATCGAAATTGCCGCAAGTCAGGGGGACGGGAATGGATGGAGTGTCCGGACGGACGGGGCTTGTCGCGCTGGCGGGCATCGTCCTCCTCGCCTTCGCCTTCTGGCTCGGCGGCCGCTTCGGCGGCGGACTGGGCAAGAGCGAGGTCGAAACGATCGTTGCCGACTATATCAAGGCGAACCCGCAGATCATTCCCGAAGCGCTCGAAGCGCAGCGCGGCCGCGAAGTGGCCAAGGCAGTCGACGCGATCCGCCCGGCGCTCGAAAAGCCTTATGCCGGCGCATGGGCGGGGAATGCCAATGGCGACGTCACCCTCGTCGTGTTCACCGACTATGCCTGCGGCTTCTGCCGCGCGAGTGTGCCCGACGTCGACCGGCTGATCCGCGAGGACAAGCGGCTGAAGGTCGTTTTCCGCGAACTGCCGATCATCGCCCCGCAAAGCCGCGATGCGGCGCTGATGGCGCTCGCCGCGGCGCGGCAGGGCAAATATGATGCCTTCCACCACGCGATGTTCGCCAGCCCGTCGCTCGACAAGGCGGCGATCGCGGCGGCCGCCGAAAAGGTCGGCGTGGTCACCGACGGCAGCGCCGACGCGACCGCGAACGAGGCGCTGTTCCAGCGCGAACTCGACAGCAACCTCGCGATCGCGACGCAGCTCCAGCTCAACGCCACCCCGACCTGGGTCGTCGGCGACCAGCTTTTCCAGGGCCAGGTCGGCTATGACGCGCTGCGGCAGGCGATCGCCAAGGCGCGCAAGGCGAAGGGCTGAGCTTGGCGACGCTCGATCCGGCGCAGCAAGCGATCGCGCGGGGGCAGGCCGATCCCGAGATGCTGGAGGCCGCGCTCGCGCTGTACGAGGGGCGGCTCCACGACGCCGAGCCGCTCCTGAAGGCGCGGCTGAAGCGCGACCCGTTTGACGTCGCCGCGATCCGCATGCTCGCCGAACTCGCAGGCCGGATCGAGCGCTATCGCGATGCCGAAAATCTGCTCAGGCGGGCGCTCGAAATCGCTCCCGATTTCCTCGCCGCGCGCTCGAACCTTGCTACGGTACTCCACCGCCAAGGCCGCTCCGCCGAAGCGGTCGCGGAGCTCGAGCATCTGCAACGCGTCGATCCCGGCAACCTCGGCAATGCCAATCTCAAGGCCGCGGCGCTGGGACGCGTCGGCGAATTCGACGAGGCGCTCGAGCTTTATGAGCAGATCCTCGCCACCGCGACCAGACAGCCGAAAATCTGGATGTCCTACGCGCATATGCTGAAGACGGTCGGTCGCCAAGCCGACGCGGTCGCCGCCTATCGCCGCGCGCTGTCGCTGGCGCCCGCGCTCGGCGAGGTCTGGTGGAGTCTCGCCAACCTCAAGACCGTCGCCTTCGACGATGCCGACGTCACGGCGATGCTGGCCGCGCTCGCCCGCGACGATCTCGCCGCCGAGGACCGCTTCCATCTCCATTTTGCGCTCGGCAAGGCCCATGAAGACCGCAAGCAGGCCGAGGCGGCGTTCGGCCACTATGCCGAGGGCAATGCACTCCGCAAGGCGCTGATCGACTATGACGCCGATCAGACGCGCGCCGCGGTCGACCATGCCAAGGAACTTTATTCCCTCGATTTCTTCGCGGCGCGCCGCGACTTCGGCGCCGAGGCGCCCGATCCGATCTTCATCGTCGGCATGCCGCGCGCCGGATCGACGCTGATCGAACAGATATTGGCGAGCCATTCGCTGGTCGAAGGCACGATGGAACTGCCCGACATCCCCAAGCTCGCGATGAAGGCGCGCAACGCCGGCGGGATCGCCAGGCTGTCGGCCGCCGACGCCCGCGCGCTCAGCGAGGAATATCTGCGCGACACGCAGGTCCAGCGCAAAAGCGGCAAGCCCTTCTATATCGACAAGCTGCCGAACAACTGGCTGCACATCGGCTTCATCCACCTGATCCTGCCGAACGCGAAGATCATCGACGCGCGCCGCCATCCGCTGGACTGCTGTTTTTCCAACTTCAAACAGCATTTCGCGCGCGGTCAGCTCTTCAGTTACAGCCTCACCGACATGGGGCGCTATTATGCCGACTATGTCGATCTGGCGGGTCATTTCGACGCCGTGCTGCCCGGCCGCATCCACCGCGTCATCCACGAACGGCTGATCGACGACCTTGAGGGCGAAGTGCGCGCGCTGCTCGCTTATCTCGGCCTGCCTTTCGAGGAAGCGTGCCTCGCCTTCCATACCAACGCGCGCGCGGTGCGCACCGCGAGCTCGGAACAGGTGCGGCGCCCGATCAACAGCGACGGCGTCGGCCAATGGCGAATGATGGAGCCGTGGCTCCAGCCGCTGAAAGATGCGCTGGGCCCCATTCTCGCGCAATATCCGGACGCACCCTAGCATCCTTGTGTGCGTCGGCGCGGGTATCGGCACCGATTGTGGCAATTTTGTCATAGTTGCACCGGAAACCGCCCGCGCCCTCCGTCCGAACCTTCAGCGTCGATTGACGACGGCCCGAAATAGTTGAAACCTCGCCCCTGTCGCGACGCTGGACCATCGGCGCGCGGTCAGCAGGGGGATATTATGTCGGTACGTTTTTCTTGCCGCGCTTTGCTCTTGACATCGCTGTCCAGCAGCGTCCTGTCGTCCACACCGCTCCTCGCGCAGGAAGCCGCCGATACCGGAAATGACGACGAAATCGTCGTCACCGCGCAAAAGCGCGAAGAGAATCTTCAGGATGTGCCGATCAGCATCCAGGCGCTGGGAACGCGCAAGCTCGACCAGCTCAACGTCGCCAATTTCCAGGACTTTTCGAAACTCCTGCCCAGCGTCTCCTTCCAGTCGAGCCAGCCGGGCGTCACCACCGTCTATATGCGCGGCGTCGCCAGCGGCGGCGACGGCAACCATTCGGGCTCGCTGCCCAGCGTCGGCGTCTATCTCGACGAACAGCCGGTGACGACGATCGGCGGCACGCTCGACGTCCATGTCTATGACATCGCCCGCATCGAATCGCTCGCGGGGCCGCAGGGCACGCTCTACGGCGCCTCGTCGCAGGCGGGGACGATCCGCATCATCACCAACAAGCCCGACACCTCGGGCTTCGAAGGCCGCGTCGACGGCGAACTCAACACGGTCAAGAGCGGCGGCATGGGCGGCCGGCTCGAAGGCATGATCAACGCACCGATCAGCGAGATGGCGGCGGTGCGTATCGTCGGCTGGTACCAGAAGGACGCCGGCTATATCGACAATGTCCCCGGCACCCGCTCGTTCCTGCCGAACCCCGGCGGGATCACGGTGGACAACGACGATTTCGTCAAAAAGAATTTCAACGACGCCGAAATCTATGGCGGCCGCGCCGCGCTGAAGGTCGATCTTGACGACAATTGGACCGTCACCCCGACCGTCCTCTATCAGAAGCAGAAGAGCAACGGCACCTTCTCGCAGGATCCGCGCGTCGGCGATTTGCAGACGCAGCGCTTCTATCCCGACAAGCGCACCGACAAATTCATCCAGGCGGCGCTGACGATCGAGGGCAAGATCGGCAATTTCGACCTCACCTACGCGGGCGCCTATCTCGACCGCAAAGCGTATCAGATCAACGATTACACCGACTATTCCGAAGCCTATGACGCACTCTATGCCGATTATGGCGGGCTGGCCGGCTATTTCTATATCCAGGACAATGCGGGCAACACCATCGACCCGCGCCAGTTCATCATCGGTACCGACCATTTCCGCAAGCTGAGCCAGGAATTGCGCATTTCGTCGCCGCAGGACGAGCGTTTCCGCGTCGTTGCCGGGCTGTTCTACCAGCGCCAGAGCAACCGGATTTTCCAGGATTACAAGATTCCCGGCCTTGCCGACGATCTGTCGGTCAACGGCCGCCCCGGCACGCTGTGGTTGACCCTGCAAAAGCGCGTCGACCGCGACTATGCCGCGTTCGGCGAGGCGAGTTTCGACATCACCCCGACGCTGACACTGACCGGCGGCGGCCGCTATTACAAGTTCGACAACAGTCTGATCGGTTTCTTCGGCTTCGGGCGCAATCCCGGCAACGGTTTCGAGGATTCGCCGCCCAACGCCGCGGGCAGCAACCGGACGGGCGTCGCGCAATGCTACACCACGGCAGGCGAGCGCCTCTACGACCGCGACACCGACACCTACAGCAGTTCGCGCGAGCTTTTGCCGGCCGTCGTTCCCGGCGGGCCGTGCACCAACCTTGCCGACTATGTGGATGGCAAGCTGGTCCCGAAGCGGACGAAGGACACGGGCTTCACCCACCGGCTCAATCTGACGTGGAAGCCCAACGACGACCTGATGGTCTATGGTACCTGGTCGCGCGGTTTCCGCCCCGGCGGGATCAACCGCCGCTCGACGATCGCGCCCTATGCCGCCGACTTCCTGACCAATTACGAGATCGGCTTCAAATCGACGCTCGCCGACGGGCTGGTGCGGTTCAACGCCGCCATCTATCAGCAGGAATGGAAGCGGTTCCAATTCTCCTTCCTCGGCGAAAACAGCTTCACCGAAATCCACAACGGACCGAATGCCCGCATTCGCGGCGTCGAGGCCGACGTCAACATCCGGCCGACCCAGGGCCTGACGATCACCGCTGCGGCCTCCTACACCGATGCCAAGACCAAAAATAATCTCTGCGACATCGACGATCCGACCTATCAATGTACCGATGCCGGCAATTCGATTGCCGCCCCGGCGGGTACACGATTGCCGGTGACGCCGAAATTCAACGGCAACGCAACGGTGCGCTATGCTTTCCCGGTGGGTCCGGGCGAATTGCACCTGCAATCGGTGATCGCGCATCGCAGTTCGGCGACTCCCGACATCCGCGTCGCGACGGCGAATGCGCTCGGGCGGATCAAGGGATCGACGACGGTCGACTTCGCGGTTGGCTTCGACTGGAGCATGTACAGCTTCGAGCTGTTCCTGCAGAACGCCTTCGACGAACGCGCCCAGCTGGCGCGCTATTCGAACTGCGGCCAGTGCGACGGCAGGCCGCAGGTGCTGGTGAGCACGCCCCAGACCTTCGGGGCGCGGCTGGGCGCCAAGTTCTGATCGGGTGAGTTCCACCGTCGCCAACAGCGAAAGGCCGGGCGAAAAGCTCGGCCTTTTGATGTGCGTTGCGCTGGTCATGGGCAACATGATCGGCTCGGGCGTGTTCCTCCTGCCCAGCTCGCTGGCACCGCTCGGCTGGAATGCCGCGCTCGGCTGGCTCGCGACCATCGGGGGCACGCTGTGCCTCGCGCTGGTCTTCGCACGCCTCGCGCGATATCTGCCGGGTGGCTGCGGTGCCTACACCTATGCGGCGGCGGCGTTCGGCCCCGCGACGGGTTTTGTCGTGGCCTGGAGCTTTTGGATCAGTTGTTGGGTGACCAACGCGACGCTGGCGGTCGCGGCCGTCCGCAATCTTGCGATCATCTATCCGTCGCTGAACGGCGGCGGGTCGGCAGCGGCGCTGCTCGCCATCGCCTTCGTATGGTTCTTCACCTTCGTCAACCTGCTCGGCGTCCGCAAGGCGGGCGGGATGCAAGTCGTGACGCTGATCCTGAAACTGCTGCTGCTGTTCGGCGCGATCGCCATCGCGCTGTGGTGGCTCGCGGCCGGAGACAGCGCATTGCCGTCGATGCAGGGCACCGAGCCGGTCAGTCTGGCAGGCATCGGCCATGCCGCGACCTTCACCCTGTTTGCGCTATTGGGTTTTGAAAGCGCGCTGGCAGCGGGCGACCGGGTATCGGATCCCGAGCGTACCGTGCCGCGCGCAACGATGATCGGCATGGTCGCGACGGGCCTGCTCTATCTGCTCGCCTGCACCGCGGTCACGATGCTGCTCCCGTCGGAGGTGGTCGCCGCGTCGATCGCGCCCTTCCCCACTTTTTTTAGCCATTTCATTGGCCCCGAGGCAGGCACCGCCGCAGCCGTCCTGGCGGCCGTAGCGGCGCTCGGCGCGCTCAACGGCTTTGTCCTGCTGGCCGGCGAGCTGCCGCGCGACCTCGCGCACCGCGGCCTGGTCCCACGCGCTTTCGGGACCGACAACCGGCACGGTGTCCCGCACTGGAGCCTGTTGCTCGCCGCAATGCTCGCGACGCTCATCGTCTATGCCAATTATAGCCGCGGCCTCGCCGAACTGTTCAATTTCATGATGCTGGTGACGACCTCGACGACGATCATCTTCTACCTGATCGGCGCGCTGGCGGCGCTGAAATTCCGGAACGAAGGGCGTTTCCACATGTCGCCGGCGTTCGTTCTGCTGACGCTGGCGGGGATCGCTTATGTCTGCTGGGCCTTTTACGGCGCAGGACTGGAGCCGACGCTGTACAGTCTGGCGATGACCGTCGCGGGCCTGCCGATCTATCTTGTGATGCGGCGCGCGCGGCCCGCCGCCACCTGAAACCTTGCTCCGCGAAGCAGAATCGCCTATCGGCGCGATCCCACTGGCCCGGGAGTCGGGCTTTTTTGGAGACGTGACGTGTCGGAACGCCGAATAATCCAGGGTTTGAATCCCTGCGGCATCCGTCCGCTGTCGTAGCGCGTTCGTCCTGACGCGGTGCGCGACGGGCGCTGCCGCAATTTCCAACCCGCCATCATCACTTCTGCCGCCGGGCGCCGTGCGTCCGCCGGCCGCAGGCAGGTATATATGTTGCACGACAGCCATTGGGCGCGCGCACTGGCGCGCGCCATCGCCACGGATCATCCGGGCAAGACCAAGACCGGCCGGGCGTTGCTCGGCTGGGCCCGCGCGCGAGCCGCCGCGCTCGGGTTCGACAACAAGACGATCGCGCGCGCCGCGCTGCTCGGGCCTCCGGTCCGGCCGCCCGATGCGCGCGCGGATGAAAGCCTGTTGCAGGCGAACCGGCTGGCCGACGCGCTCGACCTCGCCGCCGAAGAGCGTGCGCTGCTGTTGCTCGTCACCGCAATGGAGCGCGGGCCGCTGACGCGCAGCCTCGCCAAGCTCGTCGACGCCGAGGCGCTCGACATGGAGGCCCTCGTCGGAACGCTCACGCAGTTGGCTCCGCACGCCATTCGCACCGCCGAGGTGGTCCGGCTCGACCTCGTCGGGCGCTGGACGAGCAAGGAGGGCAAGGTCGAGTTCGGCCTCTGCTGGTCGTTCGAGCGCCTGCTCGACGCCAGGACCGGGCAGCATGAAAGCCTGATCGACGGGCTGCTCGGCCGGCGGCAGGCGGCGCGCCATGCGCTCGCCGATTTTCCGGCGCAGCGGCGCGAAGCCGACCTCGCGCTCGCGCTTCTGCGCGGGGCGCTGGATGGCGGCGCACGCGGGATCAATATCCTGATTCACGGCCCGCCGGGGACGGGCAAGACCGAACTCGCGCGGACGCTCGCCGCCGCGCTCGGCGAGCCGCTGCACGCGGTCGGCGAAGCCGACAGCGACGGGGACGAGCCGACCCGGTTCGACCGCGTCGCCGCGCTGCGGCTGGCGCTGCGCACGCTGGAGAAGCGCGGGCGCGCGCTGTTGCTGTTCGACGAAATGGAGGATCTGCTCGGCAACGCGCAGGCCGAACAGGACGGCCGCATTCGCAACCGGTCGGGATCGAAGCTGTTCGTCAACCGCTTGCTCGAGGAAAATGTCGTCCCGGTCATCTGGACCTCCAACGCCATCGTCGATGTCGATCCCGCGATCCTGCGCCGCTTCAGCCTGTCGATCCGCATGGACTTTCCCGGCGTCGCGCACAGCCCGGCGATGCTGGCACGGGTGAGCGCCGAAGAGGCGGTCGCGGTCGACCCGGCGTTGCAGGCGCTCGCGGCGCGCGCCCCCGAAGCGGCGTCGCTGTTCCGCGTCGCCGCGCGCGCGGCGGGGCTGGCGGGCGACCCGGCGAGCGCGAGCCGCTTTGCGGGATCGGTGCTTGGCGCGATGCACGGGCACGACATCGAACCGCGCGCGCCGCGCGACTTCGACGAAGGCCTGCTCACCGCCGATACCGACCTGCCGGCGCTGTTCGCCGAGCTCACGCGCGCGGGAGCCCCTGCCGACTTCTCGTTGCTGCTCACCGGCGCACCGGGGACGGGAAAGACCGAGGCGGTGCAGGCGTTGGCCCGGCGGCTGGGACGGCCGCTGCATATGAAGCGCGCGTCGGACCTGATGTCGAAATGGGTCGGCGAGACCGAAAAAGCGATCGCGCGCGCCTTTGCCGAGGCACGGCGGCAGGGGGCGATGCTGTTCTTCGACGAGGTCGATTCGCTGCTCGCCGACCGGCAGGGCGCAACGGCGAGCTGGGAGGTCAGTCAGGTCAACGAACTGCTGACCTGGATGGAGGATCATCCCCTGCCCTTCGCCGCGGCGACCAACCATGCGGCAAAGCTCGATCCCGCGTCGGCGCGGCGCTTCGTCTTCAAGGTCGAGATGCGCGCGCTCGATACCCCGCGCGCGCGGCGGGCGTTCGTCCATTTCTTCGGACGCCCGGCGCCCGCAGCGCTCGACCGGGTCGGCGGGCTGACGCTCGGCGACTTTGCGGTCGTCGCGCGGCAGGCGCGTTTTGCCCGAGCCCGCGACGATGGGACGCTCGTCGAGCGGTTGCGCCGCGAACGCGCGGCGCGCCCGGCGATGCCGCAACCGATCGGCTTCGGGTCAGACGCGCCATTTGGGGGCGAAGAGGCCCCGGTCGCGTAGGATCACCGTCGCCGCATTATGCCCCGGCGCGCCGGTCACGCCGCCGCCGGGGTGGGTGCCCGCGCCGCACATATAAAGGCCCTTCACCGGCCCGCGATAACCGCCGTTGCCGAGCACGGGGCGCGCGGCCCAGAGCTGGTCGAGGCTCATATTGCCGTGCATGATGTCGCCGCCGACGAGGCCGAACTTGCGTTCGAGACCTTTGGGCGACAGGCGCGTCTGCCCGACGATGCTGGCGCGGAAGCCCGGCGCATGTTTTTCGACGGTGTCGATGATCGCATCGGCGGCGGCTACTTCCTCATCGTCCCAGTCGCGCCCGTCCGGAAGTTCAGGTGCGAACTGCTGGCAGAAGAGACTCGCGACATGCTGCCCCGGAGGTGCGAGGCTGTCGTCGACGGTCGACGGGATCAGCATCTCGACGATCGGCGCCTTCGACCAGCCATATTGTTTCGCGTCGAGGAAAGCGCGGTCCATATAGTCGAGCGTCGGGGCGAGGATGATCCCCGACTGGTGATGCTCGCCGGGTTCGGGAAGGCAGGTGAACTTCGGCAGCTCGCTCAATGCGACGTTCATGCGGAAGGTGCCGCTGCCCGCCTTGAACCCCTTGATCCGGCGTTCGAAACCGGCGGGCAGGTCGCTTGCGTCCATCATCCGTTCGTAGAGCAATTTCGGGCCGACGTTGGCGATCACCCGCGCCGCGGCGATTTCCTCGCCGCCAACGAGCTTGACGCCGACCGCCTTGCCGCCGTCGACGAGCACCTTGGCGACCGGGCTTTCGAGGCTGATCTCGACCCCCATGTCGCGGCAGACCTTCGCCATGATCTCGGTGATCTTGCCCATGCCGCCAACGCTGTGGCCCCACGCGCCCTTCTTGCCGTTCACTTCGCCAAAGACGTGGTGAAGGAGGACATAGGCGCTGCCCGGGGTGTCGGGGCTAGCGTAATTGCCGACGACGGCGTCGAAGCCGAACGCCGCCTTGACCGCCTCGCTTTCGAACCAGCTGTCGAGCATCGTCCGCGCCGACTTGGTGAACAGGTCGAGCACGTCGCGCTGCTGTTCGAGACTGAGCGTCGCGAAACGCCGCCCCTGCCGGGCGCCGTCGAGCAGCGTCCGCATCCCCTCACCGACGTTCGGCGGCACGCGCAGCGCGAGGTCGCGGAGCAGCTCTGCAACATTTTCGAGCGCGTCATAATATTGCGGCAGCACCTCGGCGTCGCGGCTGCTGAACTTGCCGAACTCGGCCTGCGTGCGTTCGAGCCCGCCGCCTAGCTTGAGATAGCCGCCATCCTCCTGCGGCAGGAAATTGCTGATCGGCCGCTCGATGACGCGATAGCCATGATCGGCGAGCTTCATGTCGGCGATGACCTTCGGCTGGAGCAGGCTGACCGTGTAGCTGGCCACCGAATTGCGGAAGCCCGGCGCGAACTCCTCGGTCACCGCCGCGCCGCCGACGACGTCGCGCGCCTCGACGATGCGCACCTTCAGCCCCGCCCTGGCGAGATAGAAGGCACAGACGAGGCCGTTGTGGCCGGCGCCGATAATCAGGGCGTCATAGGCTTTGGTCATGAGAAGTCTTTCGCAAGCGGGGATTGGACATGCTGGCGGCCGAAACCGAGGCCGAGGACACGGCCCGGAATGCGGCGAAGCAGCGGGATGGAATCGAGGAGGCGGACGGCGAGCGGAACACGGGTGATTTCGCCGCGCAGCATCGGCTCGATCACCCGCCGGTGCGCGAAACGCTGGATCGCCTGCATGCACGTCGTCGGCGTCCAGCGGCGGTCCTGCACCTTGGCGAGCAGCGGATCGGGATCGGCGCCCGCCGCGAGCGGGGCGGCGAGAATGTTCGCGGCGGCGACGGCATCCTGCACCGCGAGGTTGATCCCGACGCCACCGACGGGCGACATCGCATGGGCGGCATCGCCGATCGCGAGCAGGCCCGGGCGCGACCAGCGGGTGAGCCGGTCGAGCGCGACCGACAGCAATTTCACATCATCGAAGCTCCGGATCGCATCGATCCCGGCGGCGAGGCCGGGCGCGATCGCGACGATCCGGTCGCGAAAGGCCACAATCCCCGCCGCCTCGATCGGCGCAAAACCGCCTTTTTCGATAATCTGCGCGCATTGCCAATAATCGCCGCGCGGGATCGCCACGACCATCCCGCCCTTGTCGATCGTGCCGAGCGCGACTTCGGACATGTCCATGCCCGCAGGCACCGGGATGCGGAACCAGAGCACGTCCATCGGCGCGCCAAGGTCCTCAAGCGGCAGTTCGGCGGCATCGCGCAGCACCGAGCGGCGCCCGTCGGCGGCGATAACCAGTCGCGCGGGCAGCGCTTCGCCGCTCGCCAGCGTCACCCCGCTGACGCGGTTCGCCGCGTCATAGGTCAGCCCGGTCGCCTCGGTCGACATGCGGAGATCGAAGGTCGGATAGCGTTTTCCCTGCCCCGCGATGAAATCGAGCAGATCCCATTGCGGCATCATCGCGACGAAGCGCGCCGCGACGGGCAGATGCTTCATCGTCGCGATGGTGTACCGCCCTCCGAGCAGGCCCAGCGTCATCGTGTCGATCGCGGCGTGCGGCTCTTTCAGCAGCTCTTCGAGCAGGCCGATCTCGTTGAACAGTTCGAGGGTCGAGGGATGCACCGTGTCGCCGCGGAAGTCGCGGAGGAAATCGGCATGCTTTTCGAGTAGCGTCACGCGCACCCCGGCGCGCGCGAGGAGCAGGCCCGCGACCATGCCGGCAGGCCCGCCGCCGACGATCACCACGGACGCGACGTCGTTCAAGCGCGGCTCCACCCCGCCTTGGGCGCGGTTTCGAGCCGCGCCTCGGGAATGATATCGCGCATCCGCGAACAGAAATGCTTGAGGCAGACTTCCTTGTCGCTGAGCGGCCCCATGGTGAAGCTTTTCGACTGCATCCCCTGCTGGACGCGGGTGATCAACTCGGTGTCCTCGGCATTGACCTGCCGGTTGATCCGCCAGTTGAGGTAGCGTGCAGCCTTCATCTCGCGGCGCGCGTCGGGCAGCACATAGGAAATTTCGCGGATCAGGCAGGTCGTCGGCCCGGTCGGCAGCCACTGCATGAAGTCGACCTGGTCGGGATAGATATCGAAGGCGACGTTCGGCCACAGCTTGAAATAGAGCCAGTGGCGCTGACGGTCCGCAGGCAGGTGCGGCACCGGCGGCAACAGCCGCTGGTACATGCGCTCGGACCAGCCCGCCGACGGGCGGTCGATCAGGTCGCCCCACATGCGGTCGACGCGGTCCTCGGCCTCGACGCCATAGCTTTTGCCGAAGAGGCGCGTGAGGCCGGGATGCGCGACGGGGATGTGGAGCCCGTCCGAATAATTGTCGCCGACATTCTTCCAGTTGACGTCGCGCGGGCGCAACGTGACGCGGCCCAGTGCGCCGAGTTCCTCGAAGCGATAGGGTTCGACCATCGCTTCATAAGGCGTCATCATCTCGGCGACCGACGGACCGCCGTCATCGTCGAGCCGCACGAACCAGAAGCCGCGCCATTGTTCGAGCCCGACCGGAACGAGCCCCGCCTTGCCCTTGTCGAGGGTCGGGTAGCTCGCCGAATCGGGCACCCCGGTCAGCCGGCCGTCGAGCTCGTAGGTCCAGGCATGATAGGGGCAGACGAGCTTCTTCGCGCAGCCGACGGCTCCGTCGACGAGCCGCGAGCCGCGGTGCCGGCAGACATTGGTGAAGGCGCGCACCGCACGGTCGGTGCCGCGCACGAGGATGACGCTTTCGCCGCAATAATCGATGCTGTGCCAGTCGCCGACGTTCGGGATATCGCTGTCGTGACAGACGACCTGCCAGCTCGGGCGGAAGATCCGTGCCATTTCGACTGCGTAAAAGTCGGGATCGCTGTATGTCCACGCGGGGAGCGACCAGCCGTCCTGCGGGTCGAAATTCGGTGCATGAAGGGGTGCAGTTGCCATGAGTCCGTCCTTGTTGTACGTACGTATAACAACATGACTGCCATTCGCCAAGCCTTTACGCGCGAAAGCGCCGACGCCCGCCGCGCCGACCTGATCGAAGCGACGGCGGCGTGCCTGGCCGAGCATGGCATTGCAGGGACGAATGTCCGCGCCATCTGCGCGAAGGCCGGCGTTTCGCCGGGACTGCTGCGCCATTATTTCGGCGGCATCGACGACCTCGTCGCCGCGACCTATCAAGCCACGAGCGACCGGATGGACGCGATTTTCATGGACGCGGTCGCCGACGCGGGCGGCGATCCGCGCGCGCGCCTCTCCGCCTATCTTACCGCCAGCTTCCGCCCGCCGGTGACCGATCCCGAACTGCTCGGCGCCTGGACCGCCTTTTGGGCGCTGGCGCGTAGCGATACGCGCATGGCGGCAATCCACACTGCAAGCTATGCGGGCTATCGCGAACGGCTGGGCGAGTTGCTCACCGCATGCGGCGCCGCCGATCCGGGACGGCTGGCGATCATGCTGACCGCGATGGTCGACGGGCTGTGGCTCGAACTGTCGCTCGACGCCGCCAGCTTCGGGGCGGAAGCGGCGGCGGCGATGGTCGAAAAGGCGGTGGCGTCGCTGCTCGACTAGCGGGCCGCCAGCCGGAAGCTTCAGAAGCTGCCCTTGACCGGGCGCACGATGATCTCGCTGACATCGACGTCATCAGGCTGCTCGACCGCGAAACGGATCGCGCGGGCGATCGCATCGGGAGTGATCGCGACGCTGCGGAATTCGGCCATGGCGGCGGCGCTGCCCGGATCGGTGATGTCATGGCCAAGCTCCGATTCGACGACGCCGGGCGAGATGATCGTCGCGCGCACGTCCCGATGCTCCTGCCGGATGCCGTCGGTGATCGCCCAGACCGCGAACTTGGTCGCGCAATAGACCGCACCGGTCGGCACGACATAATGGGC
The DNA here is from genome assembly GCF_001307295.1 of Sphingopyxis macrogoltabida. NCBI lineage: Bacteria > Pseudomonadati > Pseudomonadota > Alphaproteobacteria > Sphingomonadales > Sphingopyxidaceae > Sphingopyxis > Sphingopyxis macrogoltabida. Next base: position 4,722,003 of record NZ_CP012700.1, on the reverse strand, counting down.
GCCGAGCGAGGCGACATTGACGAAATGACCCGAACCCTGCGTGGTAAAGCCGGGAAGCGCCGCCGCGATGCCGTTGAGGACGCCGCGGATATTGACGTCGATCATCGCGTCCCAATTCTGCGTTTCGAGCGCAGCGAGCGGCGACAGCGGCATGATGCCGGCATTGTTGACGAGCACGTCGATGCGGCCGAAACGCGCGACGGCGTGCTCGACGAACGCCTGCATGTTGTCGCGGCTGGTGACATCGAGCGCGCGATATTCGGCGGCACCACCCGCCGCGACGATTTCGGCGGCCAGCGCTTCGAGCCGGTCGGTGCGCCGGGCGCCGAGCAGCAGCTTCGCGCCGGCGGCGGCGAGCTCGCGCGCCGTTGCCGCGCCGATGCCGCTGCTGGCGCCGGTGATCAGGATGACTTTGTCGGTGGTGTTCATGATCGTCTCCATCGGGGCCGGACAGCCCAGCGCCGTCCGGTGACCTCCTTTTGCACCTGCCCGGACGGAAGGCGGTAGAACGCGCCTCCGCAATGATTATACGATCCTCCGAACATCGAACGTGGCGCTTGCGGCGGCGGTACAACGATGCGAGACCGGCATCATGACGACACTTGCTGAAATGCGTTCCATATTGCTTCGCCACCGCGCCACCGACGGGATCGACCCGTGCGCGCTACCGCGCGTATCGCTTGTCCGTAGCTCCGAACCGAGCCATCCGATGCCGGTCGTTTACGAACCGTCGCTGTGCCTCGCGGTCAGCGGCCGCAAGCGCGTGCTGCTGGGCGATGCCAGCTTCATCTATGACAGCGCGCAGTTTCTGGTCGTGTCGGTCGTCCTGCCGGTGAGCGGGATGGTCGTCGATGCGAGCACCGACGATCCCTATCTGTGCCTGAAGCTCGACCTCGACGTCGCGGTGCTCGGCGAGCTGCTGCTCGCGCACGATGCGCGGGTGCCGCGCAGCGACCATACCCCGTCGATCGCGGTCGGCGATACCGACGCGGGCCTCCTCGACGCGGCGCTCCGCCTGCTCCGCCTGCTCGATGCGCCGGACGACATTGCCGCGCTGGCGCCGCTCGCCGAGCGCGAGATCCTGTACCGGCTGCTGACCGGCCCGCAGGGCGCGATGCTCCGCCACATTGCGACCGCCGACACCCGGCTGCACCAGATCAGCCGCGCCGTGACGTGGATCAAGGACCATTATGCCGGCACGCTCAGTATCGACCATCTGGCGGGGCTAGCCGGAATGAGCCCGTCGTCCTTCCACGAGCATTTCAAGAAGGTAACGCGCTTCAGCCCGCTGCAATATCGCACGCGCCTGCGCCTGCTCGAGGCGCGACGGCTGATGGTGTCGGACGCCATGGACGCCGCGAGCGCGGGTTTCCAGGTCGGCTATGACAGCCCCTCGCAGTTCAACCGCGACTACAGCCGCGCCTTCGGCCTGCCGCCGCTGCGCGACGCCGCAAGGCTCCGCGCGGCGCCTGAGTTCGGCTTGTCGGCGTAGCGGCGCCCCCTGCTATTTCGACAGATCGCGCAGCAGGCTGTCCCAATGCGCCAGCGCCGGGGCGATCGCGTCGGCCGGCACGCGCTCGTCGAGACCGTGGGCGTAGCTGTCGGTCGCCTTCGAGAACAGGCCCGCGACGCCGTAGCTCGGCACGCCCTGCATGCGGAAATGATAACTGTCGGTCGCGCCCGCGCTCATCGACGGGATGATCGGCAGGCCGGGCGCGCGAGCATGCACCGCCTTCGTCACCGCCGCCATCACATCGGGACGCAGCGGCGACGCGTCGCTGGCGCTCGCCTCGGGATCGGGGTTCACCTTGACCGCCGGGTCGGCGATGACCTTTTCGAGCTCGGCACGCACCGCTTCGACGGGTACGCCGGGGAAGATGCGGCAGTTGATGTTCGCCGTCGCACGCTGCGGCAGCGCATTTTCGGCGTGGCCACCCTTGACCAGTGTGGGCACGCAGGTGGTGCCGATCTGGCCGATATATTCGGGGTCGGCGCGGATCGCGGCGATCGCTTTCGCATCGGCCGGATTGGCGGCAAAGGCTTTCAGTGCCGCGCCGATGTCGCCGCCGACCTGATCGGCGACGATCGGCATGCCGACCTTGGTCAACTCATTCTGCTGCGGCGTGAAGCGATAGGCGCCGACCTTAGCGAGCGCGGTCGAAAGCTGGACGATCGCATTGGTGTCCGACGGGCGCGAACTATGCCCGCCGGGGTTTGTCACTTCGAGCGTGAAGTCGGCATAGGTCTTCTCACCCGCCTGCAGCCCGTAATATTGGGGCTTGCCGTCCTCGCCGATCAGCCCGCCGCCGCCGTCGCCGTTCAAGGCAAATTCGGCATTCTTGTATTTGGCGGCGAGCGCGCGCGTCGTCAGCATCGAGGTTTCCTCGTCGCCCGACAGCAGCAGGATGATCGAGCGCTTCGGCTTGAAGCCCTCTTTCTTGAGCTGGGCCATCGCCGCGACCATCATCGACACGTCGAACTTGTTGTCCTCCGACCCGCGGCCGAAGATATAGCCCTTCTCCTCGACCGGCACGAAGGGGTCGCGCGCCCAGTCCTTGGGGTCGGCCTCGACAACGTCCATATGACCGAGCAGCACGATCGGCTTGCCTTTGCCCGTGCCCTGAAGCGTCGCGGCGAAGGTCGCGGTCTCGCCCATCGGCGTGATCTCGATATCGCTGTCGGCATAGCCCGCGGCTTTCAGCACGCTCGCATAATAGGCCGCGAGCTTGGGAACCTGACCGCGCCCCTCGACCGTCGGGATCGCGATGCTGTCCTTCAGGATCTTTTTCGCCGTCTCGGTATCGGCGGGCTTGGCATGGACGGGCGCGGCGGCCAGCAAGGCGGCGGCGAGGGCGATGGAGGCAGGAAGGTTGCGCATGGCAACGGGTTATGCCGCCTCCGCGCCGCTTCGCAAGAGGGCATCGGCGCTCAGCTTCCCCTCCCCCCGCCCGCTATTCGGGCAGGGTTTGCGCGAGGACGCTTCCGGCGAGGCGCGCGGTCGCAAGGAGCCGCGGCAAATCATGCCCGCTCCGCGCCTTTGCCGACAACCCGAGCATGATCGTGCCGACATAGTCGGTCACGCTTTCGGCCTCGCCGGGATGACGCGCGGCGACAAAGTCGCGGATCACCCTTTCCGCGGCGGCACCGCGCGCCCGCGCAGCCTCGCGCGCGCGCTCGTCGTTGCATCGGGTTCCCTCGAGCACGAGGCAGCCGCCCGCGTCCGGACCCGACGCGTAAAGACGCGCCGCTTCTTCCAGCATCGCGGCAAGCGCGCTTGCGACGGGAACATTCGGGCGCAGGATCCGATCGAGCGGGATGCCTGCCGTGACGGTCCAATGGTCGAGCACGCGCGCATAAAGTTCCGCCTTGCTGCCGAAGGCGGCATAGAAGCTCGGCGGATTGATCCCCAGCGCATCGGTGACGTCGGCGACGCTGACGGCGTCATAGCCGCGTTCGTGAAAAAGCTGCTGCGCCGTCACGACCGCCGCATCGGGATCGAAGCGGCGCGGGCGTCCGCGGGCACGGGATTTATTTGTAGTTACCATTACAAAATACCTTGACGAGAGCCTTTCCAGTTTTATGTAATCACCCCTACATTAATAAGCAAGGAATCTCCCCATGTCCGATTTCCAAGGAAAACCCGTTCTGGTCCTCGGCGGCAGCCGCGGCATCGGCGCGGCCATCGTTCGCCGCTTCGCATCCGACGGCGCCAGGGTCGTCTTTACCTATAACGGGTCGCGTGAGGCGGCGGAGCAGCTCGCAGCCGAAACCGGCAGCAGCGCGGTACCGACCGACAGCGGCGATCGCGACGCGGTGATCGCGCGCGTCCGCGACAGCGGGCCACTCGACATACTGGTCGTCAATGCAGGCTTCGCGCTGTTCGGCGACGCGCTCGACCTCGATCCCGACGAGGTCGACCGGCTGATCCGCGTCAATGTGACCGCCCCCTATCATGCGTCGGTCGAGGCGGCGCGGCAGATGCCCGAGGGCGGGCGGATCATCGTCATCGGATCGGTCAACGGCGACCGCATGCCGCTCCCCGGCATGGCGTCCTATGCGCTGAGCAAATCGGCGCTTCAGGGCATGGCGCGCGGACTGGCGCGCGATTTCGGGCCGCGCGGGATCACCATCAACATCGTCCAGCCCGGACCGATCGATACCGATGCGAATCCCGAGGACGGCCCGATGCGCGACCTGATGCACAGCTTCATGGCGATCAAGCGCCACGGCCGTCCCGAGGAAGTCGCCGGCATGGTCGCCTGGCTCGCGGGGCCCGAAGCGGGCTTCGTCACCGGCGCGATGCACACGATTGACGGCGCGTTCGGGGCGTGAGAGCGGTTGGGGGGCGGCTGTGCGGCCGTCCCCGATCGCGATGCCCGTGCTAGCAGTCGTTTGAACCCCTCACTTCGTCATCCCCGCGAAAGCGGGGACCCAGTAGCGACGCCGGCTCGCTGGGTCCCCGCTTTCGCGGGGATGACGATGATAGGGTGTCGCTCCCCACCTCAATCTCGTTGCCCCGTCAGGCCGCCTTCTTCGCTTTCGGCGCCGGCGTCTTCGGCTTGTAGCGGCAGAGGTCGTCCACGGGGCAGCGCCAGCATTCGGGCGTGCGCGCCTTGCAGATATAGCGGCCGTGCAGGATCAGCCAGTGATGCGCGCCGACGCGGAACGGCGCGGGGGTTTCCTTCTCGAGCTTCTTTTCGACCGCGAGCACCGTTTTGCCCGGCGCCAGGCCGGTGCGGTTGCCGACGCGGAAGATATGCGTGTCGACCGCGAAGGTCTCCGCCCCAAAGGCGCAGTTCATCACGACATTGGCGGTCTTGCGCCCGACGCCGGGAAGTTCGACGAGCGTGTCGCGGTCGGCGGGCACCTCGCCGCCGAAATCGCGGACGAGGATTTCGCTCAATGCGATGACGTTCTTCGCCTTGGCATTGAACAGCCCGATCGTCTTGATGTGCTGTTTGAGGCCCTCTTCGCCAAGGTCGACCATTTGCTGCGGCGTCTTCACCGCCTCGAACAGCAGCCTTGTCGCCTTGTTCACCCCGACGTCGGTCGCCTGCGCCGACAGCACCACCGCGACGAGCAATTGATAGGTGTTGCCGAACTGCAGCTCGGTCTCGGGACTCGGGTTGAGCTCGGCGAGGCGGCGGTAGAATTCGAAGATATCGGCCTTTTTCATCGCGCGGGCGTCGCCGCTCCGGCCGGATGCGCGGCTTTCCAGTCCATTCCGGCGCGCACCCGGCGCTCGACCGAGGGATGCGAATAAAAGAGAAACTCCTCGACCGCGTTCGGGCGCGGGTTACGATATTCGGCGGTCTTGACGAGCGCGCTCGCGAGCGCGTCGGGCAGGTTCACCGTCTTCAGCGAATAGGCATCGGCCGAACTCTCGTCGAGGCGCGACAGCGTGTTCTGTACGGGCTGCGCGAGGAAGGCGAAGAGCGAGAGGATGAACATCATCACCGGGAATCCGCGCGGGTCGCCGATCGCCGCATCGCTGCCGAACGCGCGCGCGATGCGCGGGAACAGCCGGTCGGCAAGGAAGAAGAGCAGGATCGCGAGCAGCGAGAAAACGATCACGATGATCCAGATGTGCCCGAGCACATAATGGCCGATCTCGTGCCCCGTCACCGCCCGCACCTCGTCGAGCGACGCGCCCTTGATCGCGACGTCCGAAATCGCGATGCGCGCCGAATGGCCAAGCCCTGACACGTTGGCGGTGAAATTGTTCGACTGGCGCGAGCCGTCGAACATATAGATGCGATCGGGCTCGATCCCGGCATCCTTCGCCTGCACGACAAGCGCGTCGCGCACCGGCCCCGCGGGCACCGGCTTGTAATCGTTGAACAGCGGCTCGATCATGATCGGCGACAGGAGCAGCATCGCCGAAATGGCGAAAGCGGCGAGACCGCCCGACCAGATCCACCAGCGTTTTCCGGCGCGGCGGATCAGCGCATAGATGCCGAGGAAGAACAGCCCCCCGAACAGCGCGGTGATTGCGATGCCGATCGCCCCTTGCCCGAGATAATCGCCGAGCGGCTGACTGGTCCGGCCATAGGCGGTTTCGCGCCACCAGCCCGTATAGATATCCCACGGCAGCGTGACGAGCGCCGAAAGCAGCATGAAGGCGGCGCAGAGCAGGAAGGTGCGCATCGCCCAGCCGCGCTTCGCGAGCCGCGCGTCGAGCCGGTCGAGAATGCGCAGGCGCACGAAGAGCAGGGTAACGAGCCCGGCAACGACGACGCCCCAGAAGCCCAGCCATTCGCTGCCGACGGTATAGGATGCGGCCTTCGCAAGCGCTTCGGGCCCGAGCCCGTCGATATAGGCCCTGGTTGCAGCGGCGGGGTCGAAACTCATGGCGGTCCTCCAACTGTATTGTTTTTATAATACACGGGGAGAGCGTGCAGGCAAGCGGGCAGTCAGAGTCCCAGCACTTCGGGCATCGTGTAGCGTCCCGATGGCTGCTGGATCAGCCACAGCGCCGCGCGCACCGCCCCGCGCGCGAAGATCATCCGGTTTTCGGCGCGGTGCGACAGGGTGATCATTTCCTCGGAGCCCGCGAAAATCACGTCATGGTCGCCCGCGACGGTGCCGCCGCGCAGGCTTGCGAAGCCGATCTTGCCATGCCCGCGCGCGCCGGTGAGACCATCGCGGCCGCGTTCGGAACATGTGTCGAGGCTGATCCCGCGCCCTTCGGCTGCCGCCTGCCCGAGCAGCAGCGCGGTGCCGCTCGGCGCGTCGACCTTCATCCGGTGATGCATTTCTAGCACTTCGATATCCCAGTCGGCGCCGAGCCGCGCCGCGGCCTCGCGCACCAGATGCGCGAGCAGGGTGACGCCGAGCGAGGTATTGCCCGTCTGAAGCACCGCGACATCCTTTGCCGCCTCGTCGATCAGCCAGTGATGGCGTTCCTCGAGCCCCGTCGTGCCGATGACGATCGGTGTCCCCGCCGCGATACACGCATCGAGCGTCGCTTCGAGCGCGGCGGGCGACGAGAAATCGACGAGCACCCCGGCGTCGGCAGCGAGCGCCGCGACGTCGCCGCCCTTGTCGATGCCCAGCCGCTGCTGCCCCGCTTCGGCGATCGCGGCGGCGAGCGCGACGCCCATCCGGCCTTCGCTGCCGATAATGCCGATGCTGGTCATGATGCGTCCCCTCTTCTGTCCGCTCCCCTTAGCCGTTCGCATCGAGCGAAGTCGAGATGTCGCGAACCCAGGCTCGTCATCCCGGACTTGATCCGGGATCCATGACGACAAACCTTGCCTGGACCCCGGATCAAGTCCGGGGTGACGAAAAAGGGGTGAAGACGGAGAGTCGGACGGATAGGGTGGGGCGATGAAGGACATCCACAATATCGTCATCCTGACCGGCGCCGGCGTGTCGGCCGAAAGCGGCATCGACACCTTCCGCGACGGCGGCGGTCTATGGGAGCAGCACCGCGTCGAGGATGTCGCGACGCCCGAGGCGTTCGCGCGCGATCCGGCGCTGGTCCAGCGCTTCTACGACATGCGGCGCGCGGCGATCCAGACGAAAGAGCCCAATGCCGCGCACGCGGCGCTCGCGCGGCTCGATGCCGAATGGCGGGGCGAATTGCTCATCGTGACGCAGAATGTCGACGACCTCCACGAGCGCGCGGGAGCAAAGCGGCTGCTCCATATGCACGGCGAGCATCTGAAGGCGTGGTGCACCGCCTGCGATGCGCGCAGCGACTGGCTGGGCCCGCTCGGCGAGGCCCCCGCCTGCCCGGCGTGCGGCACCTCCGGCCACCTCCGCCCCGACGTCGTCTGGTTCGGCGAGATGCCCTATCATATGGAGGATATCTACCGCGCCCTCAATCGCACCGACCTGTTCGTATCAATCGGCACCTCGGGCGCCGTCTATCCCGCCGCGGGCTTCGTCCGGGAAGCACGCGCGGCGGGCGCCCGGACGCTCGAACTCAATATGGAGCCGAGCCAGGGCAGCCACTGGTTCGACGAAGCCCACCACGGACCGGCGACCGCGCTGGTGCCGGGGTGGGTGGCAGAGATGCTAAGCTAATGCCGCGCGGCTGCTTTCGGCCGGTTGTGGACATAGCTGACGTACACCCCGGCGAAAGCCGGGGCCCAGAGCGCCATAGCGCAACCTTGGCTTTCCAACGCCCTGGGCCCCGGCTTTCGCCGGGGTACACTGTAAGTGGAATGTCCGCTTCCCACCCCAAAGCGGCCCTTCCCGCATCACCGCCGCGCTGCAAAAAAATCCCGCAGCAAAGTTGCTGCCTCCCCCGCGCCGAGCCCCTCATAAATCTCCGGCCGGTGATGAACCGTCGGCTGCGCAAAAATACGCGGGCCGTGGACGACCGCGCCGCCCTTCGGATCGTCGGCGCCATAATAGAGCCGCGCGATGCGGGCATGGGCGATCGCCCCGGCGCACATGGCGCAGGGTTCGAGCGTCACAAACAGATCGCAGCCGTCGAGTCGCTCGTTGCCGAGTTTTGCCGCCGCGGCACGAATCGCGACGATTTCGGCATGCGCGGTCGGATCGGCCGATTCGCGCGGGCGGTTATGCCCTTCGGCGATGATCGCGCCGTCCTTGACGATCACGGCGCCGACGGGCACTTCGCCCCAATCGGCGGCAATCCGAGCGAGATCGAGCGCGCGGCGCATCGGTTCGGGCAGCGGGAAACGGGACATGCTTCCCCGCTAATCCCTTGACGAATCCCCGGCAAGCCGATAAGCGCGCGCCTTTCCCGGCCCATCCGGACCTGTCCTTCCCCGTTTTGCGGGAAGCGCCCGGACGCCGACCCGAAATTTTTTTGACGAGGAAGAGCATCATGTCGCGCATCTGCGAACTGACCGGCAAGGGCCGCCAGGTTGGCCACAATGTCAGCCACGCCAACAACAAGACCAAGCGCACCTTCCTGCCCAACCTGCAGAATGTGACTTTGCTCTCGGACGCGCTCGGCAAGGGCGTGAAGCTGCGCGTGTCGACCCACGGCCTGCGCACGGTCGAGCATAATGGCGGTCTCGACAACTGGCTGCTCAAGGCCGGCGACGACCAGCTGTCGGCTTCGGCGCGCAAGCTGAAGAAGGAAGTTGCGAAGAAGCTGGCTGAAAAGGCCGCCTAAGCTTTTCTCGCATCGCCGATGCAATCAGGCCGCCGGATTACCGCGCGGCCTTTTTGCTGTCCGGCGTCTTTTTGGGCGGCAGGCCGACGAGTTCGAACTGCAGCAGCAGGCTGCGCTGCCACAGGTTGAAATTGTCGTCGGACACGAGCCAGAGCCAGGTGCGCCCCTGTTCGACCGCCACCGCCGCCCCTTCGTAATTTTCGGCCAGCAGCCGCGGCACGCGGCCGATCGCGCGCGCGCCGACCACGGCATCCTTGCCGATATCGGCGGGATCGAGAACCGCGAGGATCGTCGTGAACACTGGGTCGAAGCCGAGCCGGCGGTGGACGAGCAGGATTCGCCCGTCGGGCAGCGCCGCGGCATCGCTGACCAGCCCCCTGCCGCCCGAGCTATAGAAGAAGCGAACCGGTGCCGGTCCGGGCGCCGCCGGGTCGCCAATATAGAGCAAAGCTTCGCGCCCGCGCGGGTCGTCGTCGGCATCCTCTGAAAAAACCACCGTCCGCCCGTCGGCGAGCCGCGCCATCGCCTCGGGCCCGCGGTTGATCGGCCAGTTCGGCTGCCCCGGCAGTTTGCGGCGCGATTCGATTGCGCCAAGGCGGGCATCGAGACGCCAGACCTGATTGATCCCCTCGAGCGCGATCCAGCTCTTCCCGCTCGCCGGATCGAATACCATCGCCTCGGCATCGATCATCGACTTGCGGCGCGGGCGGCCGTCGGGGGTGGGGAGGGGCGCGATGCGAAACCGGCTCGGCTGCCCGCCGGGGGTCAGCGTCAGCCGCGTCCAATAGCCATTGTCGCCGACAAGCTGGAAGCGGCCGGGACCGATTCGCGCGACCGCGGAGAAGCCGCCGAAATAGCTGTGCGGGCTGGTCAGGTGCCAGCCGCGCACGAACCGCAGCGATCCATCCCCGCCTGCCGCAAAGCGCAGCGGACGCACTGCGACGCGCTCGGTAAGATCGGTTTCCGGGAAACGCAGATGCGTGCCGGGGACCGGCCCGAGCGCAAGGAAGATCAGGACGGCGGGAAGCAGGCGGCGCATCGCCGGGGGCGTAGAATGCCTGCCCGCGAAAGGGAAGCGCCGAGCCCCGCAAAGCTGAACGCCAGCCAACAGCCGTGTTCAGACTTGGCTCAAGACGAATCACCCATAACCCCTTCATCGACCACAGCCCTGAAGGGCCAAACGACGAAAGAAGGAGAACGACGATGAAAAAGATGGTGACTCTCTCGATCGCCGCCCTGATGTCCACCGCGACGCTGGGCTTGGCAACACCTGCCGCGGCGCAGAACGGCTATTACGACCGCAACGGCTATTCGAGCTATGACGTGCGCTATGACCGGAACGACCGCCGCTATGACCGTCGTTACGATCGCCGCGCCGACCGCCGCGATTATCGGAACGATCGTCGCTATTACAACAACCGCTACGACAACCGTCGCTATCGCCAGTGCGACAACGGCACCGGCGGCACGATCATCGGTGCGGTTGCGGGCGGCCTTGCCGGCCACGAAATCGCCGGCCGCGGCGACCGTACGGTCGGCACGATCATCGGCGGTGCCGTCGGCGCCCTCGCCGGCCGCGCCATCGACAAGGGCAATGACGGCTGCCGTTAAGGGCTGACCCTAGCTCCAATAACCTTATATCCTCCTTTGCCCCGTCCGGCCTGCGCCGGGCGGGGTTTTGCTTGCGCCCGCCCGAACGGGGGCCGGGCTTGCCATTAGGTGGCCGGAAGCCTAATCTCGCGCCCAAGTGCACGCCTGCGGTCTTGCAGGCGCGTGAGATTTGGACAGGTCATACTAGCCATGCGGCAAATGGCAGCGCCTTCGGGGCGATCGCCGCGGCCCGTGCCGGCGGCGAGAGGACAGAGCAAGGCAGGTGCCGAATCGCGGCCCGTGCCGATCCATCGGCCGCGCACCTATGCCGCCATCGATCTCGGGACCAACAATTGCCGGCTGCTGATCGCGCGCCCGCAGGGCGGCGAACTGGTCGTCATCGACGCCTTTTCGCGCATCGTCCGCCTTGGCGAGGGGCTGCACGGGAGCGGCCGGATCAGCCAGGCGGCGATGGACCGCACCGTCGCTGCACTGTCGGTCTGCGCCGACAAGCTGCGCCGCCGCCACGTCACCCTGTCGCGCGCGGTCGCCACCGAAGCGTGCCGCCGCGCCAGCAACGGCGAGGAACTCGCCGAACGGGTGAAGCGCGAGACCGGCATCGCGCTCGACATCATTTCCGCCGCCGAAGAAGCGAAGCTCGCGGTGCTCGGCTGCCACAATCTGATGGAGGCAGGCGACGGCCCGGCGCTGATCTTCGACATTGGCGGCGGCTCGACCGAGCTGATGCGCATCGACGCGTCGGACGACGACGTTATGATCCGCGACTGGATCAGCGTTCCGTGGGGCGTCGTGTCGCTCACCGAACATGCCCCCGCCGCCGAGGACAGCCTTGCCGCGCGGCAGGCCGCCTATGCGCAGATGCGCGAAGTGACGCGCGAGGCGTTCGCCGCCTTCGCCGGCCGCGCCGAACGTTTTGCAGGGCAACCACTGCGCCTGCTCGGCACCAGCGGCACGGTGACGACGCTCGCCAGCGTCTTCCTCGACCTGCCGCGCTACGACCGGCGCGCGGTCGACGGGCTGGTCGTGCCATCGGACGCGATGCGCGAGATCAGCCGCCGCCTCGCCGACGCGAGCATCGCCGACCGCTCCGAAATCGCCTGCATCGGCCGCGAGCGCGCCGACCTGGTGGTCGCGGGCTGCGCGATCCTCGAAAGCATCATCGACCTGTGGCCAGCGGCGCGCGTCGGCGTCGCCGACCGCGGCATCCGCGAGGGCATCCTCCGCACCCTGGCTCGGCAGGGGCGCGACGTTCCCGTCACCCGCCGCGAGTTTCGCAAATGAGCGGCGGCAGCGGACGCAGCGGCGGCGCCAAAGGATCGGGGGGCCGGGGCGGCCTGCATGTGCGCGTCAAGACCGCCCGCAAGCGCAGCGTGTCGTCGACGCGCTGGCTGCAACGCCAGCTCAACGACCCCTATGTCCGCCGCGCGCAGGCCGAAGGCTATCGCTCACGCGCCGCGTACAAGCTGATCGAGCTCGACGAGAAATTCGGCTTTTTGAAAAGAGCGCGCGCCGTCGTCGATCTCGGCATCACGCCCGGCGGCTGGTCGCAGGTGACGCGGAAGACCAACCCGCGCGCGCGCGTCGCGGGGATCGACCTGCTCGCCTGCGAGCCGATCGAAGGCGTCGCGATCCTCGAGATGGATTTCATGGACGACGCCGCCCCCGATGCGCTGATCGAGGCGCTCGGCAGCGCCCCCGACCTCGTCATTTCGGACATGGCGGCGAACACAGTCGGCCACCCGCAGACCGACCATTTGCGAACCATCGGCCTCGCCGAGACCGCCGCCGACTTTGCGGTGCAGAATCTGGTCCCCGGCGGCGCCTTTGTCGCGAAAGTCTTCGCCGGCGGCGCCGACCGCGAGCTCCTGACCCTGCTCAAGCGCCATTTCACGACGGTCAAGCACGCCAAGCCCCCCGCCAGCCGCAAGGGCTCGCCTGAGCTTTACGTCATCGCACAGGGGTTCAAGGGGCGGATGGACGGGGCAACCGGATAGGCGGCCTGCCGTCCAGGTGAAGGTCGGCTTAGGGGTGGGGAGCGGATGTTGCTTCACACATATTCGTCATCCCGGACTTGATCCGGGATCCACTGCGGCGCCGAAGTCATGGACCCCGGATCAAGTCCGGGGTGACGATATTGGTTAGGTCCGCTCCCGGCCCGTTTTCTGACGATCCTCCCTGTCGCGCAGCGATGGGGAGGTGGCAGCCCGCAGGGCTGACGGAGGGGCAAAATGCGCTAACGTCGCGGCCCCTCCGCCACCGCTTCGCGGCGGTCCCCTCCCCACGGCTTTGCCGCAGGGGGGATGTCAGCAATGCCTCAAAAACCCTGCCGCAATTCGACGCCGAAGGTCCGCGGGCGGATCGTCGAGAAGCGGTCGGCGCCGATCGACAGGTCGGTGTCGAGCTGCGGATGGACGTTGAACAGATTGTTGGCATAGAGCCTGACCGTCGTATTCTCACGGCTCAGCGACGCGAAGGCGTTGACGACCTGATAGCTTTTCCGTTCGAGGATCGGGTTCGGGATATAGTCGACCTCGCCGCCGGGGAAGGTGATCGGCACCTCGGTATCGAACGTATAGGGCGCCTTGCCCTGATACTGATATTCGCCGCGGACATCGAGTTCCCACAATCCCGACAATTCGGTCCGGTAACCGGCATATGCGGTCGCCATCCACTTCGGCACGTCGGGCAGCGCGTCGCCCTGCTTGGCCGAGGTGCCGGGTGCCGCTTCGGTGATCTTGCTGCTGGTATAGGCAGCGGTACCGCCGATCTGGAACCCGCGGAGTGGTTCGACGCGCGCCTCGAGCTCGAAGCCCTTTACCTCGGCGCTGCCGACATTGTCGGTGAAGCCGAAGCCGCAGCTCGGCAGCCCGATCGCCTGCTGGATCTCCTTCCATTCGGTGTAATATGCCGAAGCGTTGAGCATCACCTTGCCGCCGCCGAACATATTCTTGGTCCCGGCTTCATAGGTCCACAGATTGTCCGATCCGAAGCTGTCAGGCGCGTTTTCGATGCCGAGCTGATCGAGATCGGTGCGGCAGAGATCGGGGTCGATCCGGTCGCGGTTGATCCCGCCGGGGCGGAAGCCCTTGGCGGCCGAGGCGTAAAGGAGATTGTCGCGCGTCACCTTGTACGACAGGCCGAATTTGGGATTGATCCCGTCTTCCTTGTTGCGGCGGTCGGGGATCGCATTCGGGCCACCCGCGAACACCCCGTCGGTGCGCGCGTTGACGCGCTGCTCGACCTTGAACACGCGGACGCCGGCGGTGACGTCGAAGCCGTCGAACAGCGCGTAGCTCGCCTCGCCGAAGCCCGCATATTGCTTCGTGTTGGTGAAGATATTGCCGTAATAGGCCAGATCGGTGCCGAAGAAGGCGCTCATTCCGGGCGTATTGACCGCCTGGATCAGCCGGTCGTCCTGGCTCGAATAATAGCCGCCGATCACCCATTTGAATGGCGAGTCATTGTCCGATGCCAGCCGCACTTCCTGGCTGAACGTCTTGGTGAAGCTGTCGGACACGTTGGTGCTGGTGAACGGATACAGCACCGGGATCAGCCCGCCGATGTAAAAGCTGTAATCGCGGACATAGCGGAACGTGCGGTCAAAATAGGCGGTCAGCGACGTCGCCTTCACTCCGCCCAGTTCCTTTTCGACGCTGAGGCTGTAAATGCCGGCGCGGTCATAATTGGGCTGGGCGATGCGATAGGAGCCCGACCGGTCGGGGCGGCCGATGAACATGTCGCCGGTGTCGCCCTGCTTGTAATCCTGGTAGAAAAGCTGCGGCCGGATCGTCCAGCTCTCGTCGGGGCGCCATTCGAACGACAGCCGCCCGACATAGGTGTCGCCATAGTTGCGGTTCTTCTTGGTCCGGTTCGACAGGCTGTCCTGCACCACCGGCGTATAATCGGGGAAGGGCGTGCTCGACCGCAACAGGACACGGATATCGCCCGGACGGTTGTCGATGAAGCCGCCATCGTGGCGGTAATAGAAGCCCGCGCGCACCGCGAGCTTGTCCTCGACGATCGGCGCATTGACCACGACTTCGCCATTGTACGACGGCCCGCCGCCGTCGGTGATCGCGGCGCCGATCGCGGTATCGACGCTGAACCGCGTCGGATCGGGCCGTGCGCTGACATATTTGATCGCGCCGCCCATTGCGCTGCCGCCATAGAGCGTGCCCTGCGGTCCCTTCAGCACCTCGACGCGCTCCATGTCGAAGAACATCGGGTCATAGGCGCCGCTGAAGGTGGTCGACACCGTCACCAGCGAGATATCGTCGAGATAGATGCCGACCGTCGGCGACGAGGCATAGGTCGACAGGCCGCGGATGCTGTAGCGCGACAGCCCGCGTTCGGTGCCGTAATTGGCGAGCCCCGGGACGCTGCGCAGCACATCCTTGATGTCCGCCGCGCCCCGATCGCGCAGGGCGTCGGCGGTCACCGCGGTCAGCGACACCGGGACATCCTGAATGCGTTCGTCCGACTTGCGCGCCGTGACGACGATTTCGCCGTCATCCGCGCCGGCCATGGCCGCGTCCGCGCCCCGGTTCGGCGCCTGATAGGCGGCGCCCGGCTTGCGCGGCGCAGGGCGGATGACGAGCACGCCCGAACGCCCCCAGCTGGGCTCGAGACCCGAGCCGGCGAGCAGCCGCGCCACGCCGTCGCGGAGCGAGAAGGTACCGTTGAGCGCCGGCGCCCGCTTGCCCTGCAACGCCGCGCTGTCGAAGCCGATCTGCTGCCCCGAGGTCCGCGCCAGCGCGCGGAGGCTGGCCTTCATATCCTGCGCCGGGATGGCGAAGCGATAGGTGCGTTCTTCCGCCTGCGCCTGCGCGGGCGCGGCGAGCGCCGCCGCGGCCAATGCACTCGTCGCGATCGAAGCATGAAGGGCTAGTCTGAACAATTGCATGAATTATCGTCCCCCTTGGCGCCCGCTCTGCCGGGCTATCGGAAGGGAAAGACGCACAACGGCGGCCCGGGGACATCTGACCGGGCAAGAAATCTTGCAGGATTATGACGAACGGCCGCCGTCCGCTCAGTCGCGCCCGATGCCGCCGAACAAGCCCGCGGCCCGGTCGACCGCGAGGTCGGTCTCGTCGAGATGGAGATAATTGGCGTTGAACGCCGCAATGTCCGCCAGCTCGGCGAAGTCGGGAATGAACAGCCGGAGGTTGCGCAGTTCGACCGAACAGCGCCGCCGCAGTTCCTGCACCGTGCGGTTGACGTGCACCTGCGTCAGCCCGGTCGCCTCGGCGAGCTGCCATTGGGTGAGCAGGAAATCGCATTCGCCGCCGCCCGCCGCCGGGATGCCCTGCTGCCGCGCGAAGATTTCGCACATCAGTTGCGCAACGCGCTCGATCGCGTTGCGCTGCCCGATATTGATCGTCCATTCGCGCTGGATCGCCGCGGTGACGATCTCGCCCCAGCACAGCAATTGCGCGAGGTTCGGGCATTGGCGGAGCAACGCCGTCGCCTCCTGACGGCCGATTTCGGCCACGGTCAGCCGCCGCACCGCCGCCAGCGAATGGTCGGTGCGCGCGACGGTGAACAGGTCGAGATCGCACGCCTGGCCGGGCAGGACGAGCGCGAGGATCTGGCGGCGGCCGTCGGGTAGTTGCTTGTATTTCTGCGCCCAGCCCGACAGCACGATGCGTAGCGCGGCGGGACGCTCGCCCTCGCGCGCGATGTCGATGCCCTTGGCATAGTCGCGCGCATTGCGCGCGAGGCTGGCTTCCCAGACCATCCGTTCGGCGGGGCTGAGCAGTCGATTGAGAATGCGGCCGAATGTCACGCTGTACGCCCCCGTCATCGGCGCGTGATGTGCGGTATGTGACAGACTCACATTCACACAGGTTAAGTTTGCGACGGAGGCGAATTTTTTTGCCGACGGTCGGCCGCCGCCGCCCCGATCATCGCTCCGCAACCGGTGCGCCGTCGCTGCGTTCCTTTCCCATGACACAAACCGGAATATTTCGATGACACCCCGCTGGCCCTCGGTGCTCTGGGTCGTCCGCCACGGCCAGAGCGCGGGCAACGTCGCGCGCGACGCCGCCGATGCGGCCGGCGACCTGCGCATCGCGCTCGATCACCGCGACGTCGATGTGCCGCTGTCGGCGCTCGGCGAGGAGCAATCGCGCGCGCTCGGCGAATGGTTCGCGGCGGGCGAGGAAGACGGGCGCCCCGAAATCATGCTCGCCTCGCCCTATGTCCGCGCGATCCAGACCGCGGAGATTTTCCGCGCCGCCGGCGGCTGTGAGCCCGACGAGAAGATCTGCATCGACGAGCGCCTGCGCGAGAAGGAATTCGGCATTCTCGATGGCCTCACCCGGCACGGTATCGAGGCGACGCATCCCGAACAGGCCGAATTTCGCGCGACGCTCGGCAAATTCTATCATCGACCGCCGGGCGGCGAGAGCTGGTGCGACGTTATTCTGCGGCTGCGCTCGCTGCTCGACACCGTCTCGCTGCACTATGGCGGCCGCCGCGTAATGATCGTCGCGCATCAGGTCGTCGTCCTGTGCCTGCGCACCATCATCGAAAATCTCGGCGAGCGCGAAATTCTCGCCATCGACAAGGAGGGCGACGTGGCGAATTGCGCGATCACCGAATATCGCTTCGATCCGAAGATCGGTCGCGACGGCAACCTCGTCCTGTCGAGCTACAATGTGACGGCGCCGATGGCGGGCGAGGTTCCCGTCACCCGCGAACCCGATGCGATGGTCGCCGCGCGTGGCTGAGCCCGTCCCGCTCGACACCGCCTGGCTCAAGGCGAACCCGCTTCCCGATCACCACGACAATGTCGACAAGAACGGCCGCGGGCGGGTGCTCGTCATCGGCGGCTGCCGGCGCGTGCCCGGCGGCATGCTGCTGACCGCCGAGGCGGCGTTCCGGGCGGGCGCCGGCAAGGTGACGATCGCCACCATCGCCTCGGCCGCTACCCCCATCGGCGTCGCTTTTCCGGCGTGTGCCGTCGTCGCACTGCCCGAAACGCCCGGCGGCGAGATCGCGCCCGAGAGCGCCGAGCTGCTGCTCGCCGAAATCGCCAACCACGATGCGATCGTTTTCGGACCGGCGATGATCGACGAGGACGGCGTCCGGGCGCTGCTCGCTGCGCTGCTCCCCGCCCTGCCCGGCGACATGTTCCTGCTGCTCGACGCCTTTGCGCTTCGCGCCGCGACCGACCATGCCGATGCGCTCGCTGCCCGCGGTCGGCATACGGTACTGACTCCGCACGAGGGCGAACTCGCGGCGCTGCTCGACGCCGAAAGAGACGCGGTCGCGCGCGACCCGCTGGCGGCGCTCGCCCGGGCCGCCGAAATCTATCGCACCGCCGTCATGGTGAAGGGCGCGACGAGTCACCTGATGGCCGAGGGTACGTGCCTCTCCTACGCCGGAGGCGGTCTCGGCCTGGCGGTCAGCGGGTCGGGCGACGTGCTCGCGGGTCTGATCGCCGGGCTGGGCGCGCAAGGGCTCTCGCCGCTTCACGCCAGCGCCTGGGGGATATGGCTGCATGGCGAGGCGGGGCGGCGGCTGGCCGAAACCGTCGGGCCGATCGGCTATCTCGCCCGCGAACTGCTGCCGCTCGTGCCGGGGCTGATGCGCGGGGTCTGAGCGACGCTGTCGCGGCTCGCAAAAAAGGCCCCGCCTTGCGGCGGAGCCTTTCCGGCCTCGGATGCATATGGCTACGCGATCCGGCGGCGAGCCCAACAGTGTCCTTCCGCGATTGGTGACGGAAGGTCAGGTAGTGCGTGGGATGTTATCGGCGACCGGACGGGCGTCAACATGGCAAACCCCGCCGGCGCGGGCTTTTTTGCGGATATATGATCTGGATCAAGATTGTCGGTGGCCAGCGGCCGGCGACAACTGTTCGATCGCATAATGGATCGGTTTGAAGGCGCCGCCGCAGCTGTCATAGGCCGAACAGGCGGTCAGCCCGACCACCAGATCGGCGAGCGCGCGCAGGCGGATGAAATCGCCCGCGTGCGTCGCGGGGGCGATGACGCGAAGCTTCCCGTCGCCATCGACCGGCACGTTCATGAAGATGTTGAACGCGACCGGAATCGCGTCGGGGCCGATCCCGAAGGGCGCGAGCGCTGCGGCGAGATTGCCGAAGCAGCCGCGATGAACCGGCTTGTCGGGATAAAAGTGGCGAAAGGTCGCCTCGCTGCAAGGCGTCAGCAGGAAATCATGCGTCCCGGCGCTATCCTCGACGATCTCCAGCATCGGCTGCGAGCGGTTTGACCACAGCCGGTTGCCCGTCGTCAGCCGGATCGTCTCCTCACAGTCGAAGGTGCGCCCGTTAGACAGCGCCTCACCGACATCGGCCGCCATGAAGGCCAGCATGTCGCTGACCTGCCCGCCTTCGGGATCGATCACGCGCAGCACCTCGCCGGCGCGCAGGGGAAATGCGACGCCGCTGCGCGGCGGAATGACGCGAGCCGTCATGCCGACCGCGGATCGCGAAAGGGCGGCGTCCAGCCGGGACCGACCGCGCGGCCGCTATATTGCGCCGCCTCGCTCACCTCGCCGTGGCGCGCGAGCATCGGATTGACGCTCCCCGCCAGTTCGATGTCGCGCGCCAGAATGCGCTCGCGCATCCGCTCGTAGCGCCCATCGGTGCGCAACCGTTCGAACTGGTCGTGCAGGTTGAAAACGAGCGCCGGCCGGGCAAAGCGGCGCGCCGGGCGCGAGGCGCGCGGGTGCAGGCCGACGACGAAATAGGCCTCGCCGGCGAAGCTCAGCGAGAAATGGGGATTGCCGGGATCGGCGCAGACGCGCGGATCATAATCCATCCCCTTCCACGCATCCTTTTCGGCGAGCGACTGGAGGCGGTCCCAGAGCGCATCCTCGAACTGCTCCTCGTCGAGATCGTCCGGCCCTTCGAAAATGACGACAAGGCTGCGAAATCCGTCGGGATCGTGGCGATAGGCGTCCGCCCAGTCGATCAGCGCGCGATGGATTTCGAGGTCGTTCCACGCGCTCGTCAGGTCGCGCGCCGCGATCACCCGGATTCCGCCATTTGCGAGCGCCGACTTGGCGCCAAGGCATGGAAAATTTCGGTCGGCGACGAATTCCGCAAAGCAGGCGGACGGATTGTCGGTCTTTGGGTCAGGCATGTCGAACGAACGAATGGCGCATGCGTTGGCTCCCCGCAGCCGCCCGGCCGACGCCGGTATTTGCGGGAAACTTAACCCAGATTGCCTAGATTCCCAAGCTGCGCGCGCCGACGAGGGCAGGCTTCTATGTTTCCGGACGGAACGCCGCCGTTCAGGATCACGCTCGCAGCGAAATCGGTCCCTGATCCGTTCGTTGAAAAACGTCCCGGCCGAGACAGCGTTGCACAGCCCGTCGAACAGATGCTCGGGAACGTCGAAATAGAAATAGGTGCCGTTGTCCCGAAAACGGATGCACAAAATCGCAGCATCAGCATCGAACGCCGCGCCCTCGATCATCGATGAGCGCTCGATCGGGCAGTTACGCACGCCGGCAGGCCTAGTCTTCGATTGTCACCCGCACCGCGAAACAGCGGCTACCGGCTTCGTCGACCACATCGATGCGCAAACCATTATCCTGCATCACCATCTCGGGATCGTCGCTGAGCAGGCTGCCCCCATAGCGGATCGCCTCGCGCCGCGCTGCTGAGATGTCGGGAAGCTCCATACCGGCGTCGTCGATATGCGGCGATCCGTTCGACGTATTGAAGAAATATTGCGGCATCGGAAAACTCCCGGCCCGTATGAGGCTATTCGGTCAAACCCCCGAGACATTGTTTCGATGCAGGTAAGCCGACGAGAACTTGGATATTTTTGCCAACTCCGACAGATTGAGGATCGTCAGCGAGCGTGACGGCCGGCCGATCGCGCCCATTTTTTCGAGCTGGCGGACCATGCGGTTGATATGCACCGGGGTGAGCCCGAGCAGGTCGGCAAGCTGTTCCTGCGTCAGCGGTATTTCGAAATATTCGCTCGCCTCGCTCGCGATGTCGCTCACCCGGTCGTGCAACTCACACAGCAGGTGCGCGAGCCGTGCCAGCGCGTTGCGGCGGCCGATATTGAGCAGCCATTCGCGGCCGATCGACGCCTCGACCAATATGTCGATCAGGACCGCGCGCGCCACGGCAGGACGCTTGATCGTAAGCTGCTCCATCGCCGCCAGCGGCACCAGCGCCATTTCGGCAGTCGTCAGCATCCGGATGTCGTGATCGGCCTTTTCCAGATAGAGCGACTGCAGGTCGAGCGCATCGCCCGGCAATTTGAGCGCAACAATCTGCCGCCCGCCGTCCGAGGCGACCTTCTGGCGATAGGCGAAGCCGCTCAGCAGGACGGGGCAGATCTCGGCCTGGTCGCCTTCGCGCAGAATCGATTCGCCCGGCTGCAACCGCCGGAGCTTGTGCGGCAGTGCGGCGATCGCCTGCTGATCGTCAGTCGATAGCAGGCTGTGGCTGAGCAATTTCCTGATCAGTATGCTGAGCGGGCCGAGTTCCATCCGGGTGCGATGATGGTCCATCCATTGGGACAGACGCGTGACATCACTCGACATATCATCCTCGCGGTGGTCCCATATGCAGCGAACGACGACGTTCAACCGAGCGCGTGCAGTTTCCAGACATTCGCTTCGGTCTTCGTCATTCGGGCAAGCAATCGTTCGCCTTCCCACAGCGTAACGTTCACGCCGTCATTTTCGTTGCGCGCGATCTGGAACGCGTGGTCGGGGCCTTCGGCGTGAAAGTCTATGCGCCGGGTCTCGGTGTCGTCGATCAAAAGATGGAAAGCACGCATGGCGATGCTCCTCTCTGCGCGAGCAAGCGCTACCTGGCTCTCGGCTTGGGACGATCGGCTGGCCGTATGCATCGGGGACTGCGACATTAAGCCGAAACCACGAAAAGCCGATCTGGGTGGAATCGCAGTCGTTGGTCCCGTTTATACCACGCCGCGCGGCGGCGCGCTAACATGGATCATGATTATCGATGGGCGCGTCGGGTCACGGCACGCTCAAACCAGCCCCGCCATCCGCGCCCGCGCCTTCATCGCCGCGACGAACAGCCGCACTGCGGGCAGCGCGGCGCGTGACGGTTCGAACAGCAGATGGACCGGCAGTGCGGGCGGCTGTTCGGCGGGAAGCAGCGAAATCAGCCGCCCGTCGCCAAGCGCGCCGGCAAGCTGGTAGCTCAGGAGATTGGCGATCCCCAGCCCCGCCTCGGCCGCCGCGAGCGCCGCATCGACGGTATTGAGCACCAGCCGCGGCCGCGGTTCGAGCCGCCAGCGTGTCCCGGCGAACTGCCACTCGTTCACCGCGCGCGGCCCCATTGTGCCGATCAGATCGTGGTCGGCCAGATCGGCGACGCGCGCCGGCGCGCCGCGCCGCGCCAGATAGGCGGGGCTCGCCGCGAGCATCTGGCGCACCGCGCCGATCCGCACCGCCTTGAGGCTCGAATCGGCGAGCGGGCCGATCCGCACCGCGACGTCGATACCTTCTTCGACGATGCGGACGTTGCGGTCGATCAGCATCATCCGCACGCCGAGGTCGCGATGCTGTTCGAGCAGCGCACGCACCACGGGGAGCACATGGAGCCGTCCGAACATCACCGGCGCGGTCAGGTAAAGCTGCCCGCGCGGGTCGGCCTGTGCGCCGCGCACCTCGCGCTCGGCGCCCGCCAGGTCGGCCAGGATGCGCCGCGCCTCGCCCAGAAACGCCGCACCGGCGTCGGTCAGCGCGACCGCGCGCGTCGAGCGATGGAACATGCTGGTCCCCAACCGCGCTTCGAGCGCCGCGATCCCGCGTGTCACCGCCGGCGGCGAACTGCCGAGCTTGCGCGCCGCCGCAGCGAAGCCGCCTTCGCCCGCGACCGCGACGAACATTTCGAGCGTAAGCAGCCGGTCCACAGATTGTTCCATTTTATGAAATAGAGTTCTTCATTTTTCACAGATTATCGCACCAAACGCAACGACCTATCCGGTCTGGAAGGAAGGAAATCCCGCGATGGCCCGCAACTATCTCCACACGATCTTCACCGACGCGGCGCGCGCGATGCAGCAGCAGCAGGGGTCGCGCGCCGCCTATGCGCGGATGGAGCTTGGCGCCGACGGCACCCCCGATCCGATCGGGCCGCGCGAAGCGGAATTTATCACGGCGCGCGACAGCTTCTATATGGCGAGCGTCACCGCCGACGGCTGGCCCTATATGCAGCATCGCGGCGGCCCCGCTGGCTTCCTCCGCCATATCGAGGGCAATCGCATCGGCTTCGCCGATTATCGCGGCAACCGCCAATATATCAGCGCTGCCAATCTCGCGGGCGACGACCGCGTATCGCTATTCCTGATGGACTATCCGAACCGCGCGCGGCTGAAGCTGCTCGGCCATGCACGCACCGTCGAACTCGCCGACGATCCCGCGCTCGTCACCTCGCTGATGCCGGCGGGCTATCAGGCGACGCCCGAGCGCGCCTTTCTGATCGACGTGGTCGGCTGGGAATGGAATTGCTCGCAGCATATCACCCCGCGCTTCACCGAAGACCAGATTTCCGCCGCGGTGCGCCCGATGGCCGCGGAACTCAACCAGTTGCGCGCCGAAGTCGCGGCGCTGCGCGCCCAACTATCAGGAGAATGACGATGATCCGCCTTTACGGCTCGCCCTTGTCGGGGAACACGCACAAGGTCCGCATGGCGCTCGCCTTCCTCGGCCTGCCGTGGGTCGAAATTGCCACCGACGCGGCGGCGCGCCAGTCCGATGCCTTCGCCGCGCTCACCCCGATGCGGCAGATACCTTTGTTCGTCGACGGCGATCTCATCCTCCGCGACAGCCAGGCCATCCTCGCCTGCCTCGCCGCGCGTCACCGCCCCGGCGACTGGGACGGCGAAAGCCCCGAGGAACGCGGCGCAATCCATGTCTGGCTGTCGCACGCCGCCAACGAGATCGCGAACGGCCCCGCGACCCTCCGTCTCCAGCGCAAGTTCGGCGCCGCGATCGCTGAAGACCATGCCGCGGCGGTCACCGCGCGCATCCTGCCGGTGGTCGAGGCGCATCTCGAGCGCCGCGACTGGCTCACCGGCGGGCGGCTGACGATCGCCGACCTTGCGGCAAGCCCCTATCTGGCGCTTATGGGCGACGCGGGGATCGATATTGCGGGCTGGCCGGCGATCGGCGAGTGGACGCGCCGGATTGCCGCGCTGCCGGACTTTTCGGAAATGCCAGGGTGGCCCGCCGAAGGAGCTATATGATGCCATATGTGAATATCAGGATCACCCGCGAGAGGGCGACCGCCGAGCAGAAGCGCGAACTGATCGCCGGGGTCACCGACCTCCTCCAGCGCACGCTCGGCAAGAATCCGGCGACGACGGTCGTCACGATCGACGAGATCGATGTGGACAATTGGGGCATCGGCGGCCTGCCCGTCCTCGACTACCGCGCCCAGGCAGCGGGGAAAGCCAGGCCATGACCAGCAGCAACGCGCCCGCCTTCGCGACGATCATGCTGCTCACCGGGGTCGGCATCCCGATCCTCGCGGCGCTCAACGGCGGGCTCGGCGGACGCCTCGGCAGCCCGATGGCAGCGTCGGTGATCCTTTTCGGCCTCGCGCTGCTGATCGCGGGCACCGGGGCGCTCGTCACCGGATCGCTCGGCGACATCCGCTTTTCCGGCGACATCCCGTGGATATTCTATTTCGGCGGGCTGTTCGTCGCCTTCTACGTCATTTCGGTGACCTTCATCGCGCCGCGTTTTGGGGTTGGCAACGCGATCTTCTTCGTCCTCGTCGGCCAGATCGCCAGCGCCGCCGTCATCGATCATTTCGGACTGTTCGGCGCCGCGCAATTCCCCGTCGACACGAAGCGGATTGCCGGGATCGCGCTGATGGTCGCCGGCGTCTGGCTCGCACGGCGGACGGGTTAGCGCCGCCGGTAAACCCAGCTCCGCGCCTTCGACCCGTCGATCGCCGAAATCGTCGCGGTCAGCGTGTCGCCGCTCAGCACATAGCGGATGCGCTGCGGATAATCATGCGCGGCATTTTCGAAGGTCGCGCTCGCCGCGTCATGCGCCGCGAGCCGGAACGCCACCGGCCCCCCGCCGCCCGGCTGCGCGATATAGGCCGGGGCGCCCTCGACCACGACGATCCGCAGAAACTCGAACTCGCGCAGCGCCTCGCCGTGTCCCGACCGGCTGTGGCCGATCATCATCCCGCCGCGCGGGGCCGTCCAGCTTTCCTCGGTCCAGCGACCATCGACGTCGCTCGTCCATTCACCCGCGAGCCAGGCGAGATCGTCGACGCTGGCGGCCGGCGGCGTCGCGGCGAGCAGCAGCGTCGCGAGAACAGCGGCCACCCATCGCGGCCTCATCGCGCCGCGTCGTCCGCTTCGGCCAGCCGCGCTTTGTGATAGCGCGTGCGCCGGACGATGACCGCGATCCAGATAAGCCAGCCGCCGACCAGCGCGATCCAGCCCCATGTCTCGGTGCGCAGCGGCCCGAGCAGCCACGGCCCGCCGCTCTGCGGCCAGACGAACAGCGCGAACGCGATCACGACAAGGACAAAGCCCACGAGCCGCGACCAGCGTGCCACGCCGCGCAGTTCGCGGCGATAGGCGATATATTGCTCCCGGTCGCTGAGGTCGGGCGTGGCCATGCCGCAGTTTCGCACAAAATCCCGGCGCGGCCAATCCCGGCAGCAGGAACGGCGCCGCTCGGCCGGAAGCGGGCATCTCATTCTTCGTCACCCTGAACTTGTTTCAGGGTCCATGGCCTGCCGTATCCTTTGACGCGGCGTAAAATTCGAACTCTGGCCATGGATGCTGAAACAAGTTCAGCATGACGAAATTCAGGGGCAGGTCTCCACCCCGAGGCGGCCATCCCCGACAGACTTTCCCAAAAAAAAAAGCGGCGGACCGCATGGCCCGCCGCCCTTTCGCGTCATCAGCATCAAAAGCCGATCGTCACCCCGGCGCGCGCCGCGGTCTTGCCGCGGCGGTTGAAGCCCGACGCCACGCCGGCGTTCAACGCGACATGCGGGCTCAGCAACACGCCCATCTGGATCGACCCCGCCTGCGCGCCGTCGTAAGTGGCGACGTTCGCAGTGAGGTTGAACTTCATGTCGGGCAGGAAGGCGTTGCCCGACAGCGCCGACGCAACCGCGGTCGAGCTTGAGATGCGGTCGTCGAGGATCGCGATCTGCGAATCGATCTGGTCGAGCCGCGTCGACACCGCGTCGATCCGCTGCGACAGCGCATTGTCGGCGGCGATGCGCGCCGACATCTCGTTCGACAGCCCGGTGGTCAGCGCCGTGACCGACGCTTCCTGCACCGCAAGCCGCTGCGAGATCTGCAGATTGGCCTGCTGGCGCGCCGCGGTTTCGGCGCTGATCGCGGCGCCGAGTTCGACCCCCATCGTCTGCCGCGCCGCGATTTCGCTATCGAGCTGGCCCTTGTTCACCGCATCGGTCGCCGCCGTCCCCGCCGCGACATTGACGAGACGCCGTTCGGCCCCTGCCGCGCCGACCGAGACGGTGTTCGCCTCTTCCGCCACCGAACCGTTGCCGAGCGCGACGCTATTCGCGCCGCTCGCCGAGGTGCCCCCGCCGATCGCGACATTACCCACGCCCGCCGCCGCCGCGCCATCGCCCAGCGCAATCGCCGAAGCGCCGTTCGCGGTGCTGGCATTGCCCAGCGCCACCGCACCGGTGCCGGTCGCCGTGTTGTTCGCCCCGATCGCCACCGCGCCGGTACCGGTCGCGATATTCGGATCGCCGATCGCCACCGCACCATTGCCCGTCGCCCGGTTGTCGAGCCCGAACGACACCGCGCCCTCGCCCTCGGCAACCGTGCCCGAACCGCCAGCAACCGCGCCATTGCCCGTCGCACTCGGCGCCGCGCCGCGGTCGTTGTTGCCGACGACATTGCCCGCCTGTGCAATCACCTCGTCGACCCGCGCCAACGCCTGATTGGCGGTGGTGCTGGCCTGATTGGCGGTCGAGATCGCCGTCGCCGCATCGGCGAGCGCGGTGTCGGCGGTCGCCTGCGCGGCATCGGCGCTGCCCTGCGCCGAAGCCGCATCAGCCAGCGCCGTGTTAGCAGTCGATTGCGCAGTCGCGGCATTCGCCAGCGCATCGTCCGCCGTCGCCTGTGCGCTGTTCGCGACTGCCAGCGCCGCCCCGGCATCGCCCTGCGCCGAAGAGACCGCGGCCAGCGCGGCGTCTGCCGTCGACTGAGCGGCGGCCGCATCGGCCAGCGCCGTGTCGGCGGTGCCCTGTGCGGTCGCGGCATTGGCGAGCGCCGTCTCGGCGGCCCCCTGCGCCGTAGCGGCATCGGCGAGCGCGGTGTTCGCGGTCGATTGCACCGCCTTCAACTGGCCGAGGTTGACCGCATCGGTGCTCTGCGTGCCCGCTTCCACATTGGTCAACTGGCGTTGGTTGCTAGCGGAACCGAAGGACACGCTGTTTTCCCGGTCGGCAATAGCGCCGGAGCCAATGGCAACGGATCTTGAGACGCTAGCACTAGATCCGCGCCCGATAGCAATACTGAAAAAGCTAGCATCTGAAAAAGATCCAATAGCAATGCCATCATTCCCCATGACATTGGAATCGGCACCTAAAGCAATAGAATTATTCCCATTCGCACGAGACCTTGACCCGATCGATAAGGCATTGGTGCCAGTAGCCTCCGCTAGTCCACCATCCGGCATGATTGAAATAAATCGCACTAAGTTATTTGCCGGTGCGAGCGCCTCATTCAATTGGCTAACAATAACTGCGTCATCGTTATTCCTGCCTGGCGCTACGCCAACAATGCGGCGATTGCCAACAGCCACGACATTGGCTTCGAAAGCCGTTGTGCCGTAACCTAGGGCGACGGAGTTTCGTCCAATAACACGCGAGTTATAGCCTATAGCGACGCCGCGGGTTGCGTCTTCGAGGACTCCGGCAGAGGAGCCTATTGCTACCGCGCCTTCCGAACGTGCGAATGCACCCCAACCCAATGCAGTGGTATGGGGGCCGGTCGCTCCTGCTATGGTCCCGCACGCCAGCGTGTTGCCGGTCCGGTCCGACACCGCCCCGCCGTCGGTATCGGCGGCATCGACCACCCCGTCGTCATTGGTGTCGAGCAGGCATTCCGCCGCCCCCGCCGATCCCGAAAACCCCGCCACCAAAGCGGCAGCACAAAGCGAGCCGCGAAGCGCGGCGCGAATAGTCAGCTTCATAAATAAAATGCCCCCGAAACAAGCAGCTATGATTCGCCGCTACTTGGGAATTCGGCAAAGTCGCCGTCAAATATAAAATGGTCCGCGACCAGAGACTTAGCGGAGCTGATTCTTCGTCCGCCGCCCCGTATCCCCGCTCGACAGCCCGCCCCCCGCCGCCTATAACCCCGTCCATCCCCGGGGAGCCTGTCGTGCAAGCGCAGGTTGAGAGCGGAATAGACCGCGACCCGTTGAACCTGATCCGGGTAATACCGGCGGAGGGAGGGTCGGCGTTCCGCGAAACCGGACTCCCATTCTCGCTCCGAACAACTGGAGCGACTGCACATGGCCGACATCGATTCCCGCCTCGACAAGACGCAAGCCCAGCCGATCGGCGTCACCACCGGCCCGATCCGCGGCAGCCGCAAGATCCATGTCGCGGCGCAGACCGGCAGCGGCATCCGCGTCGCGATGCGCGAGATCGACCTCGACCCGCATTCGGGCGAGCCCCCCGTCCGCGTCTACGACACCAGCGGCCCCTACACCGACCCCAATGCGGTGATCGACATCGCCAGGGGCCTCCCCGAACTCCGCCGCGACTGGATCCGCGGCCGCGGCGACGTCGAGGAGGTGACCCAGCGCGAGGTCAAGCCCGAGGATAACGGCCAGCTCGGCCCGGATCGCTCGGGCGGCGTCCCCGCCTTCCCCGCCGTCCGCCGCAAGGTGCTCCGCGCCAAAGCCGGTGCGAACGTCAGCCAGATGCACTACGCCCGCCGCGGCATCATCACGCCCGAAATGGAATATGTCGCCGAGCGCGAGAACCTCGGCCGCGCCCGCCTGTCCGAATATAAGCGTGACGGCGAAAGCTGGGGCGCCAGCATCCCCGATTACGTCACCCCCGAATTCGTCCGCGACGAGGTGGCGCGCGGCCGCGCGATCATCCCCAGCAACATCAACCACCCCGAAAGCGAGCCGATGGCGATCGGCCGCAACTTCCTCGTCAAGATCAACGCCAATATCGGCAACAGCGCGGTCGCGTCGGACGTCGCGTCCGAGGTTGACAAGATGGTCTGGTCGATCCGCTGGGGCGCCGACACCGTCATGGACCTGTCGACCGGCCGCAACATCCACGACACGCGCGAATGGATCATCCGCAACGCGCCCGTCCCGATCGGCACCGTCCCCATCTATCAGGCGCTGGAGAAAGTCGGCGGCATCGCCGAGGACCTGACCTGGGAAATCTTTGCCGACACGCTGATCGAGCAGGCCGAACAGGGCGTCGACTATTTCACCATCCATGCAGGCGTCCGGCTTCCTTACGTGCCGCTCGCGGCGAAGCGGATGACCGGTATCGTGTCGCGCGGCGGCAGCATCATGGCGAAATGGTGCCTCGCGCATCACAAGGAAAGCTTCCTCTACGAACGCTTCGACGAGATTACCGAGATCATGAAGGCCTATGACGTCGCCTACAGCCTCGGCGACGGCCTCCGCCCCGGCAGCATCTATGACGCGAACGACGAGGCGCAGTTCGCCGAGCTCTACACGCTCGGCGAGCTCACCAAGCGCGCTTGGGCGCAGGATGTGCAGGTGATGATCGAGGGGCCGGGCCATGTCCCGATGCACAAGATCAAGGAGAATATGGACAAGCAGCTCGAAGCGTGCGGCGAGGCGCCCTTCTATACGCTCGGGCCGCTGACCACCGACATCGCGCCGGGTTACGACCATATCACCAGCGGCATCGGCGCGGCGCAGATCGGCTGGTACGGCACCGCCATGCTTTGCTACGTCACGCCCAAGGAGCATCTGGGCCTGCCCGACCGCGACGATGTGAAGGTCGGCGTCGTCACCTACAAGCTCGCCGCCCACGCCGCCGACCTCGCCAAGGGCCACCCCGCCGCGCAGGTCCGCGACGACGCGCTATCGAAAGCGCGCTTCGAATTCCGCTGGCGCGACCAGTTCAACCTGTCGCTCGACCCCGACACGGCGGAGCAGTACCACGACCAGACGCTTCCCGCCGAGGGCGCCAAATCGGCGCATTTCTGCAGCATGTGCGGCCCGAAATTCTGCTCGATGAAGATCAGCCAGGAAGTCCGCGACTTCGCGAAGCTGCAAAATCAGGACAGCGCCGGCTTCATCGCCGCCGAAGAGGCCGAAAAGGGCATGGCGAAAATGACCGAGGTTTATGAGAAAACCGGGCGCGAGTTGTATATGGGCGCGGGTGGGCGGGAGCATGATTGACACGCGCATAAGCTGATATTTATTTGCGGCATGTTTTCAGGGGGCAAGTGGCTTGAATCTTCGAGAACGAACTTTTGAACTGCTCAAGGCGCATCCTGACCAGCGCTTCAAAGCTCGACAAATTGCAGAGTGGATTCACGCAACTTATCGCACTGAAACGCTCGATAAGATCGAACGGAGTAGTTTCATAGATTCGGAAGCTGCTCTGCTAAATCAACTGGTTGCCGAGATCGGAGCCAATCGCCCGACTTGGCAGCTAAAATTTCCGAGCCTGAGAACGACAGAAGGCCGACCAAGAAAATATTATTGGACGGACAAGACAGAAGCAGAGGAAATCGACGAGGCGGAAGAGGCGGGAAACGATTTTGCCCAGCCTTCGACGGAGCAAACGAACGAGCAGCCTCGGGCGCTTGAGCGTGACCTTTACCCCATGCTTATAGAATTTGTCTCGTCTGAGGCAGGGGCGTCTGCGTCCCGCATAAACGAAGCTACAGCGTCAAACCGCCGTGGCCTTGGCGGGAATAAATGGCTTTATCCTGACATCGTGGCCATCGAATCTTTGACGGCAGGAATGAATAAGGAAGTTACGGGCGCTTTGCAGCATAGTGGAGAGCGTCGAGCTCGGCTTTGGTCTTTCGAAGTGAAGAGGCTGCTGAATCGTTCCAACGTCCGTGAAGCGTATTTCCAAGCCGTATCTAACTCTTCATGGGCAAGTTTCGGTTATCTAGCGGCTGCTGAAATCGAGGGGGCTGACACACTTCGAGAAATTCAGATGCTTTATGGCGTCCATGGGATTGGACTGATCGAAATTGATATGGAAAGTCCAACCGAAAGCGTGATCCGAATCCCGGCGCGCGAAAGATTGTCGGTGGAATGGTCGATGTGCAGTAGATTGGCTGATGAGAACCGCGACTTCGCAACGTTCATGAAAAAGGTTCGCCAATTTTATCAAACCGGCGATTTGTGATCATCACTCCACCCTGAGCGCCTCCAATATCTCATCAAACACGATCACCTTCGGATGGCTGCCGATCTCGCTCGCGACACCCGCCCCCACCAGCACCGCTACATTGTTCGCCGACGCCTGATAGGTCACGCCGATCTGCTGCGCGATGTCCGTGATCGTCATCGCGGGCTGCTGAAACGCCAGATCGATGATACGCGGCAGCAAGGCCGACTGCCGCGCTTGCTGGAACCGCTCGCGATACTGCGTCTGCAAATCCTGCAACCGCTCGACGACGCGGATCGTGCCGAGCGCGGATTCGGTCACCGCTTCCAGAAAGAAAGACAGCCACGGCAGCCATTCGCCCTTCCGCGATACCTCGTACATCAGGTCGATATAGCGGTCCTTATGCCGCTCCAGCCACGGCGACATATAGAGCAGCGGCTGACGTAGCGTGTCGCTCTGGATCAGGATCAGCGTGATCAGCATCCGGCCGACACGGCCGTTCCCGTCGGCGAACGGGTGGATCGTCTCGAACTGATAATGCGCCAGCGCCGCATCGATCAGCGGCGGCAGGTCGCCCCGATCCGCCCGATTGATGAACTTGGCCAGATCGTCCAGCGCATCGGCGGCCTCGCGCGGCGGCGGCGGGATGAAACGTGCCGTCTCGATCCGTCCAGTTCCGCCTATCCAGTTCTGATCCCGCTTGAGCTCGCCGGCATCGACAGCGGCGCCACGGTGCTTCGCCACGCCATCGAGCAGCAAGCGATGCGCATTGCGTAGCAGGCGACTCGATATCGGCAGTTCATCTAGCTGCTGAATGGCGGTTTCCAAGCCCCGCACATAATTATAGACCTCCCGATTATCCTCGCGCTTCCCGGCATCGCCCGCCCCGGCTTCAAACAAGAATAGATCGGACAGCGTCGTGTAGGTGCCCTCCATGCCCGACGACGAAACGGCTTCGCGCCTCTGCAGAGGGCGGATAAGAAGCATCGGGTTGGCCATGCCGCGGCCAATCCCGCGCAACTCGCCAATAGCCTGAGAGGCTGCGGAAAGCTGTGCCGCCAGCGGATTCAGGTCGAGCACAGGCGGCAGTTTGTGCGGCACAAAGGCTTTGCGCCCGCCAATCGTTGGAACGAGGGTGCCGGTAGCAGCTTCGCCAAACCCGTTCTGTTCCATTCTCGCTTCCTTGAAGATGGGTCGGGAGTTTTCTACAAAATCTTTGTTTCGTTGAAAACTACTTTCTCCTTTTCAACGAACGTTGGAAACCAAAACGGATCAGCTTCGATCCCGCTTCGTACAGTCTCGCACCACCCCCACACCATGCTACATTCCCACCCATGCGCGCCCGGAACCCCCTCTACGTCATGGCCAAGCCGCCGCCGGAGGTGCAGGCGGCGATCGCCGCGTTGCCCCGCAACGACCCCGGGCGCGGGCCCGAGCTGCTCCATGTCACGCTCATCTCGCTCTACGACCTGCACCGTGCGCCGCCCGAGTGGCTGCCCGCGACCATCGCCGCGCTGGGGAGCTTCGCCGCGGCGCCCTTCCCGCTCCGCTTCGACCGGATCGAGAATCGCAAGGCGGTGACGCTGCGCACGCGCGATCCGCTGGCGGAGGCGCGGGCGTTCCAGAAGGCGCTGGTCGACCATCTGCTGCGCGAAAAGGCACCGATCATGGACGGCACCACCCCCGAACCGCACATCACGATCAACTATCGCGGCGATCGCTTGAACGCACAGAAAATGCCGCCGATCGGCTGGACGGTCGACGAGATCATCCTGACCGAAAGCATCGTCGGCAAGACCACCCATGTCGAACATGGCCGGTGGAGGCTGCGCGGGGGGGGCGGGCTGACAGGGGCAGCTTTGGGGTGGAAAGCGGACGGCGCTTCTTTACAACGAGGCTATGTTCAAGAGAGCTAAACCAACTGGCAAAGGCACGGTGCCTAGCCACCTTAGAGATCGATTCCGGTATTTGGACGGGCTCGCGCCTGCCAGTGCTTTAGGGGTGTGGCGTAAATTGACAACAGTCGCCGTAGGCGGCCTTCAGCACATTGGGTTTGCGTCGAAATCTGACCTACTCTTGGTTGTCTCGGTTAGCGGACGTGGCGTCGTTGATTGCGCAACCGGCGGCAAAGTCGCAAGAGATGATGAAGAATATTACCCCGATTTCAGTTCTTTAGAGGCCGAAGGCATAGGCCCGTTGGTGGGGCAGCAGATTCGAGTAGCCGGGATCTCCGGCGGCGGCTTATCCCACGCCACCGAAGACGGATGGCTTATCGAACTGCATCCGCTTTCATGGCCAGAGGAAGAGTTTTTCCTGTGTCCACCGGGACAGACAATGCTGTGGAATCCTCCTGCAACCGAACCCGAGTTGTTTAAGCTAAGGCCGTTGTCGTCCTCATTGGTAGCATATGGTTTTTCCCCGACCGGTAGATCTCTGGTCATAGCTACATCTTCGGACTTGGAGATATACAGCCGCGCTTAACGTCTGCAATCGGTCGCGACCGGACGTCGAACCTGCCCCACCGCGGCCGCCCGATCCTATTTCGTATCCCCGACCCTCGCACCCCCTTTCCTACATTATCCCGCCATGCTTCATCCTGCCGGATGACAAACCAGACCCCGCCCGCTCGCCCCGCCCGGCCCGACGCTTTGCAAAGCCTCGCCGCCTCGCTCCCCTCCTTTGCGCCGGCACAGTTGCAGCGACAGCGCAGCGCCGGCTGGACGCCCGATCGCCAGCGCAAGTTCATCGAGGCGCTCGCGTCGTCGGCCTGCGTGACCGAGGCGGCGGCGAGTGTCGGGCTGTCGGCGACGTCCGCCTATAACCTCCGCCGCCGCCCCGATGCGCAGGCGTTTCGGCTGGCGTGGGATGCGGCGATCGATTTCGGGATGCGGCGCCTCGTCGATGCGGCGCTGGCGCGCGCGGTCCACGGCGTCGCCGTGCCGATCTTTTACAAAGGCGAACAGGTCGGCGAGCGGCGCGAATATCCCGAGCATCTCGCGATGTTCCTGATGCGCGCGCACGATCCCGCCCGCTTCGGGGCGCCGCACCCCGCCGCGCGCACGCGCTTGTGCAACAGCTCGGCCTGCTTCGGGTCGCGGGCGTAAATTCCGGCGAGCGTCGGCCAGCCGGTGGCGTCGGGCCTTTCCCATTCACTCTGCCACATCGCGACGAGCTCGCGGGCAAAGCTCTGCATCATCCCCGGCGGGGTCGTCACTGCGGTCTTGCTCGGTTTGTCGGGCTTGCCGTCGGTGCCGAGGCGGGTGAGCTGGATCACGCGGTCCTTGGGAAAGGCGAATTCCTCGAGCAGGTCGATCTCGCCCGCATCGAGTTTGCCGTCGCGGCGGAGATGGCGGATCACCAGCTTCGCTTCGTCTTCGCCGATATACTTGCGGTAAAGGCCGGGGTTCTTCGGGTCCTTCACCGGCGCCCATTCGGTCAGCAGCCGGAAGATCTCGGGCGCGGCGACCGCTGCATCGTCGAGCGGCTTGGCATAGGCCGCCTCCCACTCGGTCGCGGGCAGCCCCTCGACCTTAGCGGGCGTGGCGCCGGTCTGGGCGAGCAAGGGCGAGCAAAGGAAAAGCGACGCGGCAATCGCGGCGCCGGACGTCAGGGTCAATCGGAACATGCTTCCTCCCTCGACCCGCCGCCTGCCTATCACCCCCGCCGCGCCATGCAAGCGGAACCGGTGCGGTGGGAAGAGGGCAGGCGCACAGCAAGCCATTGACCGCGGCGCGCGAAAACGGCAAAGGCGGCGGCGATGCGGGTGTAGCTCAATGGTAGAGCAGAAGCTTCCCAAGCTTACGACGAGGGTTCGATTCCCTTCAC
Organism: Sphingopyxis macrogoltabida; assembly: GCF_001307295.1. Taxonomy (NCBI): domain Bacteria; kingdom Pseudomonadati; phylum Pseudomonadota; class Alphaproteobacteria; order Sphingomonadales; family Sphingopyxidaceae; genus Sphingopyxis; species Sphingopyxis macrogoltabida. Next base: position 4,687,129 of record NZ_CP012700.1, on the reverse strand, counting down.
CCGCTCCAGGCTTTCGCGGCGATTTAGCAGGGCTAAATCGCGACCGGCGAAAGCCCGGCCCGCCCGCGCAGCGGGACTGACGGCACGGCTTTGCCGTGCCGGCCCCTCGCTTCCGCTAAACCACTTCCACCGTCACCTGCTGCTCGATCAGCTCGATCTCGCCATAGGCGGTGAGGAAACTGATGTCGGCCGCGTCGCGGCCGACGCCGATCACGGCTATATCGCCGGCGTCGGCCATCCCGGTCGCATCGACGAGGTGCCAGCTGCCGCCCAGATACACCTCGACGACCGCATGGAAGTCCTGCGGGGCAACGTCAGGCGCATAGCCGCTCGCGACCCGCGCCGGGATCGCGGCGGCGCGCGCCAGCGTCACCATCACATGGGCATAGTCGCGACAGACCCCGCGCCGTTCGACGAAACTGTCGAGCGCGCCGGTGTCGGCATCGCTCGATCCCGCGGCATAGGTGAAATGCGTCTCGATCCAGTCGCGCATCGCCCCGATCTTTGCGCCGCCCTCGACGCCGCCGAACTCGTCGGTGACAAAGCTCAGAAACTTGTTCGACGGGCAATAGCGCGATTCGTTGAGATATTGGACGGTCTCGGCGGGCAGCCGGTGCATCGGCACCTGCGGCAGGCCGCGCCAGTCGTTCGCCGCGCGCACGATCTCGACCGTCGCCGAATATCGGGCATCGAGCCGATCGGCGCAGCTCAGCCAGATGCGTTCGCCGATCCCGTCCTGCGCCGCGATGCGCGCGAAATTGGTGCAGGTGCCGACGTCGAGCGTAGCCCCGCCTATCCGCTGGTCCGGCAGTGCCGCCGCCTCGATCTGCAGCATCAGGTCGACGGGATCGCGAAGGCGATAGGCAAGCGAGGCCGATATTTCGAGTTTCATCGCGCAACAATGCTCCACAAACGATCCGATGTCGCTAGAGGAACGCAAGAGGCCGCGCGGTGGCCGCATCCGCCCCGGCGAGAATGAAAAGATTTCCATGACCCCTGCGCGTACCATTCCGTTCATCGTCGCGACGATCTTCATGGATGCGGTCGGTTTCGGCATCATCATGCCGGTGCTGCCGCAGCTCGTGATGGAGGTCGGGCGGATCGACCTGCCGCATGCGATCGAGGTCGGGGCGTGGATCGGGCTTGTCATGGCGATCGCGACCTTCGTCGCTTCGCCGGTGCTCGGCAATCTGTCGGACCGCTTCGGGCGGCGGCGCGTGCTGCTGCTCGCGCTCGGCGGGCTTGCGGTCGACTATGCGTTGCTGACGGTGGTCGAAACCCTGCCCTGGCTGTTCATCGCGCGGGCGCTGTCGGGCATCTTCGGCGGCAGCTATGCCGCGGCGCAGGCGGCGATCGCCGACATCACCGCACCCGAACAGCGTGCGCGCAATTTCGGCTTCGTCGGCGCCGCCTTCGGCATCGGCTTCGTCGCCGGGCCGGCGCTCGGCGGCTTCCTCGGCGAGATCGGACCGCGCGCGCCGTTCGTCGCCGCCGCGATCCTCGCCGCCGCCAACATGCTCTATGGCCTCTTCATTTTTCCCGAAACGCTGCCGCCCGAGCGCCGCCGCGCCTTCGACTGGCGGCGCGCCAACCCGCTCGGCGCCTTCCGGACAATGCGCAAGCTGCCGGGGATGAACGGTGTCGCGGCGGTGCTGGTGCTGTGGCAGATCGCCAGCCTCGTCTACCCGATGACGTGGAGCTTCTATTGCATCGCCCAGCTCGGCTGGACGCCGGGGATGATCGGCGCCAGCCTCGCCGCCGTCGGGGTGATGATCGCGCTCGGGCAGGTCTTCGTCGTCGGCCCCGCGGTGGCACGCTTCGGCGAGCGCGACGCGGCGACGCTCGGCATCCTCGTCGCGACGCTCGTCTATATCGGCTATGCCTTCACCACCTCGACCGTCGGCGCCTTCCTGCTGCTGATCCCCGTCGCGCTGCAGGCACCGGTCCAGCCGGCGCTGATGGCGATGATGTCGCGCCGCGCAACCGCCGAGACGCAGGGCGAGGTACAGGGGATTTCGGCGATGGCGATGGGGCTGGGACAGCTTGTCGCGCCGCTACTGCTCACCGGGACGATGGCATATTTCACGGCCGACGCCGCGCCGGTGCATTTTCCGGGCGCAGCCTTCGTCGTAGCGGCGCTCTTCGGCTGGCTGGCGATCCTGATGCTGCGCCGCCTGCCGCGCGCGCAGGCGTCCGATCAGATGCCGCCGGCGGTCACCGGATAGCCGAGCGCCTCGAACCCGGCGGTCAGCATCGCCACGCAGGCGGCGACCGCAGCGCCATCGGTCGATCGAATGACGAAATTGGCACCGACCTTGCCCTCGCGGAAAAAGGGATAGCTGCCGATCGCGACGCCGGGGTGATCCTTTTCGCCTTGACGCAGCAGGTCGGCGACCTCGCTCTCGGGCGCCCATGCGCCGATCGTCTCCGCGACCAGCGGCGCGCCGCCCTCGAGCTCGCCGGTCAGCGCGTCGAGCATCCCCGCAGTGATGTGCGGCACCCCTGCCATCACGAACAGATTGCCGATCCGGATACCGGGCGCGCCCGACATGCGGTTCGGGATCAGCTCGGCGCCGTCGGGCGTGCGCGCCATGCGCAGCCGCGCTTCGGTCAGTTCGCCGCCCCGCGCGCTATAATAGCGTTCGAGGATCGCGCGGGCATCGGGATGGACGATCACGCCGACGCCGAGCGCTTTCGCCACCGCATCGACGGTGATGTCGTCGTGCGTCGGGCCGATGCCGCCGGTGGTGAACACATAATCATAACGGGCGCGGATGGCGTTGAGCGCATCGACGATCTCGTCCTCGACATCGGGAACGATGCGCACCTCGCGCAGCCTGATGCCCTGCACGTCGAGCCAGGTCGCGATCTGGGCGACATTCTTGTCCTGCGTGCGGCCGGAGAGGATTTCGTCGCCGATCACCAGCACGGCGGCGGTCCAGATGCGTTCGTCGCTCATGGCATCATGCTCTACCTGTCTATGGTGACAAAACAACCCCGCTGGCAGCCGGATCATGTTCCTGATATGTTCGCATCCGACTCGCAATCGGTGGGAGAAGCGCGATGGCCGAAGATTTGATTTTCTATACCAACCCTATGTCGCGCGGCCAGATCGTGCGCTGGATGCTCGAAGAGGTCGGCGCACCCTATGAGCCGCGCATTCTCGATTATGGCACGACCATGAAGGGCGCCGCCTATCTCGCGGTCAATCCGATGGGCAAGGTGCCGGCGATCGTCCACAACGGCAAGGCGATCACCGAATGCGCTGCAATCTGCGCCTATCTCGCCGACGCCTTCCCCGCTGCGGGGCTCGCGCCGGCGCCCGCCGACCGCGCCGACTATTATCGCTGGCTATTCTTCACCGCCGGGCCCGTCGAACAGGCGATCACCGCCAAGCATTTCGGGATCGAACCCGATGTCGACCAACAGCGGATGGCGGGCTTCGGCTCGCTCGCCGCGGCGCTCGACACGCTCGAAAGCGCGGTCGCGGACAAGGCCTTCGTCGCGGGCGACCGCTTCACCGCCGCCGACGTCTATGTCGGCAGCCAGATCGACTGGGGGCTGCAATTCGGCACCATCCCGTCACGCCCGGCGTTCGAGACCTATGTCGCGCCGCTGCGCGAACGCGCGGCCTACAAGCGCGCCAAGGAAATCGACAACGGCCTGATCGCCGAGATGCAGGCGGCGAACCCGGCGTGAGGCATGCGGAGGGCGGTCGCGTCGGCCGCCCGCCCCGCAACGATCAGAAAATCCCGGCCGCCAACCCTTCCGCCAGCGTGGCGCCGAGGTCGCGCGCTTCGGCGAGCCGCGCTGCCGCTATGGTCTTCGGCGCCATGATCGCCTCGGGCGTTTGCGCAGCGGTATGGACGATCACCGGGTCGGCGACGCGCCTAAGCCGCCAGCCGGTGGCGATCCGGTCGAGCTGGCGCTGGGCGTTTTCGCCGTCCGACCCCGCGCAGACGATCGTCGCATAGGGCCGCCCTTCGAGCCGGCCGAGGCACGGGTAATAGCAGCGGTCGAACATCTCCTTCATCGCTCCCGACAGTGCCGCGAGATTTTCGGGACCGACGAAGAGATAACCGGCGGCCGCCAGCAGATGCTCGGGCGTCACGTCCCCGGCCGCGATGCGCTCGGCCGTCTCCGCCCCTTCGGCGGCAGCGCGCGCGAGCGCTGCGCTGCCGCCGGTGCGGCTGTGCCAGATGACGAGCAGTTGCGGAGCGTCGGCCATGCGGCGATGCTTGCCAAGCTGGGAAGCGCGGCGCAAGCTGCTCGGAAATATGGGGGAGACATGCCATGCGCCGACTGACCGCCCTGCTGCTTGCCGGCAGCCTGCCCTTCACCGCCGCCGCACAGGACGCCGCGAGCGAGGCGACGCGCACCACGCAGGCCGAAATCGCCAAACGCCTGCCCCTCGACGACCCGCGCGACGAGGCCAATGCGACACGCGGCAAGCTCGCCGAAATCGCCGACGGCGTGATCGCCGGCAAGGACAGCAAGCCGGTGTGGGACCGGCGGCCCTATGCGTTTCTGGGCGATGCGAAGGCGCCCGACACGGTAAATCCGTCGCTGTGGCGGCAGGCGCGGCTCAACGCCGTGCACGGGTTGTTCGAGGTCGTCCCCGGCAAGATCTGGCAACTGCGCGGTTACGATATTTCGGTGATGACGATCATCCGCGGCAAAACGGGATGGATCGTCGTCGACCCCTTGCTGTCCGAAGAGGCGGCCGCCGCCGGCTGGAAACTGTTCGCCGACACCGTCGAGGCGAAATCGGGCAAGCTGCCGGTCAGGGCGGTCATCTTCAGCCACAGCCACAGCGACCATTTCGGCGGCGTCGGCGGCATCGTCACCCCCGAACAGGTCAGGAAGGAGAGGATCCGCATCATCGCCCCGCACGGCTTTTCGGAGGAAGCGACCTCCGAAAACGTCCTCGCCGGCGGCGCAATGGGACGGCGCGCGCTCTATATGTTCGGGTCGATCCTGCCGCCCGGCCCGGCGGGTCAGGTCGACACCGGGCTGGGACCGAAACTGTCGTCGGGCACGATCGGCTATATGGAGCCGACCGAGACCGTCGCCGCGACCGGCGGCACGCTGACGATCGACGGGCTCGCTTTCGAATTTCTCGATGCCGGCGGCACCGAAGCACCGTCGGAATTCGTCTTCTACATCCCCGCCTACAAGGCGCTGCATACGACCGAGGTCGTCACGCACAATCTCCACAATATCCTGACCCTGCGCGGCGCGCAGGTCCGCGACGCATTGCACTGGTCGAAGGTGATCGACGCGATGCTGCTGAGATGGGGCGGCAAAGCCGAGGTCGCGATGGCCTCGCATCACTGGCCGACGTGGGGCACGGGCGAGGTCGGCGCGCTGCTGACGAACCAGCGCGACGCCTATCGCTATGTCCACGACCGCACGCTCTTCCTCGCCAACCGCGGCGCCACCCTGCACGAGCTGGCCGACCAGACGCCCGAGGCACCGGTGCAGGCGGCCGATTTTTCGACGCGCGGCTATTATGGCACCCTCAACCACGACATGAAGGCGACCTATCAGCGCTATTTCGGCTGGTGGGACGGCAATCCCGCGAACTTCAACCCGCTGCCGCCCGAACAAAGCGCGGCGAAATATGTCGCACTCGCCGGCGGCGCCGACAAATTGCTCGCGGCGGGCAAGGCGGCGATCGCGGCGGGCGAATATCGCTGGGCGGCCGAGCTGCTGAACAAGCTCGTCTTTGCCGAACCCGACAACAAGGCGGCGCGCGGCGCGCTCGCCTCGGCCTATGACCAGCTCGGCTATCAGTCCGAATCTGGTGCGTGGCGCAACTATTATCTTGCGGCAGCAGCCAGCCTGCGCGGCACCGCGCTCGACAATCTGTCGGGCAACGGCCAGAGCCGCAGCTTCGTCAGCGCGATCCCGACCGCCGTCTTTTTCGACGCGCTCGCGACGCGCTTCGATGCCGCGAAGGGCGCGGCGCTGAAAGGAACATTCCAGTTCGTCCTGCCCGACAGCAAGGAAGCGGTGTCGGTGGTCGTCGGCGGCGGGGTCGAATTCCCGCGCTACGGCGTGACCGACGCGGCGCCGACCGCGACGATCACCATCGACCGCAAGACGCTCGACGACGTGATGCTCGGGCAAGCGCAATTTCCGGCGCTGCTCCAGTCGGGCGTGATCCGCATCGACGGCGACCGCATGGCGTTCCTGTCGTGGTTCGCGCTCCACCCGCCCGCCGATCCGCGCTTCAATGTGGTTGTGCCATAACTATTGCCCGCTCCGATCCGTTCGTGTCGAGCGAAGTCGAGACACCCATCGGGATGGCACCAAACCGAGCAGCATCTCGACTTCGCTCGATGCGAACGGGAATATTAGGTGTTTCAGTCTCCCGCGATGATTCTAAGAAAGGATCATGACCGAGCACCCCGCGCCGCCGACCGACCCCTTCGCCCCCGACGCTCTCAACGCCGCCGAAGGCCTCGACCCGGTCGACCCCGCCTATGGCCATGTCCTGCGTATCGCGACCGCGCTCAACATGGTGCCGCTGGCGATCGGCGCGAGCGTGCTCGACTATTTCGTCATGCCCGCGATCGGCGGCCCCTATGGCCTCGTCACCGCGCTCGCCTGGGTGCTGGCGGCTCTTGCGGTCGCGACCTTTCCGGCGCGGCGTGTCGCCCGCTGGGGCTTCAAGATCGGCGAGGGACAATTGCGCGTCGCGCGCGGCTGGCTGTTCCGCACCGATACGATCGTCCCCTTCGTCCGCGTCCAGCATATCGACGTCGGGCAGGGGCCGATCGAGCGCTGGTTCGGCCTGTCGCACCTTGTCGTCCATACGTCGGGCACCCACAACAGCACGGTGACGCTGCCCGGACTCCACGCCGACCTCGCCGCCGCGATGCGCGAGACGATCCGCCGCCATATCCAGACCGATTTCGCATGAGCGACGCGGCCGCCCTGCCCGCCGCCGCAGACGAGCCGCACTGGCAGCGGCTGCACCCAGCGACGCTCGCGCTGGCGATCGTCCGGCTTGGCCCGCGCAGCCTCAATTTCCTGCCCGCCGTTGCCGCACTCGGCTTCACCGGCAACTGGGTCTATATCATCCCGGCGATCCTTGCCTTCATCCTGCTGTCGCTCGTCGCCGCCTGGCTCCACTGGCTGCGCTTCCGTTTTGCCGTCGGCCCCGACGAGGTGGTGATCGAAAGCGGCGTCCTTGCGCGCCAGCACCGCACCATCCCCTTCGACCGCATCCAGGACGTCAGCATCGAACAAGGCCTCGCCGCGCGCGCGCTCGGCATCGCCAAGGTGGGGTTCGAGACCGGGGCCGGCGGCAAGGAGAATGACGCCGATCTCGACGCCATCGCCATCGACGCCGCGCAGGCGCTGCGCACGACGATCCGCGCCCACCGCAGCGACGCCGCCGCCACCGCTCCCGCCGCAGTGGGCGCCTCCGATGCGGTGCCGGCCGGCGCGGCCGAGGACCGGCTGCTCTTTGCAATGGGCCCGCGCCGGCTGCTGGTCGCCGGAACGTTCAACTTCTCGCTCGCCGCGCTCGCGGTCGTCGGCGCGGGCATGCAGCTGTTCGACAACCTCCTGCCCTTCGACTTCAACTTTTTAAACCCGCGCGACTGGATCGACATCGCCGAGGATTATGGCCTCGACCAGTGGGTCATCGCGCATCGCTGGATCGCCGGGATCGGCGCGCTGCTGTCTCTGCTGTTCATCGGCTTCGTCAGCGGCATCGCGACGATGTTTTTCGCCAACTGGGATTTCCGCCTGACGCGCGAGCCACGTGCGCTCCGCCGCACGCGCGGCCTGACGACGCGCACCGACGTCGCGGTGCCGGTGCGCCGGGTGCAGGCGGCGATCGTCACCACCGGCTGGCTGCGGCGGCGCTTCGGCTGGCGCGAACTGCGCCTGCAAAGCCTCGCTAGCGACGGCGCGACCGAAAGGGACCATCAGGTCGTCCCCTTCGGACAGTGGGACGACATCGACCCCGTCCTCGCCGAAGTCGCGATCGCACGCCCCGGCGAGGACCAGCCTTGGCAGCACAGCCACCGCGTCATCGCACTCGGCGGCCTTGTCGGCGCCGTCTTTGCCGCGACGGGCGGCGTCGTCGCGCTGTCGCTCGGCCAGCCCGCGGGCTGGCTCGGGCCGGCGGCGGGGCTGCTGATTGCCGCAGGTTCGCTGTTCGGGACGCGCTTCCACCGCTGGACCGACCTTGGCGACATGGTCGCGATCCGCCGCGGCTGGTGGAAACCTCGGATGACCCTGTTGCCGCACGCGTCGGTGCAGAGCGTCGACCTCAAGAGCGATTTCGTGCTGCGCCCGCTCGGCCTCGCGACCCTCGTGTTCGGTGTCCCCGGCGGCAGCGCGCTCGCGAGCCACGAAATCCCGGCGATCCCGCTCGACACCGCAAAGCACCTCCGCCTGCGCATCCTCGCGGCGCGCGCCCGGCAGGAGAGCCCGCGATGAGCGACGCCGCGCTCGGCATAACGCGCTCGATCACGGGGCAGCCCTGGCACTGGCGCCGGGCGAGCGCCGACATGACGTCGGAAAATCTGGCCCCCGACGACCTCGTCACGCAGCTCCTCCTCGCCCGCGGCGTGCCGCGCGACGACCTCGAGCGGCAACGCAGCCCGACGCTCCGCGGTTTCATGCCCGACCCGTCGCTGTTCCGCGACATGGACGCCGCGGCGGCACGACTGGCCGACGCGGTCGAGGCGCGCGAGGCGGTGACGATCTTCGGCGACTATGACGTCGACGGCGCGACCTCGGCGGCGTTGCTCGTGCGCCTGCTCCGCGCCCTCGACCTGCCCGTCGGCGCCTATATCCCCGACCGGCTGATGGAAGGTTATGGCCCGTCGGGCGCCGCGCTGGTCAGGATCGGCGAGGCGGGATCGAAGCTCGTCGTCACCGTCGATTGCGGCGCGCAGGCGTTCGACGCGATTTCGGAAGCGAAGGCGGCGGGGGTCGAGGTGATCGTCGTCGACCATCACCAATGCGCGACGACGCTTCCCGCAGCCCTCGCGCTGGTCAACCCGAACCGGCTCGACGAGGAACCTGACGCCGCGATCCACGGCAATCTCGCGGCGGTCGGCGTCGCTTTCCTGCTCGGCGCGGCGCTGCTCCGCACGCTGCGCGCGCGCGGCTATTTTGCGGGCCGAGACGAGCCGGCGCTCATCGACCTGCTCGACCTCGTCGCGCTCGGCACCGTCGCCGACGTCGCGCGCCTCACCGGCTTCAACCGCGCGCTGGTGACGCAGGGGCTGAAGGTGATGGCGCGCCGCGGCAATATCGGCATGGCGGCGCTGATGGACGCGGCGCGGCTCACCAAGCCGCCGACCGCCAGCGACATGGGTTTCGCGCTCGGCCCGCGCATCAACGCCGGCGGCCGCGTCGGCAAGTCCGACCTCGGCGTCCGCCTGCTCACCACCTCCGACCCACAGGAGGCGGCCGACATCGCGCAGGAACTGGGCCGCCTGAACGAGGAGCGCCGCGCGATCGAAGCCGCGGTGCTCGACGAAGCGGTCGCCGCGAGCGTCCAGTGCGGCAACGCCCCGGTCGCGATCGTCGCCGGGCAGGGCTGGCACCCCGGGGTGATCGGCATCGTCGCCGGACGGCTCAAGGAGAAATTGCACCGCCCGGCGATCGTCATTGCGATCGACGAGGATGGCGTCGGCAAAGGATCGGGACGCTCGATTTCGGGCGTCGACCTTGGCGCCGCCATATTGGCCGCGAAGGAGACGGGGCTGCTCGTCGCGGGCGGCGGCCATGCGATGGCGGCGGGACTGACCGTCGCCGCCGACCGGGTCGATGCGCTCGGTGCCTTCCTCAATGACCGGCTCGCCGCCGACGTCGAGCGCGCGAGCGGCGACAAGGTGTTGCTGATCGACGCCGTGCTCGCCCCGCGCGGCATCTCGCCGCTCTGGTGCGAAGCGATCGAAAGCGCCGGCCCCTATGGCGCCGGCTGGCCCGCGCCGCGCGTCGCGACCGGGCCGGTCCGCATCGTCGAGGCGGGAATCGTCGGGACCGACCATGTTCGCCTGATCGTGTCGGGCGAGGACGGCGCGCGATTCAAGGCGATCGCCTTCCGCAGCGCCGAAACCGAACTCGGCCAGGCGCTGCTCCATGCACGCGGGCGCAAATTGTGGCTCGCGGGGCGCGCGAAGCGCGACGATTGGGGCAGCCGCCCCGCCGCCGAACTGCATCTCGAGGATGCAGCCTGGGCGGACGGATGACAGCGTCAGAATATTTCGTGCCAAGAACGGCACCAGCGCGCTTGACCGCGCCGGAATGCCCGTCTAATGCGCCGCTTCACCGGTTGACGGCCCCTTCGTCTAGCGGTCTAGGACGTCGCCCTTTCACGGCGAAAACACGGGTTCGAGTCCCGTAGGGGTCACCACTGGCAGTTATCTGCCGATCTTCGCGCCAGCGCGAAACGATAGATCGGCGAGTTCCCCCAGCGGTTCCCCCACAAGTTCCCCCAGCGCCTCAATTGCGCCGTCCAGAAACTCTTTTGACCAAGGTCCGAAGAGCATGCCTGATCTCGGCGCCGGCATGCCCAATTCGAGGATCTGGAATTCGAAACGGTAGCGCATCCCGCGCAGGTCGTTCTCGACGATCGGGTCGCTCCGCCATAGACGGCAGCCTTCGCCGCGCTCAGCCGCCTGGCGGCACCACGCTTCAGTCTCGGCGTTAATCTGGCGCACAACGGCCGCGACAGGGTCGGCAAGGGGGCTCCTATCTCGAAACAACACTAGCTAGACCTTTACCGGCTTCGACGGGAGGGGCGCCCATCGAAACAGGAGCACGATGTGCGTGCCGTCTTTCGGCGCGGTTTTGATGGGCTGCCAACCGGCCATGATCAGCGACCCATCTTCGAGAAAGGCACCGCGTTCATCTTCGCCGCGGCGCCCTGGGCGATCGTCAGCGCGCGGGCTCGCTTGCCGTAGTGGCGCACCGTCTCGGGCGTCATGCCGAGGATCGCGCCGACGTCGGTGTCGCTAAGCCCGGTTTCGAGCAGATAACAGCAGGCGTTCTTGCGGAGGCCGTGGAAGGTGTAGAGCGCCTGCCCCTGCGAATCGACATGGCCCAGCTTCTTCATCATACGCCGGATCTGCGCCTGGATCGCTTCCTCGCTGCTAAAAGGCCGGCCGCTGCGGTCATAGAGCACCGTTACGGCCTTCTTCGGCAGCTTGTCGATCGCCTCGCGCCAGAACGGGTGCACCGGCACGCTGGCATCGACGTCGGTCTTGAACTGCGACAGCGACATGATGCCGGTCTTCAGCCAGCTGAGATGGATGCGGATGACGTCGCTGATGCGCTGGCCGCTGCAAAGGCCGGTGACGATCGCGAGCCACAGCATCGGGCTCGCCTCGACCTTCGCCTCCTCGAGGACGGTGGCCGGCCATGGTTCGTGCTCGCCGATCGGCAGCGGCGCGATGTCGGCCGCGGGATTGTCGGCGCGCCAGTCGCGCTCGGTGGCATAGGTGAGCATCAGCTTCAGGACGGTGAGCCAGACGTTCGCCTTGCCCGGCGTGCTCGCCAGCCCGTCGCGGAGCTCGTGGATATGGACCGGCCGGATGCCCTTCACGTCGAGGTCGCGAACAGCAGTGCGCTTCTTCGTCTTCTGATTCTCGTAGATGAATTCAGGATCTTCGAACATCTCAACATAACGCAGATAATTGGCGAGCGTGTTCGGCGAATAGGGCTTGATGCCCTTCTCCGGCTGGCCCTCGCGCTTCTTCCGCTTGCGCTGCTTCTTCGTCCAGCCGGCGGCGAGCGCGGTTCGGAAGGCAGTCGCCAGCGCCCAGAAGCTGCCGGGCTCGGGCGTGTCGCGCGATTCGGGTGCAGCGGCGTGCTCGGCGTTGACGCGCGCAAGCTCGACCGCAAAGCGCGGATCCGTCGGCGCCGGGAGTTTGACGTAGCGATCCTTCCGCTTCCCCGCCTCATCATAGTAGCGGAAGCGGCGATAGAAGCTGCCCTTCTTCTGGCAGACACCGGGGATATTCAAGCGTCCCATCCGTTCGAGGTGTCACCGAAACCGCTGCGGCCGTCAATATAGGCGTCGAGCAGCCGGATGTCCCACAGCTTCACATTGCCGTTCGTGTCGCTGTGCGAGGGCAGGAGGCGCTTGCCGACGTCTTCGCGGAATTTGGTCCGGCCACGGCCGACATAGGCCGCAGCCGTCTCCTCGTCGACCAGGCGGGGTGTTATTGCAGCGATGGTTGCGTGCTTACCCATCGGGCGGGCGCCCCCGCTGGATCGCGACCTTGACGCCCATCATGTCGCTTAGCGCCTTAACGACTGCCACGGCTGGGAAATAGGCGACGATATTCCACAATCCGTCATCGCGAGGTTTTCCGGTTGCTACGCGGCCAAAGGGGCCAGATTTTCCAAAGAGGCGGATGCGGTCGCCGCGGAGCGGCACTTTCCGCGGCAAGGTGAGCATGATGAAAGGTTCGGCGGCGGACACCTCGCCGCGGTTGAAGCGGTCGATCGCATCCATACAGAGGTCGAAAAGGTCGCCGGGCGTCATCAATCCCATCCCATCACGCGGTTGACCTCGGCCATGTCGAGCACGTCGATGTCGCCGGCGAGCGCGGCCTTGATCCCGCGCACGGCGCGCGACCATAGCTGCTCGTCGGCGGGGCGCCGGTTCCATGCGGCGATGGCCGCGCGGGCTCGCTCAATATGATCCTGTGCTTCCTCGCGCGAATTGACATCGTCGCCATAGCCGGGGGTGTAAAGGATATGCTGGATCAAGTCGGCGCATTCGCCAAGGATGCCGGAGAGGTCCGGTTTCATCTCACCCACGATCATTCTCCCCGATCCAGTCTTGGACCTCGCGGGCGACGGCGAGATATTCGGCGCTGGGGTCTTTCGTGATCTCCTGCCCCGGTCGATAGGTCGCCCAAATCTTGTTGCGGAGGCGAAGCGGCAGTTTGAACCAATGCCGCTTGCATCCCCACATCGCGGGCGGGACGCTCTTGTCGCAGCCAGGCCAGTGGCAATGATGATCGAACGTCGTGTTCCGTCGGGCTTCCGACCGCACATAGTCAGTCTTCGACACGATCATTCTCCCCGGTTGATTGAGCGCGGAGGGCGGCGGCGCGGAGGCGGCAACGGGCGACATCGAAGCATTTGCCGACCTCGAACGGGAAATCAGTCAGCGGTTTCGGATCGCGATCTTCGTCATTGCAAGCCGGATCGGCATCGGCGGAGGCCCAGAACCAGTCGTGCCACGCCTCGCAGTAGCTGCCGCCGACAGCGCATTGGCTTTCGACAAAGGGGGTGATCTCCCCCTCCACCCGTTCTATGAGCGCCTTCATGGCTGGGTCTCCGCGAGGGCGGCGCGGATTACTCCGAGCGCCCGGGTAACTGTTGCTTGGCAAGGCCCGGCGACAAATTCGCCGCCGACCGCTCCATACTCCACCAGCGCTTCCCTCCACGCCGCCTGAGCGCCCGACATGAGAGCGCCATATCCGATCTCATCTCCAAGCTCTGCGATGCGGTCGTGGTAATCAGGATCGGGCTCACTCGGCTTTTCAACGAGGCGCAGCACGGTTCCCGCTTCGCTAAGCGCCTCCACCAGCTTTCCGATAACATCGGAGTCGGCGGCAGACACTTTCGCCAGCATCTCATCCAACTCGGCAGGGTCGTCATATGCCTCTTGCGAGATAGCCCACTGGCGTTCGATTTCCGCGTCTGACAGCGCAAATGGAATCTTGTTACTGTTGCGGATAATCGCCTCGGCGTAACAGGCTCCGAATCCCATCTCGAAGAAAAATTGCGCAGTGCTGCGCTTCATCTCACCCACGATCATTCTCCCCGGTTGATTGAGCGCGGAGGGCGGACAGGCGGCGGAGTGCTTTTGCTGTATGGCCGGCGTAGACGCTAACGGCCTTCCAATAGGCTGCCATCGGCCCTTTATGCCGCCGCCAGCATTCCTGTGCGCGCTCGGCTGCGTCGGCTTTCAGGTCGAGCATCACGGCGATAACCGCGCCGCTCTCTTCCTCCGACAGTTCGGCCAGGCGATGCATCGCGGGCAGCGCTAGAACAGGGTTGCGGACCTCCGCGCGTGCCGACCGATCCTCCATGAGCGCCTTCATGGCCGGGTCTCCGAGAGGGCGGCGCGGAGAATATTCACCGCGTCGTCGCACTTTTCAGTCTGGCGATGCAGGTTGCGTTCAAGGATTTTCAGGGCATTGACGACCGCCTCCCGCAGCCGGTCAGTCTGTGACTGGTCGGTGAGGGCGGCGAGAGCGACAAGAGCTTTCTCCCGATAGGCCGGGTGATTGTCGGCCATCTGTTGCGTCCAGTAGAGCGGGTGTTCGACGCTTGCCGGATCGTCCCAAACCGCGCCGGGGTCTCTGACATATGCGCCTTTCTCGTGCACCCAAAGAGCCCGCGCGACACGTTCGACATCGCCCAGTTTGTGAGATGGAGCCACTTGCTCGATAGCTGCACCGGATGCAGAGAGAGAGGCGCGGGCAGGATCGCATTCGGAGAGGCGTTCTCGGTAGCAACTCTGGCACTCGGACGGCTCGCCATACTCGGCTAAATCGGCGTTGGTGTAGCAGCCGATCCAACCGCAAGAGCAGGACCAGCACCGCGCGTCGCTGTCTTCGGCGAGCGTCGCCTTGATACTCACATCCTGATTTCGCCGCTGGCACAAATCGCATAGGCAACTGGGGCAATACTCCTCCCCACTCTCCCGCTCGGCATTGCCTGAATGGGAGAGGCGGTGGCGGGTGAAGGCTTGGACGCGGCTGGCACGATCGCACTTGCCAGCACGAATCCGAAGCGTGAAATTGGTATCTTCACGCTTCGGATAGTCGGCGACATAGCTATCCGCCGCCGCGTCACGATCAGCCTGTGTCGGCTTTAGCTGGTCAGTCATTGATCGAGCCTCCGCAACGGACCCGCAGCCCATGAAGCGGGCAGGTCACAATGCCATCCGCGTCGGGCCGGAATGACGAAAGATCGACTTTGCGATGCGGACAAAGCAAACGACCGTCCGCCAAACGCCGCGGTTCCGCGACTTCACCGAAGCGTCGATCAAAGGCGTCCAGCCAGCGCGGTCGGGTAGGTGGCGAATAATTCCAACCATCTACGCGACAGCGGCGCTTCGCGAGATATGGCTTCAGAGGAACTTCTCGCCCGCGGTAGTTCAGCGGGGCGGCGGTAACGGCCGCCTCAGCGCTCCCCGGCCAATAACAGTTGCTGACTTGCTTCGCCTGCCGCGCGGTGAGGAAGCGCAGGTCGACATGAAAGTGAAGCGGCTCAAAACCGATCTCACCGCGATCGTGGTGCAGTGGCCCGAGCGTCGGCCATTGCCCTTCGCGGTTGCAATAGATGAAGTCGATGACCGGCACGATGTAGTAACGTCCGGGCACCGGCGGCTCGCGCAATGTCGACAGCAGCGGGATGGTCATGCTGCCACCTCGTCGCTCTTGATAGGCGTGACCCGGTCGAGCAGATAGCAGCCCCTCACGCCCTCCAGCCAGATCACGGCCGAGTGGCCCGACAGGATGGCGGCGCGGGCGCGCGTCCGGGTGTCGACATCGGTACCGTCGTCTTTGCGCAGGGTGACGCGCTGGCCAATCGGGTACCGGGCGTTGAAGGTGTCGACCTGATGCTGCAGGTCCTCGCGGGTCGGGCGGCCGGTCACTCTCCCGCCTCCCCGCCGCCGACCTCGGCGCGCGCGATCTCATTCAGCGCTTTCAGCCGTGCGCGCATCTGCGCGATGTGCGCCTCGATCACGGGAACAGCGAGATCATATTCTACGTGTAGCAGGCGGCGGCTATTGTCGCCGGAGGGGATCCCCATTTCGATACGCCGAACCGGGCGCCCGAATGCATCCCGAATGTCGACGGCGGCAACCTTCTCCATTGCGGCCTTGACGTCGGTGAGCAGCTGCTCACCGCTTTCGATTTCCTTATACGCGACGGCGATGCGATATGCGGTTTCACTGGTGAGCACCGGTGGCCTCCTCTTTAATTTCGGCGAATTCGGGATGCTGCCCGGCCATGTGGCGCGACAGGTTGGCGAAGTGGCGATTGCAGCACGGGCAGATGCCCGCGCCGACGCGCTTCTTGATTTTGGTAACCTGGCCTTTGTAGGCGGAGGCGCTCGCCTTGTGATGCGATGCCCTATCCTGCACCTCGGCAACCCGCTGCTCCGCGCGCTCGGCGCGCTGTCGCTGTGCTTCCAGTTCCTCGCGGAGCTTCTGCTCAGTCGACTTGCCCCGCGGATAATATTGATTATGGCCGTTCGTACAGAAGAATTGGTCGCCGTTGCGTTTGAGTTGGGCATGACGAGCAGCCTCGATCCCAAACGAAATGCGGCACTCTTTCCAACAACAGATTGCCTCGACGAATTCGGTCATGCTGCCCTCTCCTGATAAGGAAAGCTGACGCCTTCGAGCAGGGGCCCGAGAGGGGTTTCGGGGTCATACTGGCGCAGATATTTGGCGCGCTCCTGTAGCCAAGCCTGATAGGGCCAGAAACGCCGCTCGCCGAAAGGATAGCCGCGCTTGAGCGCGCTGACGCGCATGCTGAACGTCGCGTCGGCCGGAAGCGCTGCATGGATCTCGGCGATCTTGGCGCGGGCCCGCGCCGGATAGTCCATGTCGATCGTGCCGCCGTCGGGCTTGCCATCTTTGAGCGCCTGGTTGTCGGCTTGCAGGAGCGCGTTGGCCTGTCGGCTGGCGCGATAGGTCGCGGCGAGGCTGCGGATAATCTCCGCGTCGCGGTGGCGGCCTTCGCTGATCAGGCGGGCGCGCAAGTCCTCGGCCTCGCGCAGCTTCTGGTCGGCGCGGTCGGTCACGAAAGCCCCTCCGCCGCCATCTCCTTGGAGATCTGGGCGGCCCACATATTTAGGTACCCGCGGCAAAGGCGCATCTTGCGCGGGTTCTTGCCATCCTCGGGATAGGCGAAGCCATTCGCGTTCTTGATGTCGATCGGAACACCCTTGTGGCAGAAGAATTGGCCGCCCGCCTTCAGCGCGGCGATCGTCTTCTTCCACTCTTCCTTATCCTTCTGCTCGGGCGAACCGGTGCGGAAGGCGCAATTGTTGCACGGCTCGCTGAAGCTCGCGAGCCGGTCGGCCGGGTCGAACATGTCGGCCGGGTTGAACGGCTCCCATATGGTCTGGCAATTCCGACACACGCGGACATCGCGCGAATAGAAGCCCTTCGGGCTGGGCGCGTCGACGTCGATGGTCGCGCGGCTCGCGCATTTCGGGCACTGGTCGGCACCCTTCATGATGCCGGTTCCTCGGCGATCGCGTCATAGGTCACGGCGAAAATGTCAGGCTTGCACGGGTAGAGTTCGCCCTTGACGCCGCAGATGACCCAGTCGTTCGGACTCACGAGCATGATGCCTTCGAGGGTGCGGATGTGGAGCGAATTGAAGGTGTTGACCCACATCGCGCCTTCCTGCCACGACTGCTTGCACAGCGCTTCGACCAGCCAGGTCGGCCACGATGCGTCCAGGCTGTCATCCTCGGCGAAGAAGGGGTTGCCGCTCGCCGGCATGATGCGCAGGAACTGCACGGCTTCGATGCGGACGGGCTTTTTGGTGAAGAAAGGCATCAGTTCATGCTCGCTTCGAGCGCGGCCAATTGGCGGGCGGCGCGGAGCTTTCCGAAATTGATGCCGAGCGGGAAGTTCGTCTCCAGCATCTGCGACATCTGCTGATTGAGTTCGGGCGATTCGACATAGTCGCCCATCGCAATGAGGTGACCGGCCTGCATGCCGGCGAACATGATGCCCGCGGTCATGGCAATCGCGATGGTTTCGCGCGGCTCGGCCGGGTCGAGACGCGCAAAGACCGCCTGCCGGAATTCGTCACAGAGTTCCATCAGCAGCAGCATCTGGGCGTCCTCGACGGTCGCCATCGTTTCTGCATCGCGCTCGGCCGTCATCCATCAATCTCCAAAATGGCCGCCGCCCGCCGCGTGAACTGTTGCGGGGGCGGCGGCAGGTTGACCCGGCGTGGTCGGAGAGGCCGGGGGTTCGGAGTTGGGGCGGTGGCAGCCGGTGCCGATGCGTGCAGCGCACACGGCTTGCGCCGCGCTGATGCCCTCGCCGATCGGACGCTCGATCTCGGCGATCACATCGGCCTCGATGACCGGCAGGATCGAGGCGATCACGCTGATGTCGCGCGCGTCGTAGGCGGTGCCGGCGCGATGGAGCAGATCGAGGGCGTAGAGCCGGTTGTTCGGATCGATCATGGCTCGATCACCGAATGGCCGGCCACGTCGAATGTCGCGCCGCGGTTGAAATGGATCACGGTCCCGCAGCCGAAGCGCATCCGCCAGCCATCGCGATGCGGTTCGACGGCCGCGACCTCCATGCCGACAAGCAGCTTGAGATCGAGCGGGCGTTCGCCGAGCGGATCCTGTTCGGCATTCTGCTCGCGGCGCCACTCAGCTTCAAGCGCCGCCTCGGCGTCTGCGAGGCAGGCGGCGCTGGTGCGCAGCCGGGCCGGGGCAAAGCCCTCGAAGACGGAAGGGCCGGTCACCGCAACATCGCCAAGATCAGCGGCACACCGATGGTCAGAAAGGTAAAGGCAATAGCGAAATGCGCGAGCCTGATATCGACGACCGTCTGAGCGGTGTCCGGCTGCTCGTGGGCAGGCTGCATTGTTCGACCTCCGGTGCCGGGCACCTGATGTGCCCAGTCCCGGATTTAATGTGCCCTAATTGGGCATGTGTCAATGCCGAAAATGCCCTATGCGGGCATATATGTCCTACGCACCCCAATCGTCGGGATATTCCGGGTCGGGCTGGAAGTCGTCGGCGGTGCTTTGGTCGGCCGGATCCTTGGGCAGGACGGGCTTATCCCCGTCGAAGGCGATTCGGATGAACCCGCCGCGCTCGGTGCGCCCCTGAAAGATCGCCGCGGCCGAACTGCGCCGGATCTGCATCCCGACGTAGACCGCCCGGTTCGCCGGGATATAACCCATCATCATATCGCGCGAATTGCGGACCTCGATCGCATGTTCGTCATGCTTGTTGGCCGGGTCGAGGCGGAGCGTGACCTCTTCGCCTGGCTCGCACAGTTCGAGCGCGAATTGCCGCGTCGGTTCCTTTGGGTCCTTGTTCGGAAACCGGGTTCCGACGATGGGCAGAGTGATCTGGGCAGGCACGCCCTATAAATATGCCCATGCGGCAAGGAGCGCAACCAGACCTGCGATCCACAGCACCATGATCTTTTGAAAGCGCTTCTCGCGCGCGTCGTAGGACGCGACGTTAGATGATCCCGGCAGGCCTTGAGGGCGCTGCGCGGCGCCGTTGCCCATGCCCATGATCGGCAATGCGGCAAGAATATAGGCGGTAAAAATGATCCCCCAGACGGTGTCGGACATCAGTGCCTCCTCGCTGACCAGTTCACGCGGCCGATGATCTTGATCGCGCTGCGCGGAAATTTGCGGACCGGATCGGGATGGTTCCGGTTGTCCGATATCACCTGCACCATTCCTTCGCCAGCAGGCGCAAGGCGCTTGATGGCGCCCGCGCCCTCGATCGTCAAAGCGTAGATGCCATCGAACCGGCTGAGCTCGTTCTCGGCAAGATTGATCATCACGTCGTCGTGACTGCCGATCGTGGGCTCCATGCTGTCGCCGATGCCCTTTCCGATGAGCAGCATATGCGCCGGCGTCGAGGTGATCTCGCGAAGTTTGGTCGCATCGAAGTCGTAGGGCTCTTCCTCGATCCAGTCTTCAAGGACGGTGCCATTGCCCATGGCGAGTTCTAGATTGACGCGCCGCAGCTGCACCGGCCCGGCGTCGCGCCAGGCGCTTCGCGTCGGCAGCTGGTCGGGATGCGGACGGTATTCACGCTGCGGGCTCTCGACCCGGCGCTCGGTTGTTAGCGGCTTCGGCGACGTGAACAGTTCGTGAGGCTCGCATTGGAGCGCCGCCGAAATCTTGTCGATCCAATCCTGATTGAGGCGGCGCGCACCGCGCTCCAGCTTGCCGAGGTTGTTGATCGTCGTGCCGATCGCATCCGCAAGCTGCTCCTGCGTCATCCCCTTGGCTTTTCTGAGCTCAGCTATGCGGTTGTTCGCCATGCGCTTCTTGTGCCCTACGTGGGCACCTTTCGTATAGAGGACAGATTGGGCACATTTTGTGTTTGACGACGTGCCCAAATTGGGCATATTGGGCACATGACGTTGCTCGAACACATCAGGGACCGGGGGCTCACCGTGCCAGAAGCTGCGGCGGAGCTCAGCGTGTCCCATCACACGATCCACAAGCTTGCCTATCGGCAGCGCCAGCCCAGCCTCAAGCTGGCGCTCAAGATCGTGGCATGGTCGAACGGCGCTCTCACCGAGGCTGACCTCGTCCTCCCCGAGGCGGAGGTCGCGGCCTGATGTTTCAACAGTTTTGTCAGGGTGGCGCAGCGGTAGCGTGCCGGGTTCATACCCCGGAGGTCGCGGGTTCGAATCCCGCCCCTGCAACCAATCCCCGGAGTGTTTCGCCCCCCCGCCACTCCGGGCAGGCACGGCGGGGCTCCCTCCCCCCAACCCCTCGGCCCCGCCGTGCCGCTTATCGCTATCATCCCGTTCCATGGTCCATGAGATGCCGCGCGGCGGCGCCCCATCCAATGGAAATGACGCCCGAATTTTCCAACGAGGCTGTAAAAGCCCTTGTCCGCGACATCCTTCGGCACTTCGTCGGCCACGGCCGGGCGATCAGCTGGGCCGCGCTCGCTGATTCCACGTGGAACGGCGACGGCCATGTCGACACATGGGAGCGCCGGCTGCGCAGTTACGTCGAGGCCGATGGCCCGATGATGCCGCTCGACACCGCGATGCGCATCTTCTCGGCCCTGCCGCCCTCGGCGTTCCAGCGCATAGCGCGCCGGATGGGTTTCGTCACGGCGCCGCTGCGCGTCGAGCTCGGTACCACGGTGCGGCATGCCGTCGCGGCCTGCGCGCGCTTCGCAGCGAACGGCGCGGAGGCGCTCCAGGACGGGCACCTGTCGCACGTCAAGCTCGCCAGCCTTTCGCACGATGCCTTTGAGCTCGGGCCGATCATCAATTCCATCGCGGGGAGCGGTTCGGCCCTGCGCTGACAGGCCCATTTCCCCGCGATGGTCCCACGATGCTCCCGTCGAGGGGGGCGAACATTGGAGCATGAACCATGAGCGAAGCCACGGTTTCGGACCAGCAACTGCGCCTGTTCATCGAGCGCATCGAGCGGCTCGAAGAGGAAAAGAAGGGCGTCGGCGACGATATCCGCGACACCTATAACGAGGCGAAGTCGCAGGGCTATGACCCGAAGATCATGCGCCAGATCGTGCGGCTGCGCAAAATCCCGGTCCACGATCGCAAGGAAATGGAAGCGGTACTCGAAGTCTACAAGACGTCGCTGGGCATGCAGCCGAGCTTCGACTTCGACAAGGCGGCGTAACGTGACCGCCGAGAATTATCAGAGCTTCCTCGAAGCGAAGATGCCGGCCGCCCCGCTCGCGGGCCTGCCGTGCACGCTCGACGAGGTGCCGACGCACCTGATCGACGGCCGGCCGGTGAAAGACCATCAACGCCATATCGTGCGCTGGGCGGTCGAGGGCGGCCGGCGCGCGATCTTTGCCGCCTTCGGGCTCGGCAAGTCGATCATGCAGCTGCTGATCCTCCAGATCATCCTGCGCAAGGTCGGCTGCGGCGCGCTCGGGCTGATCGTGGCGCCGCTCGGCGTCCGCATGGAATTCATGAAGGATGCGGCCCTGCTCGGGCTGACACTGCATTTCGTGCGGACCGATGCGGAGATCGATGCGATCATTGCCGCGGCGGACCCCGCCGAGACGCATCTCTTCATCACCAATTACGAGAGCGTCCGCGAAGGGAAGATCAGCGTCGGCCGGTTCACCGTCGCCAGCCTGGACGAAGCATCGGTGCTGCGCAGTTACGGCAGCAAGACGTTTCAGGAGTTCCTGCCCCTGTTCGAGGCGGTGCCCTATCGCTTCGTCGCGACCGCCACGCCCTCGCCGAACCGCTACAAGGAATTGATCCATTATGCCGGGTTCCTCGGCATCATGGACACGGGACAGGCGCTGACGCGCTTTTTCCAGCGCAACAGCGAAAAGGCGAACGACCTCCAGCTCTACCCCCACAAGGAAGACGAATTCTTCCTGTGGCTCAACACATGGGGCGTGTTCGTCCAGACGCCGAGCGATCTGGGCTTCAGCGATGAGGGCTATGACCTGCCGCCGATCGAGGTGCGCTGGCATTGCGTCGAGACCGACATCAGCGACGCCGGCGCCGACACCAACGGGCAGGGCCGCCTGATCCGCGACAATGCCGTGGGCGTCGTCGAGGCAAGCCGGGAAAAGCGGCGCACCTTGGACGCCCGCATCGCCAAAGTCGCCGAGATCATGGCCGCCGACCCGGCCGATCATTTCCTGATCTGGCACGACCTCGAGGATGAGCGGCGCGCGATCGAAGCGCTCGACGTGCCCGGCCGGGACCGCATCGCGGCGGTGTACGGGTCGCAGGACCTCGACACGCGCGAGACGATTGTCGGCGATTTCAGCGACGGCCGGATCAAGGACCTCGCCGCGAAGCCGGTGATGCTCGGGTCCGGTACCAATCTGCAGCGCCACTGCCACCGCGAGATTTTCGCAGGGATAGGACACAAGTTCAACGATTTCATTCAGGCGATCTTCCGCGTCCAGCGCTTCGGGCAGACCGAACCCGTCATCGTCGACTGCATCTATGCCGAAACCGAAGAGGAGGTCCGCCGCGTCCTGCTCGAAAAATGGGCCCTGCACGAAGAGCTCACGGCAAAGATGAGCGCGATCATCCGGCGCTATGGCCTCAATCATGCCGCCGCGGCCGATCTCGCCAGCCGCAGCATTGGCGTCGAGCGCGCCGAGGCGTCGGGCGAAGGCTGGACGCTGGCGCATAACGACTGTGTCGAGGAGGCGCGGCTGCTCGCGGACGACAGTCTCGACCTGATCGTGACCTCGATCCCCTTCTCCAACCATTATGAATATACGCCGAGCTATAATGATTTCGGCCACACCGACGACGACGCGCATTTCTTTGCGCAGATGGACTATCTAACGCCGGAGCTCTTCCGCGCGCTCCGCCCCGGCCGTCTCGCCTGCATTCACGTCAAGGACCGGATCCTGTTCGGCGCCGTCACCGGCGAGGGCGTGCCGACGGTCAATCCCTTCCACGCCAAGACGCTGTTCCATTATCAGCGGCATGGCTTCCAGTTCATGGGCATGATCACCGTCATCACCGACGTCGTGCGCGAGAACAAGCAGACCTATCGCCTCAGCTATTCGGAGATGCTGAAGGACGGCACCAAGATGGGCGCCGGCAGCCCCGAATATATCCTGCTGATGCGCAAGCCGCAGACCGACCGCAGCCGCGGCTATGCCGATAATCGGGTCAACAAGGTGACGGCGGTAAAGCTCAAGGACGGCCGTCGATTCGAATTTGACGATCCGGAATTCGAGGAAGCGCTGAACGGCGCCTTTGGGGCGGTCGATACGGTCGCGTCCAACCATTACAGCCTGGCGCAGTGGCAGATCGACGCGCACGCCTTCTGGCGATCGTCGGGCAACCGGCCGCTTATGCCGTCCGAACTCGCCGATCATGCACCGCGTTTCGCCGAAATGGGTGTAGGTCCGCTGGTCAAGGCCTTCACGACCGAGAGCCGGGACATGGTCTATGACGCCGCGGCGCATGTCGCGATCGGCGAGACGATCGAAGCACGGGACAAGAATGACGGCCGGGGGCATCTGCCCCGCACGTTTATGTCGCTCGCGCCGGGCAGCCATCACCCCGATGTCTGGGACGATGTCATCCGGATGAAGACGCTCAACCAGCTTCAGGTGGCGGCGAACCGGGAAAAGCACGTCTGCCCGCTCCAGTTCGATATTGTCGACAGGCTGATCGACCGGTTCAGCATGAAGGGCGACCTCGTCTATGATCCCTTTTGCGGGCTCGGCACGGTCCCGATGCGCGCGATCCTGAAAGGGCGCCGCGGCGCGGGCAGCGAGCTCAACCCCGACTATTTCCGGGACAGCTGCTCTTATCTCAGCGCGACTGAGCGCGAGATCGGCGTGCCGTCGCTGTTCGACCTGCTCGACATGGAGCAGGCGGCGTGACGGCGGGCGCATCTCTGGCGCCCGAAAGGTTAGGTCCGTGGACCGGGGCGACTGTCGGCACGAAGTTCGACGACATCTCGATCATGGTTCAGCGCGATTATGTGCGGCGTGAGCTCGGCGAGCGTCTGCATCACATCTTCCTGGTCCGCGATGGCGGGGACCTCATTCCCTGCCGCGGCCCAGGCTTCTGCCGCGAGTGCAACAAAGGCGAGATGATGATTATCAGCCTACCCTGTTCGGCGGGAGGGCGCGCTTGAAGCTCCACCCCCTCTTCATCGACGGCTTCGCCGGCGGCGGCGGCGCCAGCACGGGCATCGGCCAGGCTCTTGGCCGCGACGTCGATATCGCCATCAACCACAGCCCGACTGCGATCGCGATCCATAAGGCGAACCATCCCGATACGGAGCATCACTGCACCGATATCCGCACGCCCTTTCTACCCCGCACTGCGACGCGCGGACGCCCGGTGGCTGGCGCCTGGTTCTCGCCGGACTGCAAGGAATACAGCAAGGCGAAGGGCGGGCCGGTCAAAGATCGGTCGATCCGCGCGCTTTGCTGGGAAGTGATCCACTGGCTGGAAGAGACGTTGCCAGACGTCGGCTACCTCGAAAACGTCGAAGAGTTCGAATATGCCGCGCCGCTCGACGGCAACGGCGTGCCGCTGCCGGATCACAAGGGCCGCGAATTCAAGAAGTTCAAGCGCAGCATCCGCCGCCTTGGCTATCGGGTGCAGCACCGCCTGCTGATTGCGTGCAAATATGGCACGCCGACCAGCCGCAAGCGGCTCTACATGATCTTTCGCCGCGACGGGAAGCCGATCGTCTGGCCGAAGCCGACGCACGCGCCGGCGAATGATCCGCGCGTCTTGGCCGGCAAGCTGCTGCCTTATCGCACCGCGGCCGAGTGCATCGACTGGTCGATCCGGTGCCCCAGCATTTTCGACAGAGCCAAAGAGCTTGTTGACGCCACGAAGCGCCGGATCGCCCACGGCGTCATGCGCTATGTCGTGGACGCGGCGCGCAACGGGCAACGCCCCTTCATCGTTCCGGTAACCCACACCGGCGACGTCCGGGTGCACGACAGCCTTGATCCTCTTCGCACCATCACGACGGCCAACGGCGGCGAACTGGCGGCGGTCGATGTCGGGCTTGCTCCCCACATCACAAAGTTTCGGCGGGGCGCCGTCGGTTCTGACGCTGCGAACCCCATGCCGACAGTTACCGCAAATGGAGAGCCTGAGCGGCCCGCCGGCGCTGTGCCCCTGGGGCTGGTTGCGGGCACTTTGGCTCGGCTTCAGAACGGCGAGCGACGACCTGGCGAAAGGCCGCGCGACCAACCGCTGAACGATACCTTCAGCACCATCGCAACGGGCGGCAAGTTCGCAGCCGTCGGAACAGAGATGGCGCCCCTGATCGACCGGCAGTTTGGCAACTCGACGCCAGATCCTGTTACGCAGCCGTTGGGAGCGACAACCGCTGGCGGCGGTGGAAAATCAGCCCAAGTCAGCGCTTTCCTGACGCGCTACTACGGCAGCGACAAGCGAGGTGCCGGCGGTGATATCGAGGGTCAAATTCCCGTTATCCGCGCTGGCGGGACGCATCACGGCGTTGTCGTCGCTCACATGGAGCAGGCGAATGGCGGGCCTCGCAATCTAAACAGCGCGGGACGTTCCGCGCTCCGCCCGTTGTCGACCGCGACGACAAAGGGTTCGCAGCAGCGCGTCGTCGAAACGACGCTGATTGAAGAAGGCTCGCTGCCTCCCGAAATGATGGAACGCGCGGTCAACGTCGCTGCTTTCCTCGTAAAATACTATGGGACCGACGGCGACGGCGAGACGGCGCAGATCCAGCCCGTCGACCGACCGATCGACACGGTCACCACGAAAGCACGCTTCGCCGTCGTGACGGTGACCATCGACGCGGTGACCTATGTCATCGTCGATATCGGCCTGCGGATGCTGAAGCCGCGCGAACTGGCCCGGGCACAGGGCTTTCCCGACACGTATGTCCTCGATCCTGTCGTGCGCAAATTCCTGCGCGGGAAATGGGTCGAGAAGCGCCTGACTATCGCCGAGCAGATCAGCGCGATCGGCAACAGCGTCTGCCCGCCCGTCGCCCGGGCGCTGGTGGCCGCCAATCAGCCCGACCTGTGCAACTGGCAGCCGGAGGCAATTGCGGCATGAAGCATCGGCCGCTCTCCGATTTGACCGTGCAGCGCATTGCACGCGGCATAGCGCTGTTGCTCGGCGTGAGGCCGACGCCGGCCGACCCTGAGCCGCGCGATGAGAGCGGCCGGTATATATCTCCTCATCGGCTCGCTGTGCGGGCCAAGTGCCGTGAACAGTGCGCGAAGATCGGCCGGGAAGTGCCGGAGGCGCTGCGATGAACCGGCCGGTCGACAATCTATTCGCGCAGGGCGCTCGCATGGTCAACGAGGAAGCAATCGAGCTCACGCTCGCGAGCCTTCGCGCCTATTGGAGCGACCATGAACATGTGGCTCTCGCATGGTCTGGCGGCAAGGACAGCACCGCAGCGCTGACGCTCATCATCCACTTGATCGAAGCGGGCGAGCTACCCCGGCCGAAAAAACTCTACGTTTTCTATGCCCAGACCCGCCAGGAGTTGTTGCCGATCGAGGTTTCGGCGCGGCTGATCATTGAAAAACTGCGTGAGCGCGAATGGATTGAATTTCAGGAGGTCATTGCGCCGCTCGACAAGCGCTTCTGGGTCTACATCCTCGGCCGCGGCGTACCTCCCCCGAACAATAACACGCTGCGCTGGTGCACGCGGCAGATCAAGGTCGACCCGATGACGGCCGCTCTGGAGGCTGCCCTCGCCGGGATTGACGGATCGGTGCTGATGATCACCGGCGTCCGCCAGGGAGAGAGTGCAGTGCGCGACGGCCGGATCGCCATGTCGTGCGGCAAGGATGGCGCGGAATGCGGACAGGGCTGGTATCAGAAGGTTCTGCCGGAGGCGAAGGGCATTCGCGGCCGGATCGCGACGCTTGCGCCGCTGCTGCACTGGCGCGTCTGTGTCGTATGGGATTGGCTCAAAATCTATGCCACGCAAGCCGCTTTTGGCGCGTGGCCGACGGCGATCCTCGCCGATGCCTATGGCGGTGATGACGCTGTCGAAAAGAACGCGCGGACAGGCTGCACCGGCTGTTCGCTCGCTGAAGACGACACTGCCCTGCAAAACATCGTCGCGATGCCTTATTGGTCATATGTCGCACCGCTGCGCGAGATCCGATCCTTGCACCGGTGGCTCCGGGAACCGGCGCAGCGCATTCGCAAGGCCGGTGCCGAAATCCTCAAGAGCGGCAAGATCGCCAAAAATCCGCAGCGCATGGGCCCGCTCACCTTCGAAGCACGCCTCCATGCGCTTCGCGTGATGCTCGACATACAGGCTCGGGTAAACTCCGAAGCCGATCGGCTCGGCCGGCCGCGTGTCGATATCATCAATGCCGAGGAAGAGGCGCGAATCCATGAACTGATCGCGGCCGAGACGTGGCCCGACGGGTGGACCGGCGATGAGCCGAGCGCGGCGGCGTGGCTCGATCGCGTCAATCAGGACGGCAGTGTCGAGCCCCTCCTGTTCCGGGATCTCGTTGGCACATGAGCAACCACCTCATCACCGAATGCTATAAGCGCAAGCTCGGCAGCGTCACGCGCCTGGCGATGATGGCCTATCTCGCGGACAAGGCGGCGGACTGCGGTGGCGGCATCTATGCGTCGAAGCAGACGATGGCCGACGAACTCGACCTGACCAAGAAGACGGTCATCACCACGATACAAGGATTGATCGCCGACGGGCTGCTGATCGCCGTCGGGACGAAGCCGTGCGCCAATGGCCACACCGTTGATTATGCGATCGTCGTCGACGCCTTGCTGTCGCTGCCGCTGGTCGGATGCTGGGAGCGGAAGGCGCGTTTCACCGGTGTAAATTCTTCACCGGTGAAACGGCCGGACCGGTCACGCTCCGACACGGGGACCGGTGTAGCAGCTACACCCAAACCCTCCTTGGAACCCTTTCCCCTATCATCAGCTGACGCTGATGATCCGCCCCACGAGGAAAAAGGCGCTCAGCATGGGAAGGAAGAGCGGCCGGCGCCGAAGCGAAAGGCACGCGAGCGCAAGCCGGGCCATCGCCTGCCGCCAGATTGGGAAGCGCCTGCCCCGGAAGACCTGCCGCCCGTCGCGGCGCGTCTCGTCGCGCAATGGCCTGACGGCGCATATGAGGCGGTCTGCGAGGCGTTCAAACTGAACTGGCTCGCGGAAACCCGCGCAATCGGGTGTAAATCGGATTGGACGGCGGCGCTCGGGAAGTGGGTCAACACCGACCATCCCCGTGTAATGCATGCAAAAATGCGCGGCGTCAGTTTCGCGCCACCGCCCGCCGCCCGCCCCGCGGTGGCGTCGGCCCTGCCGCCCGCCCCGGTCCGCGCCAAGTCCCGTGAGGATGGGCGCAGCGCGCGGGTGCATGCCGCGCTCGAACAGGAGCTCGGGCCGACGACGTACAGCAGCTGGGTCAAGGGCGCCGCGATCCTGTTCGGCGAGGATGCGGTGACCGTGGTGTGCGCGTCGCCGTTCGCCGCGGGCTGGGTCGAGAATAACCTTGCGATCCAGATCGGCGCGGCCGTCGCGGCGGCGAGCGGGTCCGTCGTCGGGCGCGTCGTCTTTCAGGCGGAGGCATCCACGCCCGCGCCGCGACAGGAAGCGGTCGGTGGATGATGCCCGCATTCCGATTGTCGTCACGCTGCACGGCATCCGGCGCTACCGCGAACGTGTTGCCAAAGTCCCGGCGCGGGTCGTTGTCGAGACGCTCAGCGGACCGGCGTTCGATGCCTGCAACAGGCTGGGCGGCGGCGCCGTCATCCTGCCGACCGGGCACCGCGCCGTCTGCGGCGATGGCGCAGTTATCACCGTTCTGCCGCGCGGCTGCAAATTCATGGGATTTATCGGGAAGCGTCGTCGATGAAAAAAGCTGAAGTGGCGGCGCTGATCTGCGACCTGCCGATCAAGGATCGTAAAATCTATGGCGCCATCGTCTCGGCCGCTGAAGCCGGGCGTCCGGCGCCGACCTGTGATGACCTGGTCGAGGTGTCGGGATATTCCGCCGTCAGCAGCACGGTTGGTGCGGTGCAGCGGCTCGAACAGCGCGGGCTGATCGAAGTGCGCCGGTACCAGCGCAGCCGGCAGATCATGATTGTCGAATCGGGGCTGTGGACGGCGCGCCCGCTCAACGAGGCGCCGCACTGGCGCGAACGGCCGCGCGAGATCCCGACGCCCTCGCCCGTCGCGGTGAAGTCGCGCGATGCCGATGTCAGCGCCGATATCCTGAAATGGGCGAGCAGCCGCGGCGTCAGCCTGTCGGAGGCGCTCGCCGACCTGGTCTATGTGGGTTGGAAGGTGGAGATGGAGCGTGGATAAGTTCGTAGCGCCCGCGCCGCTCGATGGCGAAATGCAGAACAATTACCTGCTCCGCGTCGTCGAGGCGTTCGTCGACCATGTGAACGCCCACCTACGCGAGCGCGAGGTTCAGCGGCAGGGTTGGTCCACTGATCGCGAATCGGCAATGCAGTGGCGGATAGACTTACTGGAAACCGCATTGGGCGATTTGCTGTCATGGTTCCCCGACAAGCCTTCTGACCCCGAGTGGAGGATCAAAGGCGGCAACTATGGCGCGGATGATGCGGTTGAGTTCGCGCGCGGGACGCTGTCTAAGTCCGGGGTAGCTGGTGGCTAAGGCCCCCGTCTCGAAGAAGGCTGCCCCGAAGAAAGCCAAACCGGCCGCGCCTGCCAAGAAGCGCGCGGCAACGCCGGCGCGCAAGCAGTCTGTTAACAATGAGGGCCCCGACCGTCGCCTGTTCGTCCAGGAGTATATTCGGACAAACAATGGCACGAAAGCCGCTATTTTGGCGGGTTACAGCGAAAAGACCGCCCGGCAGCAAGCGGCGCGGCTGTTAACAAATGTTGACATTAAGAATGAAATCGAAGCCGCGCGCGCGGAGCGTATTGCCGCGGCCAAGGTCGGTGCGCAGGATATTCTTTCGCGGCTGAAAGACGAGGTGGAGGCGGACGTTGCCGACATCTATGACGAGAATGGCGCGATCAAGCCGGTTCACGAATGGCCGCATATCTGGCGCTTGGGCCTCGTAGCCGGCATCGAGGTCGAAGAGCTCGTAGAGAAGGATGTCGACGGCAAGAAGATCGTCATCGGCAATGTGCGCAAGGTGAGGATATCTGATCGTCTCAAGCGCATCGAGCTCCTCGGCAAGCATATCGGCGTCCAGGCGTTCAAGGAGCGCGTCGAGGTCGATACGAGCGAGGATCTCGCGGTCCTGCTCAGTCGCGCGCGGGAGCGGGCCATTGGCGACGGCTAAGGCCGCATTGCTCAAGCAGCTGGCCGACGACATCGGCGGGTTCACGCACGATCCGCTCGGATATGCGCTGTACGCATTTCCGTGGGGCGAGGAAGGCACCGACCTCGCGAAGCATCCCGGCCCGCGCAAGTGGCAGCAAGATCGGCTGCGCGAGATCGGCGAGCATCTGCAGAATCCGACGTCGCGCTATTCGCCGTGCCGGATCGCCGTCGCCTCCGGGCATGGCATCGGCAAATCCGCGCTGATCGGCATGATCATCAAGTGGGCGCTCGATACCTGCGTCGACACGCGGATTGTCGTCACGGCCAATACCGAGGGCCAGCTGCTTACCAAGACGTCGCCCGAAATAGCGAAGTGGGCGCGCCTCGCGATCACGCGCGATTGGTTCAAGCCGAACGCGACGAGCCTGGTGAGCACGATGCCCGGCCGCGACAAGGCGTGGCGCGCCGACCTGGTTACCTGGTCGGACAATAATACTGAAGCGTTCGCCGGGCTTCACAACCAGGGCAAGCGCATCGTCGTCATCTATGACGAAGCCTCGGGCATTTCGGACAAGGTCTGGGAGGTGACGCTCGGCGCGCTCACCGACGAAGAAACCGAAATCATCTGGATCGCCTTCGGTAACCCGACGCTCAACACGGGCGCCTTCCGCGAATGCTTCGGGAAACAGCGCAACCTCTGGATCACGTCGCAAATCGATAGCCGCACGGTCGAGGGCACTAACAAGGCGTATCTCGACGAGCTCGTTGCGACGTACGGCGAGGATAGCGACATCGTAAAGGTGCGCGTGCGCGGTATGTTTCCGTCGGCGTCATCGATGCAGTTCATCTCGTCGGACGTCGTGGAAGCCGCGAAAGTGCGCGATGTTCAGGCGCTCGGCTCCGACCCGGTGATCTTCGGTCTCGATTGCGCGCGATTCGGCGACGACAAATCGGTGCTCGCCATCCGCTGCGGCCGTGATGCGAAGTCCCGGCCGTGGAAACGCTGGACGAAACAGGACGCGATGACGATCGCCTCTGAGGTCGCGCTTGAGGCGATGCGGTGGAAACCCGACGCAATATTCGTCGATGCGGGCAACATCGGCGCGGCCGTGATCGACCGGCTGCGGCAGCTGGGTGTCGAGAATGTTTATGAGGTGTGGTTCGGCGGTGAAGGCGGGATGGCCTATCTCGACAACGGCGTCACGGTCCACACCGGCAACAAGCGCACCCAGATGTGGACCAGAATGCGGGCGTGGCTGTCGGGAGGCGCCATTCCGGAAGAGCAGCAGCTGACAGACGATCTTGTCGGGCCGACCTATAGTTTCGGCGCTGATGAGGTGAGCATCGTCCTTGAACGGAAGAAGGACATGAAAAAGCGCGGCCTCGCGAGCACCGATGATGGCGACGCATTGGCCTGCACTTTCGCGGAGCCTGTACTGCCGCGCGCGGTACCCGGCTATCTCAACCCTGAAAACTACGGCCACCGGCCGGCCATGGATCGATATGATGAAATCTGACATCCCAGCGCCTGGCACCTTTGAAGACTGGTGCAAACTGTCCGGCCTCGACCGCCATTATGTACGGCGCAACTATTCGACGGTACGTCGTCGCTATGAAGCGGACCCGCTCACCCCGATGCCCGCGCTGCCGCCGCCGGAGGTCAAGGTCCGCGACCGCTATGACGAGCTATAGGCCCGATTCAAAGCCATAGGGGCGGCCCGTAACGCTCTCCCGACAAAGGAGAGCCGCTGGCATGTGCACCCCCAAAGCCCCCGATATGCCGACACAGCCGGAACGGCAGTCGATGAAGCTGCCGGATGAGGGGCTGGACCTTACCAAGGATTCGTCGAAGCGCCGCCGCGCCATCATGGCCGGCATCATCACCAGCCCGCAGGGCGCGCTCGGCAGTCCGAACGCGGCCAGCCCGACGCTCGGCTGAGATGGCATCGCTCCGTCAGGACTGCGAAACCCGCCTGGCGGGGATGAAGACCATCCGCCAGGACTATGAGGCGGAGGTCCGCGACATTGCGCGATTCGCGCAGCCCGCCCGCTCCCGCTTTCTCGCGACCGAGCGGAACAAGGGTATTCGGCGCCGGCAGGCCAATAATCGCCTGCTCGATCCGCACGGCATCATAGCGGCGCGCACCCTCACCCATGGCATGGCGTCGGGCCTGTCGTCTGCCTCAACCCCGTGGTTCACCCTCGCCGTCGCATCCGAGTTCATGGAAGCCGAGGGCGTCCGCGCGTGGCTCAGCGATGTCGAGGCGCGCATGTACGCGTTTCTTGCCTCGACCAACTTCTATGGCGCGGCAAAGACCGGTTATGGCGAAACCGGCCTGTTCGGGACCGAGGCGACGGTCATGGTCGAGCATCGCATCCATGGCGGTGTCTGCCACAGCCTGACCTTCGGCGAATATTGGATTGCGCTGTCCGACGCGATGCGGCCGGACACGCTCTATCGCCTGTGCCCGATGACGGTGCGCCAGGCGGTCACATCGTTCGGCGACGCGGTGCAGCCGTGGATACGCGAAGCGTTCGACCGCAGCGATTACGAGAAAGACGTCGAGATCTATCAGGCGATAGAGCCCGACACGGCCGGCCGCTTCAACTACCGCAGCGTCTATTGGGACGCGAGCGACGATCGCGACGCGACCTTGCGCGTCTCCGGCTATAGCGAGCAGCCGTTCTGGGCGCCGCGGTGGGACGTCGCCGGCGGCGATGTCTACGGCACCTCGCCCGGCATGGAGGCGCTGCCGGCGCTCCGCGAGCTCCAGCTACAGACGAAGCGCCGCAACGAGGCCATCGACCTCATGGTGCACCCCGAAAAGATCGTCCCGCCGCATGTCCGCCTGACCGGTCAGCCGCGCTCGATCGTCACGGGCAACGGCGTCCAGCGCGACAATATCGTGGTGCCCTATCAGATGCCGTATCAGGCGCCGGAGGCGATCCGGGCCGAGATCGACAAATGCAAGGAGCAGGTCGACACCCTGTTCTATGCCGACCTCTTCAACGCCATCACCAATATGCGCGGCATCCAGCCCCGCAACATGGAAGAGATCGCGAAGCGCAACGAAGAGAAGCTGACCCAGCTGGGTCCGGTGATCGAACGCGTCAGCGTCGAAAAGCTCACGATCGTTATCGAGCGCGTGTTCAGCCTGATGGAGCGCGGGCGCATGCTGCCGCCCGCCCCGCCCGCGCTCCGCGAGGCCGAAATCAAGGTCGAATTCGTCTCGATCCTGACGCAGATGCAGCGCCTGGTCGGCATCGGCCAGATCGAGCGCAGCGTCTCCTTCGTCGGCAATCTCTCCGGCACCTTCCCCGAAGCGGCCGACAAGATCGATATCGATCAGACGATCGACGAATATGCGCAGCGCGCCGGCACGCCGTCGAAGATCATCCGGTCGACCGCCGACGCGATGAAGCGCCGCCAGCAGCGCGCCACCGACGAAGCGCAGGCGAAAATGCTCGCGGCGGCGCCCGCCGTTAAGGACGGCGCCGATGCGGCGCGCCTGCTCAGCGAAACCGACGTCGGCGGCGACCCGCTGCTCGATACGCTGCTCGGTGCCTGATGCAGGACAAGGACCTCCAGCTTCTGCTCTCCATCCCCGAGTTCAGACAATTCCTCTTTGAAGCGATTCAACTGGCTGGCATCTGGGAGCCAGCCAATGGGCATGACAGCCGTGATCTCGCTCTGTTCGAGGGACGTCGAAGCCTGGGGCTGGATTTGCTGCAATTGGCCGATCGCGGCCAGCCGATGGCCCTGCGCACTCCCGAGGCGCTGGCAACCCTCAACGCAATCATCCTGACAGCCCTGAACCCCCCTTCGAAACCCAAGGAGACGAAACGTGCGGACCGCTACGACGATATTCCCGACTAGATCGACCGCCCTGCGCGCGGGGTTTCTCGCCTCCGCCGCGTTCATGTCGCCCGTGGAGCGCGCCATGGGCCGCTTCATGCGCTCGCCCGACGATCATGGCGGCGGCGATGGGGGTTCCGGCGGCAGCGAAGGAGACGCGGGTGCGGGCGATGCTGGTACCGGTGACGCCGGTGCAGGCGACGGAGATGCCGGGGCTGGTGATGCTGGCGATGGCGGTGACGCTGGCGCCGGTGACGATGACGGCTCGGGTGGCACTGCGCTAGGCGATGGCAGCGACGAAGACGGCGATGCCGATGATGGCGACGGATCCGGCGAGGGTGAAGGTGACGGCGACGCCAGCGAAGGCGCACCGGAAGCCTATGACCTGACGACCGAAGGTGTCGAGCTCGACGCCGAGGCGGTCGCCGAAGCCGAACCGGTGCTCCGCGAACTGGGCCTGACCAACGATCAGGCAAAGAAGTTTGTCCCGCTCGCGGCGAAGCTGATGGACCGAGCCGTCGACGCAACGGTCAGCGACATCGTCGCGAAGGGCAATGCCCAGCGCAAGGAGTGGCTCGATAGCGCGAAGGCGGCCGACGACATCGGCGGCGCGAAGTGGGACGCCACGATGCATATGGCCGCCAAGGGGCTCGACGCGCTCGGGTTCGTCAAGGCCGACAAGGAAAAGAACGTCGAGGCCCACCCCTTCCGGCTTGCGCTGGAAGCGACGGGCTTCGGCAACCATCCCGACATGATCCGTATCTGCGCCAAGCTCGGCGAGCTCGTGTCGGAGGATGGTGATTTCGTGCGAGCGGATGCTTCGGCCGCCTCGCGTGAACCTGTTTCGAAGCGCCTCTATCCCAACGACTAAAGGGGGAATTTCCCATGATCATTGGCAACACCTACCTCAACCTCATCGACGTGATGAAGCGTGACGGAACCGGCGACCCCGAGATCGTCGAAGCTCTGCACACGCTCAATCCGGTCATGCGCGATGCAAACGTCATCACTTGTAACCTCGGCACGAAGCACCTCGTCAATATCCGCACCGGCCTGCCCGAGGTCAGCTGGGGCGCGATCTATGAGGGTATCGCGCAGGGCAAATCGACCACGACGCAGGTCGAGGATGTCACTGGCTTTCTCGAAGGCCTGTCGACCGTCGACACTCGCCTTCTCAAGATCGCGAAGGATCCCGCGAAGGTCCGCCTCTCCGAAGCCGAGCCGTACTTCGAATCGATGGGGCAGGAATTCGAGGAAACCTTCTTCTATTCCGACGTTCGCGTCAGCCCGCGCAAGTTTCACGGCATTGCGCCGCGTTACAACACGCTCAACAACCCCAACGTCGTCAACGGCGGCGGAGCCGGATCGGACAATACCTCGATCTGGTTCGTCACTTGGGGCGACAACGCCACCTCGATCATCACGCCCGACGGTACCTCGGCGGGCATCGTCCGCGAGGACAAGGGTGAACAGCGCGCGACCGATGCTCAGGGCAATCCCTACTTCGTCAAGGAAGAGATGTTCACCCAGCATGCGGGCTGCTCGGTCAAAGACTGGCGCCGCAACAGCCGCGTGGCAAATCTCGACGTCTCTGAAGTCATCGCCGGTACCAAGGCCGTCAATCCTCTTATGCGCAGCGCATATTACAAGCTGCACGGCGCGCGGAAGTACACAACCAACTACGAGAATGGCGGTGAGATCATCGGTGCAACTCGCACGGTCATCTACATGAACAAGACGATCCTCGAAGCGCTCGACGCCGAAGGCTCCAATGCCGGCAGCGACGATAACTTTATCCGTCTCACGCCGAAGGAAATCCAGGGCGAAGAGGTGATGACCTGGCGCGGTATCCCGATCCGCGAATCGGACAACATCCTCAACACCGAAGGGCTGGTCCCGGCTTCGTAAGCCGGCGACCGAAAGGAGAAGCGCAATGATCTTCGACATCACCAACCTGTTCGGCGAAGCGCAGGCCATCACGGCCGACGCGGCTTCGACGAACGTCATCGACCTCGGCGCCACCGGCACCCCTGTCGGTGCTTCGACGCCGATCGTTCGCGACATCGGTCGCGGGAAGAAAATCCCGCTGTCGCTGACCGTCAACGAGACGTTCAACAATCTGACCTCGCTGACCGTATCGATCCAGTGCGACAACGACAGCGCGTTCGGTTCGCCGAAGACGGTTGCTACCGCGACCTATCTTCTCGCCGAGCTCACCGCCGGCAAGCAGCTGTCGTTCCCGGATGATATCCCGGAAGGCGTCAACGAGCGCTATCTGCGTATCTATTACGACGTCACCGGAACCAACCCGTCGACCGGCAAGATCACCGCGGGCGTCGTTGCCGGCCGCCCGAGCAACTTCGTGGGGGGCCAGTAATATGTCGGACGAATTCAAAACCTATCGCGCCCGTGAAAAGGGCTTTGACGGTGTGCGGGTCCGCAAGCCGGGCGAGGTCTTCACCACGAACATCCCCAAGGGGGAGTGGATGGAAGAGCTCGACAAGGACGGCAAGCCGATCGGGCGGCTGGATCATACGCCGTCGCCGGCCAAAGGCAGGTCGGATGCGGGGGCGATCGACAAGCTCAATAAGGTCGTGGCTGAAAAAGACGAGGTTATCTTGGAAAAGGACGCCCGCATTGCCGAGCTTGAGAAGCAGCTGGCAGCCGGCGCACTGACATCTACGGGTTCGAACCAGCAGGATCCGGGTCCGCTCGACAAGAGCATTCCCGACCTCACCACCTATCTTGAAGGCGTGAGCGACATCGGCGCGATCGATGCGCTGATCGAAGCCGAGAAAGCGGGCAATTCGCGTGTCGGAGCCCTGGCGGCGCTCGATGCGCGGAAGACGACGTTGCAGACCACCTAACGCTTACGCCTCCGGGCGGAAGGGGGAAGGGCCGGCCGAGCGATCGACCGGCCCTTTTTGCGTCCGATTCAAGCGGTGCGGGCACCGCCCTACCCACGGCGCATGACCTCCGTCGCGCTCTGCAATCAGGCGATGATCGAACTGGCGGCGCCGTCGATCGCCTCGCTCAACGAACCGTCAGCCGAAGCGCGCGCCTGCGCCGCTGTGGCCTTCGTCATCATGGAAGAGCTTGTCGATTGGACCGAATGGCATTGGACCGAAACCTATCAGGCGCTCGCACAGGTACCCAACGACCGGCCCGCCGAATGGCTTTTCGCCTATGCGCAGCCGTTCGACTGCGTCACGCCGCTTGCGATCCGCGGCGTCGAACCGGCCGCAACGGCGCTGCCGCTGGGCGGGCCATCGACGTTCCCGCGCCAGGCGGCCGTCCCGCTTGCCTTCACCATGGCAAATGGGAAAATCTATACGAACGTCGAGACCGCGACGCTTGTCTATAACCGCAAGGCGAACTTCCAGCTGCCCGCGCTCGTCTCGCGGGCTTACGTCATCGAGCTCGCCGCGAGGACCTGCTACGCGATCAAAAAGGACGCCAAGCGCGAAAATACGCTGATCCAGAAAGCAGCTTTCGCGAAGGCTGAGGCGATCAGCGACGAGCGGAACAAGGTGCCGCGCCAGTCGCCGCGCTATATCTCCGATGCCGAATATGCGCGCGCCGGCATCATGGAAGAGTTTTGATGTTCCGCGCGGGACAGCCAAACTTCAGCCGCGGCGTGCTTGCCGAGCATCTCCATGGCCGGTTCGACGTCGACGCCTATAATGCGGGCCTGAAAGAGGGGACGAACGTCATCGTCCTCAAATATGGCGGGGTCACGAAGCGGCCGGGCTGGCGGCTGGTCGCCGAGGTGATCAACGGCGAAGAGCCGACGCGGATCATCCCGTTTCAGTTTTCGCTGACCCAGACCTATGCGCTCGAAATGGGGCAGGGATATATGTCGCCCTGCGCGCTCGGCGGCCGGCTGGTCGAGGAAGAGCTGGAGATCGTCAACATCACCAATGCCGCGCAAGCGGAGATCGAGGCGGCCTTCCACGACTATGCCGTCGGCGAGAAGATCTATGTGACCGGCGTCGAAGGAGAGATCGGCGAGCTACTGAATGGCCGCTTCTGGGAGGTTGTGTCGGTTGTCGATGATGACAAGTTCATGATCGATGCCGACACGACGGGGCTTGACCCGTTCACCGCTGCCGATGGCGGCATTACCCGGGAAGAGACACCCGAACCGCCTCCCCCGCCGCCCGTCGTTCCCCCGGTCGTGCCGCCGCCCGATCCGCCGCAGACCGGCGGCGGCGGCGGCGGCCGCTTCCGCGGACAGCACGAATTCTGATGGGTGTCGCGCGCGCCTATATCGTCGGCAGCCCGTATAACGGGTCCGAACTGGTCGATGTCGATTTCGAGCAGACTGCCGATACGATGTTTCTGGCCCATATCGACCATCCGCCGCAGGAGCTTCTGCGCGCCGGGCACGTCGACTGGCTTTTCAAGCCGATCGAATTCGGTCCGTCGCTCGCAGCGCCCGCGGGCGTCGCCGCAGCCGCGACCAACCCCAATGTCGACGCGGATAATGACGGGGCCGCCTATTTCCCGCAGACCGACAGCTATGTCGTCACGGCCGTCAACGATGACACGGGGCAAGAGAGCCGCGCGAGCGCTGAGGATTCGGCGCTGAACGATTTGGGGCTGAAGAAGAATTATAACACCGTCACATGGTCCGCCGTGGCCGGCGCGACGCGGTATAAGGTCTACAAGGCGCACAACAGCCAGTTTTTCGGATATATCGGCACGACGGAAGAACTGACTTTTCGCGACGACAATATCGGCCCCGCGCTCGACCAGGCGCCGCCGCAAGGCTTCGACCCCTTCGACGGGCCCGGCAATTATCCCTCGACCGTAACGCTGTTCGAACAGCGCCTGTTGCTGGCGCGGACGAAGAATGCGCCGAACGCGGTCTGGGGAAGTCGGAGCGGGGGCAGCCAGTTCCGCAACTTCGATCGCTCGCGCCCGCTGCTCCCCGACGACAGCCTGTCGTTCAGCATCGTCGCGGGGCGGGTCAACAGCGTCGAGCAGCTGGCATCGACGACCAGCCTGCTCGCCTTGACCAGCGATGCGATCTTCAACGTCGATGGCGACGGTAACGGCGGCGTGCTGACGGCGACCAGCCAGGCGCCGCGGCGGCAGATCGGCCGCGGGTCCTCGCGACTGCCCCCGCTTGTCGTCGACAATGTCGTGTTTTACGCGCCATCGGTCGGCCGGAGCATCCGCACGATCAATTTCAGCTTCGAGATCGACGGGCTTAAGAGCGACGACGTCAGCATCTTCTGCGCCGATTTCTTCCCCAAGGACATGACGATCGTATCGTGGTGCTATTCACAGGAACCGCGATCCGTCATCTGGGCGGTGCGCAGCGACGGCAAGTTGCTGTGCTTCACATGGGAGCAGGAGCAGAATGTCTGGGGTTGGACGATCTGCGAAACCGACGGCGAGGTGCAATCGGTGTGCTCCATCACCGAGAATGGCGAGGACCGCGTCTATCTTATCGTCAAGCGCGTGATCGGGGGCGCGGACCGCTATTTCATCGAGCGCATGGCGTCGCACGATTGGACGGACCTCAAGGAATGTTGCTTCCTCGACTGCGCGGTCACCGGCGTGTTCGAGGAGGCGCGCAGCACGTTTTCGGGGTTGTGGCATCTCGACGGCCGGACCGATGTCGCTGCGCTGGTCGACGGTGTGCCGGTGACGGGCCTCACGGTGATCGACGGTACGGTCACGCTGCCGCCCGATGTTCCGCGTGGCAAGCATGTGACTTTCGGCCTGCCATACGAAGTCCATATAGAAACGCTGCCGGTGCGCGCCAATGTGCCCGGGTCTGGCTGGAATGTCGCGCGCAAGCAGCAGGCGGGCGAGATAGCGCTGACGCTCAACCGAAGCTCCGGCGTCTACGCCGGGTCTGATGTCTCCGATACCGTTTATGTGAAACAGCGCCTCGACGAAACCTATGGTAGCCCCGACAATCTGATGACGGGCGACTATTCGATCAATTCGGGGAATGTGCAGCAGGGCAAGGTCTGCGTTCACGTCCGTCAGGCCGCCCCGTTGCCGCTGACCGTGCTCGGCGTGTTCGTCGACCCCATCATCAATGAATAGCCGGATCCGGCTGGAGCTCGCCCGCACGAAGCACGTCGGATCGGTCGCCCGCCGCATGCGCGATATCGACGTGCGCGAGTGCGCCGCGTTCGGGCACACACCGAAAGCCGCGCTGCGCGAAGCGATCCTCAACAGCGACAAGGCGTGGACGGCGCTGGTCGACGACCGGCCCGAGGCGATCTTCGGCGTCGTCGTGAACAGTGCGCTCACCGGCCAGGGGGCGCCATGGTTCCTCGGCACCGATGTGGTCTGGCAGCACGCCCGGGCGCTGCTCGTGATCGGGCCTGCGATCGTCGCGCGGCTGCACGATTCAAGCGAATCGCTCGCCGGATATGTGTCTGTCGAGAATGCCGCGGCGATCCGCATGCTGAAACGCTGGGGCTTCGACGTAGGGCAGGATCGGCGCCGGATCGGCGGAGTCCCGTTCTACGGGTTTGAGCGAAGCGCATAGGAGGCGACGATTTGCGAGCCAATGACACTGGCGCTTGCCGCGACGGCGGTGACGATGGCCGGACAGGGCTATGCGGCGCTGCAAAGCGCGGCCGCGTCGCGATACGAGGCGCGCATTGCCGACCAGAATGCCAAGCTCGAAAATGAAGCGGGGTTCCGCGCGACGGAGAACACGAAGACCGAGGCGCTGGCGCACTATCGGCGCGTTGCCCAGCTGAAGGGAGAGCAGCGGGTCGCCCAGGCGGCAAACGGGGTGAGTCTGGATTTCGGTAGCGCCGCCGATGTTGCCGCCGACACCGATATGCTCGGGCGCGAAGATGTCAGCCGCATCTATGAGCAGGGAGCCGAGCGCGTGAGGGGTTTCGATATCAGTGCTTCGAATTACCGTTCAAGCGCAGCCGCTTCGCGCTTCGCGGCCAAGGGTGCGCTCATCAAGGGCGCGTTGGACATGGGGTCGACGGCGCTCAGCGGCGCGGCGCAGTATAGCAAGATGAAGAGAAACCCCCGCTGATGCCTCGGGTTCAGGTCTATCAGGCAAATCAGGTCGCGCCAGCCGAGACGACGGGCGCGCGGCATCGCGCCGCTGATATCGGCGCGGGCGGAATGGCCATCGGGGCAGGCGTCACCAATTTGGGACGCAGCGCAGCCGAGTTCGCGGATGCGCAGGAAGATATCAACCTCCGCTTCGACGACACAGAAGCTCAAAAGGCAGCCCAGCGCTACCAAGTTGCCGCCGCTAAGATCACGTCCGAGTTCCAGATGGAAACCGGCGCCAACGCTTATGGCAAGCGCACCGCGACCGAGGAGGCGCTTGCAAAGCTGCGCGAGGAAACGCTCGGCACCGCAACGAACGACCGCATGCGCCGCATGGCGTCGGACCGCATCGCCGGTCTTTACGGCGCCGACACAGTCAAGGTCGGCGAGCATGCGACGCGTCAGTTGCGTACCGAGCAGGATGCGACGCTCAAGGCCCAAATTGTGCTGTCCGGCGAGGATGCCGCCGCGAACTGGGATCGGCCGGATCTCATGACTGCCCACGTCGACACGATGAAGTCATCGGTCGAGAAGCTCGGCACGCTCAACGGCTGGTCGAATGACCGCGTCCGCCTTGAAACGTCGAGCGCGGTCAGCGCGGTCCACAAGGATGTCATCAACCGCATGCTGGCCGATGATGATATCGACACGGCACAGATCTATCTCGAGGCCAATGCCGACGAGATGAATGCCACCGACGAGCTCTCCGTGCGCGGCGCCATGAAAGAACCGCTGCTGACGCGCCAAGCGCAGGGGGATTTCGATCGCGCCGTTGGCACCATGCCGGTCCCCGAAGGCGCGGCGACCAAGGAAGCGGCGCCGGCCGGTACCAGCTTTGACGCCATGGTGGCGGTTACCGCGCAGAGCGAATCGGGCAATCGCGAGCGCGACGCCTCCGGCCGGCTGATCACCTCGCCCGCCGGCGCACAGGGCAAGATGCAGGTCATGCCCGGTACCAACCTCGATCCGGGTTTCGGCGTCAGGGCCGCCAAGGATAACAGCGACGCCGAACGCACTCGCGTCGGACGCGATTATCTCGCCGCGATGCTGAAACGCTATGGAGGCGATCCGGCAAAGGCGTGGGCCGCCTACAACGCGGGCCCAGGCCGGGTCGACGACGCGATAGCCGGGGGCGGCGACTGGCTATCCCGTCTGCCGAAGGAAACGCGCGACTATGTGAAGAAGAATGTCGCGGCGGTCGGCGGCGGCGCGGGCGCGCAGCAGTCGGCTCGCACATGGGACAAGGCCGCCGTGTATGCGCAGATCGACGCCCTCGCCGACAAGGAAGGCTGGTCGCCGGAGCGCCGCGAACGTTCGAAACTGTGGGCGGATAAGGAAATCGCGCGCGACGAGCAGTTGAAGGCGCGTGAAGAGGATGCCGCCGAGCGCGAAGCGTCGGCATGGGTGATGAAGAATTCGGGATTTACCGACCTGTCCCAGATGCCGGCGAGCATTCGCGACCGGCTGAGCCCAGAGGCGCAGCTGCGCTATATGGAGGCGGCCAAGCGGAACGCAGCGCCTAAAGAGGTGCCGGCGAACGGGCCGACCGCCTTGGCGCTTACGCTCAAGTCGATTTACGAACCCGAGGGCTTCAAGAGCGAAGC
Source organism: Sphingopyxis macrogoltabida (assembly GCF_001307295.1). Lineage (NCBI taxonomy): Bacteria > Pseudomonadati > Pseudomonadota > Alphaproteobacteria > Sphingomonadales > Sphingopyxidaceae > Sphingopyxis > Sphingopyxis macrogoltabida. Next base: position 4,644,137 of record NZ_CP012700.1, on the reverse strand, counting down.
GCTCGGTGCCTATGCCGGATCGATGACGCGGGCCGAGCTCGAAAGCCTGGCCGTCCGCCAGGCGCGGATGCGCACCGAAAAGCCCAAGGATACGCGCATGCGCAGCGGCATCACCGGCGCGATCAGCTGGGGGGAGAAGTACGGCGGCCTCGGCAAGTTCAACGAAGATCAGCGCGTCGCTATTTATGGCCTCATGGAAAGCGATGCGCGACGGCTCAGCGCCGACGGCAAGAAGGAGCTCACCGAACAGGATTATCTAGCCCTGTTCAAGCGCGCGACGCGCGAGGTGCCGACGACGACCTGGTACGGCGGGAGCTCGACCCGCCCAATCTATGACATGGGAGCGAGCAACATTCCCGCCGCGACGCGCAAAAAGATCGCAGACGCTTATCGCAAAACCTATGGGACAGATCCGACCGACGAGCAGGTCGCGGACTATTGGCGCCGCGTTTACGCAAAATAAGACGCCCCCAGTGTGCGTGTCCGAGGACAGAGGCCGGGGGCGTGCGATGCCTGATCTTAAGCCGAAAATCGCCGCGATTCAAGCGCCGCGCAGCGCTCCCTAGCGTTCCGGGGCAACAGACGAGGTTTCCCCTTTGCCCCCCACCCTCCCCGGTCTTGACTATTACGACAAGCGCTATCGGCAGCGCACGCCCGCCAATCAACCGGTAGCGCGCATCGATCCCGTCGAAGTCGAGATGCGCCGCGACCGAGATCGTCAAACCCGCCTCGACCTGCTCCTGTCCGCTTCGCCCGACACCGTTGGCCGCGCTACCACGATCGGTAGGGAGATCGGGGTGCCGCCGCTCGACGTCGAGGATCGCCTCCCCGAAGCGCAGAAGGGCCGCGACGTTCGGCGCTTCATGGCGATGGCCGAGCGCTACCCCGCCATCGGCAAATGGGCCGTGGCGCAGCCGCGCGGCGCCGCGGCGGCATCCGACGATTGGGATAGCCTCTCGCTTCTCGGCAAAGCTTGGCGCAGTACGCGGGAAACCGTCACTGGCATTGGTCCGTCGCTCATTTCAGGCCTCTTTAGCATGAGCCAGAATATCGAAAGCGCGATCGGTGCGGCGTCGGATACGCTCGACGCTATCGATCCGCAGCCGGCCATTGCGGGATTTTTCAGCGACCTCATCTCCACCTACACCGGATATAATCCGCGTTGGGACAAGATGTTCGAGGAGAACCAGCGCATCCTGCGTGAAGCGCAGGCCAAGCGCCAAGCGTCCCTAGCCCGCGCCGCCGAAGACTGGCGGCCGAAGTCGTCGAGCTGGATCGCGCGCGAGCTCTTGGCCGGTACCGAATCGATCCCCATGTCGGCCGGCGCCTTGCTGACCCGCGATCCGAAAGCGGCGGCAGGCGTGTTCGGCACGCTGGTCGGCGCGGGCGAATATCAGAACGCCCGCGATGCGGGGCTCGATATCGGCTCCGCGCTCGCCTACGGCGCGCGGCAAGGCACGGTCGAGGCCCTGACCGAACGTATTCCGGCCGCGAAGTTGCTCGGCGATATTGCGGCGCGGTCCCCGCTCGGAAAAATGCTGCTCAATCAGCTGGTGACGGAAATTCCCGGGGAGCAGGTCGCGACCCTGCTGCAGGACTTCGACCAGTGGGTAACGCTCAATCCCGACAAGACGCTTTCGGAGTTCATCGCCGAACGGCCGGATGCTGCTCGTCAGACGCTGCTCGGCACGATCGGCGCCGTCGGTACCACGACGACGGTCGTCCGCACCGCACAAAAGGTGACCGAGGGCGCCGCGCTGCTTGCAGCCCAGCGCGGGGAAGCCGCGCGCGCCGCGCGCGAGGGCGCCATCCTCGCCGAGTTCGGCGACGCGGCGCAGAAATCCAAGCTGCGCGACCGCGATCCGGACGCCTTCGCTGCCCTGATGCGCGAGCTCGCCGAGGATAGCGGCGTCACCGACGTCTACATCCCGGCCGAAGCAATCCAGGAATATATGCAGTCCGGCGAATTCGACGCCGAAGCATGGTCGGAGATCGAACAGGAAGCGCTGGAGGCGATGGCGACGGGCGGCGATGTCGTCATGCCGGTCGAGCGCGTGCTCACCACCTTCCCGGGAACGCCGGCATGGGAAGCACTGCGCGATCACATGCGCCTGTCGCCGGGCGGGATGTCGCGCTTCGAAGCCGAAAGCTTCAATGCGGAGATCGCCGAACTCCGTCAGACCATGGAGGAGCAGGCAGCAGCGATCGACGAATTCGACCGCGAGATGATGGAAGCGCGCGAGCGGCTCGTCACCAATGTCGTCGAAAAGCTCCAGGCCGCTGGCTATACGCCGTCGGTCGCGCGGACGCAGGCCGAACTGGTCACCGCGCGATACGAGACGCGCGCAATGCGCAAGGGGCAAATGCTCTCCGGCCGGGAGTTCGACGACGTCGATGTCGTCCAGATCTTGCCAGAGCAGTTGGCGCTGCGCCAGAAGGACGATGGGCTGGATCGCGTTATCAACGCGATGCGGCGCGGGACGGCCGGAGCCAAGCAGGGACCGTCGCTCCTTGAATTTATAGCGCGGCGCGGCGGCGTCGATGATCCTGGCGGCGATATCGCGAGCATGGGCGGCGATGCGTGGCACCGCGGCGCGCCGTTCCGAAAGCGCCTGCTGCGCCGGGGAGATGCGGGACAGGCCAGTTTCGTCGGCGCCGAACAGCGCGAAACCGCGCCCGAAGATGTCTTGCGCGCGGCGATCGATGCCGGATATTTTCCCGAACTTGCCGGTCGCGATCTCGCGACCTCGGAAGACGCGCTCGACAACAATCTGTTGCTCGACGCGATCGGCGCCGAACTGCGCGGCGAGCTTCGCTATGCCAGCGAGGTCGACACGTCCCTCAGCGATGCTGCGCTCGAACTCGCGACGCTCATTGCCAACGAAGGGCTTGATCCGGCCACCGCCACGCGCCGCGAAATCCGCAATGCCGTGGCCGCCTTTTCCTCGCGCAACGCGGCGGAAGGGCGCGATTATCAGCAGGCGGGGCTGCGCGACGATATTCAGGCGGCATGGACCGGGACGCGCACGCGCGGATTTATTGATCTTGGACCGGTACCGAAGGCGCTGGTCGAATATGGCATTCCAGCCGGCAACTTCCAGATCGGTCGCGGCAAAATCCATGCCATCGCGAACAAGCATGACGTCGATGTCGGTATCATCACCGGCCTTGCCGCCGCGCTGGAGCGGCCATGGGCGATCTATCCGACAACGCTGAAGGATTCGAACCGTGTCGTTGTCGCCTTGCCGCTGCGCGACACGCGCGGCGATCCGATCCTTGCCGTCATCGAACCGAACGGGAAGACCGCGACGGTCACCAGCGTCTACGGCAAGAAGGGCCGCGGGAGCGTGGCAGGTGACGATACGATTCTGGCGGCGATTGCCAACGCCAAGGCGAAGGGCCTGCCGGTTTTCGAGGGTGCCCCTCCGGCACGTGATCCCGAACCAGTATCGGGCATTAGACCGGAGAAGCGGTCTCGACCTGTACTCTCGCTGGGGTCGAAAGGCAAACCTCAGGCCCTCGAACAAAGCGGCGACCCGGCGTCGCCGCGTGGCCGGATCATCTTCCCGAGCGGCGAATTCACCGGCGCCGCGCTCATCGAACTGTTCAAGTCGCGCAATCTGTCGACCTTTCTGCACGAAACGGGACACCTGTGGCTCGAAGAGCTCCGCTCCGACGCGCTGTCGGAAGATGCCACCAACCGGCTCCGCGACGATTGGGGGCAGGTGACGGACTGGTTTGCGGCCAACGGTCATCCGGTCGAGAATGGTATCATCCCGGTCGAGGCGCACGAGATGTGGGCCCGCGGCGTCGAGCAGTATCTGATGGAAGGCAAAGCGCCTGTCCCTGCCCTTCGCAGCATCTTCGAGCAGTTCCGCGCCTGGCTGGTCAGCATCTATCGCAGCGTCAAGGCGCTGCGCTCGCCGCTGACGCCGGAAATCCGGCGCGTGATGGACCGGCTCATCGCCACCGACGACGATATCGCGCTCGCAGGGCGGGAGCAGTCGGTGCATCCCCTGCTGACCGACGCATCCGATATGACGCAGGCCGAATTCGAGGCGTATCAGCGGCTTGTTGCCGACGCGCGGATCGAGGCGCGCGGGCAGCTGCTCGACCGTACCGTGCGCGACGTGCGCGCGCGCAACACGAAGCGGTACCGCGAAACCGCTGCCGAGCTTCGCGACGAGATCGATACGAGCGTCGCGGCCCGCCCTGCGTTCCGCGCGATCGACGCGATGAAGGCGCTGCCCATCGATCGGCGCTGGGTCGTATCGATGATGGGCGAAGAGGCTGCCGAGATGATGCCGCGCGGCGTGCCGCCGCTGATGCGTAACGGCGGTGTGCACCCCGACACAATTGCCGAGCAGTCCGGCTTTGCGACGGGCTATGAGATGGTCGAGGCGCTGATCGAACTGGAGATCGCGCATCGGACAGCGCGCGAGGAAGGCGACCAGCGCACGATGCGCAACCGCATCATCGAGGAAGAGCTCGATATCATGATGCGCGACCGGTATGGCGAGCCGCTCACCGACGGCAGCATCGAGCGCGAGGCCATCGCCGCTGTGCATAACGCGATGCAGGGCGAGGTCATCGCCGCTGAGGTCCGCGTGCTCGGCCGCAAGGCCGGCCAGCCGCCGACGCCCTATACCGCCGCGCAGGAATGGGCGCGTCAGAAGATCCGTTCCGGGCTGGTCAGCGTCGAAGCAATGCCCGGCGCGCTGCAACGCTATGCGCGTGCGAGCCGGAAGGCGGCGCGTACGGCCGAAGCGGCCTATCTGGATCGCGATATCGAGGGCGCCTTCCGCGCCAAACAGCAGCAGATGCTGAATAATGCCCTCTATTCCGAGGCGAAAAAGGCGCACGAAGAGGTCGATGCGGCGCGCAACCGGTTGCAGCGCATCGCCTCCAGGGCGGTCATGAAGTCGGTAGATCAGGACTATCTGGAACAGGCGCACGCTCTCCTTGAGGCGGTGGACATGCGTCGTCGGTCACAAAAGGGCATCAACCGGCAGGGGAAATGGGAGGAGTGGTCATCTCAGCGCCAGGCCGAGGGCTATGACATGGTCGTACCGGCGTCGTTCGAGGCGACGATCGGGCGGAACAACTGGACGCGGCTTACCGTCGAACAACTGCTCGGGCTCGACGAAGCGGTCCGGCAGATCATCCATCTCGGCCGGCTGAAGCGCGAGCTTCAGGATGGGCAGGAAAAGCGCGAATTCGAGGCGACGGTGACCGCGGCGGTGCAAGCGGTCGCGCAGCTGCCGCAGCGGGCGCCGAGCGACCTCATGGAACCGTCGCGCTGGGACGCGATCAAATCGAAGATGGCGGCCGCCGACGCGGCGCTGCTCAAGATGGAGACAGTATTCGACTGGCTCGACAGCGGCGACAGCAACGGCGTTTTCAACCGAATCGTCTTCCGCCCGCTCGTCGAGGCGCAGGAAAAGGAACGGATTCGCCTTGCCGAAATTCTGGGCCAGCTGAACGCCGCGCTCGCGAAGGTGCCGCGCGACACACTGCGCAACTGGTCGGACAAGATCACTGCCCCCGAACTGCTCAACATCGAGACCGGTAATCCGTTCGTGCTGACGCGCGAAATGGTCATCGCGATCGCGCTCAACACGGGTAACCGTGGGAACATTGACAAGCTGCTCGGCGGCTACCGCTGGTCCGAGGCGGGCGTGCAGGCGATGCTCGACCGCGTGATGACCGAAGCGGAATGGACCTATGTTCAAGAGGTCTGGGACATCATCAACAGCCTGTGGCCCGACATCGAGGCGATGGAAAAGCGGGTCAACGATATCGCACCCGAAAAGATCGACGCTTCGCCGGTGCAGACGAAATGGGGGGTGCTGCAGGGCGGTTATTATCCCGTCGTCTATGACCCGCGCCGCAATTACGAATCGGAAAGCTATGCAGCGCAGGCCGACAGCCTTTTCGAGACGATCTATACCCGCGCCACGACGCCGAAGGGCTTCACCAAGGAGCGGACCAACGTCGAGCGGCCGATCCACCTCAGCCTGGGCGTCATCCACCGCCATGTCGGCGAGGTGATCCATGACCTGACGCACCGCGAAGCGATCATGCAGGCCGATAAATTCCTGCAAGCCCGGCCGGTGATGAAGGCGGTCGACGACAGCCTTGGACCGGAAATCCGTAAGCAATTCCGGCCTTGGTTGCAGCGCATCGCCAACGAGTGGGCCTATGATCGCGCCGGACAGGCGGGTGTCGAAGGCTTCATCAAGAAAGCGCGCCTCAACGCGACGATCGTCGGCATGGGCTACCGTGTCACGACGATCATGCTTCAGGCGGCCGGCTATTCGAACAGCATCGAACGGGTCGGTGCGCGTTGGGTTCTTCCCCGGCTGAAGGACGTCGGCAATCCCGAGGCGTGGAATTTCGTGCTGTCGAAATCGCAGGAAGTCGCGGCGCGCATGGACACGCTGGACCGCGATATCCGCGACAATGTCCGAAAGGCGGCCGGGCAGCGTAACCTGAGCGCCGTCAAGAAATTCGCATTTCACGGCATCGGCTATCTCGATCGCATCGTCGTCATCCCGACCTGGCTCGGCGCCTATGACAAGGCCATCGCCGGCGGCATGGAAGAGGTCGATGCGATCTATGCCGCCGACAAGGCTGTGCGGCAGTCGCAGGGCGCCGGCGCCGCCAAGGACCTCGCGGCGATCCAGTCCGGCCGGGGGACCTTCGGCGAGGCGGCAAAGCTGCTGACCATGTTCTATTCCTATATGTCCGCCTTCTATCAGCGCATGCGGACTTATGGCCGCGACGTCCGGACCGCGAAGGTGCAGGACGTCCCGGGGCTGATCGCGCGCGCCTGGTGGCTCTTCGTCGTTCCGCCGCTCCTCTCCGAATTGCTCGCTGGCCGGACGCCCGACGACGACGATGACGAAAGCTGGGCGGAGTGGGCGATCACGAACATCATGTTCCAGATTTTCGGGCCGATCCCGGTCGCGCGCGACGCCGCGCCGCTGCTGTGGGCCAAGATGACCGATCGTCCGAGCTTCGGGTATCGCTTCACGCCGGCGCAGGGTAGCATCGAGAGCATGATCAACACTGGCTCCGATCTCGGTAAGATCGCGCGCGGCGAAGAAACGAAGCGTGCCACCCGCAACGCGATCGAGACGACGGGATATTTCACGGGTCTCACCACGGGTCAAATGGCGGTCGCTGCGCAGTTTCTTGTTGATGTGGGCCAAGGCGATGCCGACCCCGATGGCATCGGGGATTGGTGGCGCGGTTTGACGACGGGCAAGACCGAATAGGTCGCCCGATTCAAGCGGCATGGCCGTTCCCGTAGCCCATCCTGAACCTTCAGGATTTGGGTGCACGGGATGGCGATCGATACCACTGACAGCTTCAGCGGCCCGTTTCTGACCAACGGTGCCACGACAGTTTTTCCCTTTACCTTTACCGCACCGAGCTCGGCGGAAGTCGCGGTCGTCCTCGATGATGTCGAAGTTTCCGGCGGATTTATCGTCGCCGTGGCGCCGGGCGGCGGCGGCTCGGTCACCTTTGCCGAACCCCCAGCGACGGGGAAAACGCTGTTCGTTCTTCTGGAACCCGATTTCACACAGCCAATCCAGTTTGAAAATGGATCCCCTTGGCTGGCCGAACCGGTCAATGAGACGGCTGACAGGGCGGCGCTGCGGGACATCTGGTTGAAGGGAAGGGCTGATCGAGCCCTGTTGGTCCCATTCGGCGAAACCGGCCTCGATCTTCCCGATCTGGCCAGCCGTAAAGGCAAGCTGCTCGGCTTTGACGCCGCGACCGGCGCCCCAAGCCTGACCGTTGTTGCAGATACAATTGCTGCCGCCGTCGGTGCTGTTCAAGCTGAACTCGATGACGAGCTTGCGCAGAGCGAACAGAACAAGGAACTGAGTCAAGCCGCCGCCGCGGCGAGCGCGCTGTCCGCGGCGGCCGCCGAAGCGGCAGCCGGTCCCAGTTATCCCAACCCTGCAGCGGGTCTCGACAAGACATCGGACGGCGAGGCGTTCGCGGTCGATAACGGCGACGGAACAGTCACGGTCTACCTGAACAACGGAGGCGTTGCCGTGGCGCAGCGCACGCTTGCGACGACGGCGGCGCTGGCCTCAGCTGCAGGCGCTGACAAAGTAGGTATGCAGCAGGAAGGCAGCGGGGCCGTTCTTCGCACCGTCCGCGAGGAGTTGCGCGGCCTGTCCATAAGTCCCAAACAATTCGGCGCGCTTGCAACAGTTATCGCCAACGATCGCTTGCCGATTCAGCGCGCGGCAAATTTTGCAACGCTTACCGGGCGCCGGCTCGACCTTCAGGGTCTAACCTACCTGTGCTCCGATGCGCCGTTAGCGATCAGTTGTGATGTCGAAGGTGGCGGCGGTAAAATCATCGGCCAGTTCGACATTACTGGAAGCAATGTCGTCGTAAGAAATTTTACGGTCGAGTCGACGCAAGCCGTCTACGGGCTGTTCGTCCACGGTATGTCGAGCGGTTTCCTCTCAGACATAGTGATTGACGATGTCATCGTCGAGATGGGTAGCGGAACGACCGAAGCGTTCCGGCTGGGGTTGATCGCCACATATGTTGATCGGCTTACCATCAGGGGCGGGCTTATCCGCTACGGCGCCCAAATAACCGCCTGCGCAGACTATCAAATGGTTGGCGTTCGGTTGGACGGCGAGTGGAAAAATATGAACGAGCTGCTGCACGCCAGCGTCAAGAGCTGGGGCGTAGTGACCGGATGCACGTTCACGCGATCGAAAGATAATTTCGTCGACCTCTACTCCTCCGGTGCCAAGACCGTCATCACAGGCAACCGCTTTATTGGATGTCGCTGTGTTTTTGGCACAGCCTTCGAAATCAAGATCAGCTTCTCTGATAATCCTGACAATACGTCGGGAGACGCAAATGGTTACGCGGAACAAATAATCTTCGCTGACAACTATGTCGGCGGGGTCGAGTTCAGCAGTTCGGTTACGACATCCATTATCGCAATTTATCATAACGAGAGCCGGGCATCCCCACCGGCATTCACATGGGCGGATGCACCACGAAACATCAAGATTTCGAATAACATCTTCGATGGATTTGACGGCACCAACCAAGGCGCCGCCTTGATGCTCGGAATATATTGCTACCGGGTGACTGCGCTGGACATCCACGGCAACACCTTCCGAAACATGAGCAAAGGGGCGACTGGCGACGACTTTTCATCGTGCGTCTGGGTGCAGGATTGCAAGGATGTGACGCTGATCGGCAACCGGGGCGCGATGAAAGACGGATGCGGCGTGTCCTTCCATGGCGCCTGTGAGGACATTTCTTCGCATGCCAACCATTGGCTGACCGACCAGAGAACCGGATATTCCAACAAGTACGGCATCGTGCTCCAGAAATACGGATCGATCGCGGACCCGACCCTGACACGCGCTTCGTTTATCGGTGACAAAGTCTTCGGCACGGTCATGGCGTTCCGGCAAACTTATCATGCCGCATCGATGCTGACGGGAGTCACCTTTGCGAACTGTGATTTCCAAGAGGAAAGCCTGTTCTCGCGCTTTACGCGGTGCAAATGGTTCGGCAACGATTTTCGCGCCAGCGCCGGAAAGTCCGCTGCGGCCACCGTCGGATCGCTCAATGCGATCTCAAGCTTCGTCACCTTTTTGGGCAACACGACGCATAGCACTACCAATATCGGTGTAATATTCTACAGAACTCGGATCGGAAATATCAAGGACGGGCAGGCTTTCGGCGCATCGGCCGGTATATATCTGTTTGGGTCTGGGGTCGCCGGAGAGCTGGACTACCTGAATATCAGAGACAACTTCAGCTTTGCTCAGAGCCATGCCGATTTTCCGCGGCTGTCGAGTGTCCACGCGACCGACAGCGGCACCCATCAGTCTTCGAACAATCAAAAGGTTGCCGCGTGATGGCCCATCTTCCGTCGCGTCAGCAGTCTGACTCGTTCGCCACGGGTCACGCGCAAAATGTTCGCCGGGTTTTCGATCAGGTACCACGACAGCGCGCCCGCGATGCAGGCGGCGGGAACAGCAAGTTCCGGTCTCATATGGCCGTGCTCGATGAATGCATTGAACACCGGCATATGCCAAATATATATCCCGTAACTAAAATCCGCTTCGAGCGGGATCCTCGGCAGATCAAAGGCTACCCAAAGAATAAGGGCAGCGTAGCAGAGGAAGTAAGCCAGGCCGAGACTATTGCCCCGCGAACCGACAAACGGATCTGCGACGTTATCGATCATGGCCAGTGCAATCAGAGGGACGAGGGCCCAAGGCGCATAACGCAGCCACGGGCGCACATTGTCGAAATATTTATACGCCAGAATTCCGGCGCCGAACATCCATCCCCAAATGATTGGGGTGAGCGCCATTGCGCCATACAAGGAGCGAGTGCCCCCCAAGCTGACCCCTTCAAGCACTGGCCGAAAGGCGTAAAGAGCAAAGGAAACGGCGGTGAAAATGATCACGGCGTGGGGCAACCGTCGCTCGATGCGTGCCAGGATTGGCACGCATGCATAGAAGATAATCTCGACCGTAATAGTCCACAGCGCGCCGTTCATTTCGCCGATGCCAACGTCAGAGAAGATCGCGGGGTTGTAGGGTTGGGCTATGGTAACCTGGCTTACCAACCACGTCAGGTAGATAGAGGGGTTGAGCGCGAGATCGTCTACTCCTCTAACGCTCAGGACGAAAGCAAGCGTACCGATCGTCACTGCGGCAAGGCCCGGGAACAGGCGGAGGAAGCGGTTACGCGCATATGTCGCGGGCGACGAGCGGAGGTAGGCTGCGTAAATGAGGAAGCCGCTGACGAAGAAAAAGGCGGGGACTCCGGGGAAATTCCCGACGACGTGCGGCAGTGTCTTCCCGAAGTGGCCGAACGCGTGCGTGACCAGCACCTGCAGAGCGAAGCCGAGGCGCAGCCACTGAATATTGTTCGTGGGCAGTCGCTGGTCGCGGGGATGCATGGAAAACTTTCGTCAGCTAGGAAACGGGGCGATTGCATCAGCATAGCGACCGATCACAACGACAGCCAGTCAGTTCGCTTGCCCACCTTCAGAATCGCGATGGCGCTGCTGTGATGACCGAGCCCGTCACCTTCCTCGGCGTCGGCCTTGGCGCGATCGGCACCGGTGCCCTGACATGGCTCTGGCGCTTCTACATCCATCGCGACGCCCGCCGCGAGCGTGATGAGACGAAGGCCATCGAGGTCGAAAAGCACCGCGACGACCTGACTTTGCAGCTTCTGCGCGCGGCGAAGGATGAGGTCGCCGAAGCACGGCAGGAAGCGAAGGTCGCGCGCGAGGAGAACAACGCCCTCCGCGCGATCGAAGAGCATTTCTATCACTTCGACCAGGCGCTGAACCATCTGGAAGCCGTGCTGACGGCGACGGACGCCGACACGCGCGCAGTTGCCGAGAAGAACGCCAAGGCCTTCCTCGCCCGGATGCGCCGCCTTCAGAGGGCCAAGGGCAATATCCAGCAGGAAGTGCAGATCATCGAAAGCGCCAACCGATTGGAGGGTAAGGAATGAACCTGCGAGACCTTCAGCTATGGCTCAACGCCCACGGCGCCAGCCTCGTCGTCGACGGCCTTCCTGGTCCGGCAACGCGCTCGGCTATTCTCAACCTTTTTATCAATCGCAGCGCGCCGGCGGTCACGTCGCAAGATATTGCGCAGATTGCCGCACGCCTTGGCGGAACGCCCCGCCAGGTCGCAGCGGTCGCCAAGGTCGAAAGCGCTGGTGGTGGCTGGGACGATGCCGGGCGGTTGAAATGCCTCTACGAGCGCCACTATTTCTGGAAGCGACTGCGCATCCTGATTCCGGTCCTGTCGAACCCGACCCCGGGCGGCTATACGATCGACGCGGATCGCGACGGCATCAAAGATAGTTGGGAGAAAGTCGCGGACGCGGCTATGCGCTCGCCCATTGCCGCGTTTGAAAGCGCGAGTTGGGGCAAGTTCCAGATCATGGGCGCCCACGCCAGCGCCGATCCGAAGCGCCGCGATCAGGTCGTCTATCAGGGAAATGCGGTTGAGTTCGTCTGGTGGCTCACCCGCTCAGAGCGCAACCATTATGAGGCGCTGGCACGCTTCATCGAAGTGAACGGTCTGCGAGGGGCTTTTCAGCGCCTGTCGACGAACCCTGACGACTGCCGGGCCTTTGCGCGCGGTTACAATGGCGGGGGCTATGAGAAGGGCTATCACCGGAAACTGGCGGAGGCGATGGCATGACCAACAAGTTCGACAAGCTTCTGGAGTTCGTCGTTCTCGGCGGCTTCCTCGGCCTCTGCTTCGCGCTCATCCATTGGGTCGTTCCCGAGAAGAATGCCCAGCATTTCGGGCAGGCGCTAGGCGCCTTCACGGTTATCGCAACGCTGGTGGCTAAATCCCTATGGGAGCGCGGCTCGGCCACAGCGATCATCGACGAAAAGAAGACCGACAACACCGGCAAGGCTTTCGAGGCAATTGCGGCAGCCGCCGCTTCAACGCCTGCCGATCCGGCGCCAGCCGCCGCCGACGCCGCCGATCAGGTCGCGGATGCTGCTGCGGCCGAGGCGGACAAGATCAAGGGCAACGATTGAAGACCGGTCCGCGCGGCTCAGCGGAAAGCAGTACGAAAGGTGTAACTATGACTATCTCCATCAAGATCAGCGTGAACGGGAACTACAAGTGCCCGGTCAGTTTCAAGCAGGGCGAGCGCGAAGAATCGTTCGTCATGTCCGGGCGCGGCAAGGACGGCCCCGACGAGCGCCATATCGGCTTCTATCATGGCCCTGACGCCATGACCCTCAGCGTCGGCCCGGAAGTGCCGGACATCGGCGAGGAAGCCTGACCATGGGGGCCGAGCAGTTCGCCTATTGGCTGCAGGGCTTCGCTGAACTGAACGCGGAACCGCCGACGCCTGAGCAATGGCAGTCGATCCGCGAGCATTTAGCGGCGGTCTTCACGAAGGTGACGCCGGACGTCGGCGCTCGGCCCCTCATCCAAACCGGGCGGATCATCCGTGACCCGGCGTCCACGACACTCTGCTGACAGGAGGTCTCTGTGATCACCCTCATCGCATGGCTGAAAGCCAACAAGCTCATCGGCGTGCTGATCGTTGGCATCGCCGCCTTCGTCCTGATCGGCACGATATTTCATCTGATCGACGCGGCAACCGATGAAGCCCGCGACGCCGGTGCTGTCACCGAGCGCGCCGCAACCCAAGGAAAGGTGATCGAGAATGTCGCAAAGGCAAAAACTGCTGCTGAAACTGTGCGCCGCGATGGCGTTCCTCCTGCCGACTGCCTGCGCGACAGTCGCGTCCCCACCAATTGCTGACAGTTCCTGTCTGTCGTTCTCACCCCTAACCTATGCCAACGCCAAGTCGGGTCAGGAGATGGCAGATGACCCGGGAAACAAACTTGACACGGCAGAGACCGTGCTTGCGATAGCGGCGTTTAATCGGTCGTGGCGGGCGATTTGCGAAGTCGCTCGATAGCCGCCAGACTGATCACGCATCGGGTTTGCTCCATACCAGCCGCAGGTCGGCCGGCGGGCGGGGCGTCGTCTTCGGCTTTGCCGCCTTGCGCCTGGCGTAAGCTTCCGCAAGTCGCTGCGCCGCGCGTTCGGCTGTTGAGTCCGCCTTGCGCGCCTTCGCCGCCTCGCGAGAGCCAAAATAGATCGCTGCCACGAAATCGGTTGCCGTCATCGGGGGATAATAGGGCCGCGTCGCAGGGTAGAGGGCAACATGCGCGCTTGATCCGCATTCTCTACATCGGAATTGACGCGCCGCGGCATCCAGCCCCATCGGCCAATGCCTCTCGACGAAATGCCGCCAGACATTGCTATCGACCCGCTCTCCCCGCGCGCAGGCAAAGCACCATGCGCGCACGTCCTTGCCAGCATCGTCGAGGTCCTGAAGGGTCATGCCCTATGATGGACATGTTCTCATTCTGTTCGCAATGATTCGATCATGCCCAGCCTGTCCACGAAGTTCCCCCACCCTCTGGTAAGCGGCGGAAACCTGTGACCCTAAAACCGTGCCCTGTGGGGGAACAGTCATTGAAATCATTCATTATTGTGCTTTCACGGCGAAAACACGGGTTCGAGTCCCGTAGGGGTCACCACGGCAAACCGGCGCGCTTCGTCGCGCCGCCACGCCGAAAAACGGGTTTCGATCCATATCTGCAAATGACGCCGGTGGGACGTCGCGTCGCCCGCACATCGTCCGGCATACGGTCAGCTTTCGGGCTGGCCCACCGGGATGCTGAGCGCGCTGGGACGCGTCGAATCGTGGAACAGCCGCACCGTCACCGTCCGCGCATCGGCCATCGTCTCGTCGGCCACCGGCTTGCCGCTGTTGTAGTTCCTTTGCCAGGCGACGCTCTGGTTCGCGCGGATGACCAGCCGCAGCCGGTTACCCGCCTTGATCAGGCGCGAGACAAAGGTGAAACGGTCGAAATCATAGCGCAGCGGCGCCTTGGTATCGATCAGCTTCTCGGTCCGCAGCCCTTCGCGATAGCGCGCGCATCCTTGTGTGGGTCAGGAATATGCTGGTGCCGTCGGGCGCGATGTCGTGGATCGAAACGAGGAAGTCGGTGTCGGGCTGGTCGATCGCGATCCACGCCGCGAATTTGAACACGCCGCTGACCTCGGTGTCCTTCTCGAACGGCGCGCTCTGGTACACCAGCTTGTTCGCCGTGTCGGTGAGCAGCGCGGTCTGGTCGACGAGGTGCGACTGGGTCTGCGACAGCTCGAGCAACAGCGCACCCAGATCGCGCGCATCATGGACATAATGATCGGGTTCGTCCTTGCCCGCCGGCTTCGGCCCGAGTGTTCCGGCGCGATAGGCCCTCACCGGATTTTCGCCGGAGCCGGGATACAACACATCGTGGCGCGCGGTGACGGCGCCCAGCGTATCGGCATAGCGCCACTTGTCGGCGCCCATGACATAATAGGCGACCTTCTTCTGCAGGAATGCGGGCCGCGGGCCGTCCTCCATCGTGAAGGCGAACCACTCGGCGTGCAGCCCGAGCGCGTCGATGACGCTGCTCTCGCCGACCTTGATCCCGAAGAACTCGGTCTCGGGCTTGCGCACCTGATCGTGCCCCACGGGCCGAGCATCAGATAATGGTCAGCCTTGCCGCCAGAGAGCCGCTGATGCCGCCGATAGAATTCGAGCGCGCCGGGCTGATCGCCGTCGAAATGGCCGCACATCGTCAGCACCGGCATCGTCAGGCCGGCAAGCTGTTCGTCGGTCGGATTGCGGCGATCCCAATATTCGTCCTGCGACGGATGGCTGACCCATTCGCGGAACTGGTGCGATTCGATGCCGTAAAATTCATCCATTTTCCGGAACGGCAGGCGCGATTCGATGAAACGGAGCTGCTCGGCGACCTGAAAGGCGCCGTCCTTCATCATCGTGTTGCGCTGGGTATGCCCGTCGACATGGGTCAGCCAGGGCACGGCGAAAGCATAGAAGATGTTGTTGTCGATCGGGAAATCGAGCCCGACCCATGCCAACGACAGCGGCACGATGGTGGGGAGCTTTGCGCCGCTGTGCACCGCCGCCCATTGCGTATAGCCGACCCAGCCATGCCCATTCCCAGCGACCTTGCTGTTGCAGAAGGGCTGCTTCGCGATCCAGTCGACGATATCGTGCCCGTCGTTCACCTCGCTGCCGAATGGCGCGAACTCGCCCTCCGAATCGCCACGGCCGCGCATGTCGACCGCAAGATGGGGATAGCCCGGGTCGAGAAATAGGCGCCTTCTGGGTGATAGAGGTCGGCCGTATAGGGCATGTGCGAGAAGATCGTCGAGCGCGGCGTGTCGAGCCCGCGCGGCAAATATAGCGTCGCGCCCAGATGCACCCCGTCGCGCATCGGGATGCGGATGCGATAAATGATCTGCGGGCTGTAGACGGCCTTCCCCTCGCCCGTTACGGCGCGCGCGCCGGAGGCCGCTGCCAGCACGAGCGCCGATGCCGCGGACAGAAGATATTCACGCCGGTTCACTCTGGCTTCCCCCCAATTCCTCATTCAAGCCCGAATGCGAAATCGATCCCGCGCGCGAGCGCGGCCCAAGTCGCCAGCCGGTGGCCGACCTTGTCGAAGCGCGCATATTCGACCTTATATCCCGGCCGCCCGGGCAGTGCGCGCAGCCGCTCGGCGAGTTCGTGCGCGTTGCGGACCATGCCGACGCTGTCCCACGCCGCCTGCGCCTCGGGCGACCATTGCGGCGAAGACGGGTCCGGACCGGCTTCCTTGCTGCCGACGGTGATCAGGATGCGCGGCGCCGTCTTGCCCGCGCGCACCGCGGCGGCAAAGGCTGCCTCGTCCCGCAGCACCTGCGGTTGTTTCACCAGATCGACGGGTTCGACGCGATAAACACGTCATAGGCATCGGGATTGACGAACGCGGCATGGACAACCGCCATGCCGCCAAGCGAGTGCCCGAACAGCACTTCCTTGTCCGCATCGACCGGCACGATATCGCGCACCAGCGGCTTCACCTCCCGTTCGATGATCTGCAGCAGGTCATCGAGCCCGCCGGTATCGCCATCGCCCAGCGCCGGCAGCCCCATCGCATTCAGCGCATCGAGATCGGGCCCGGCCGCGGACCGGCAGCGAAAGGTCGTGGAGGCGCCGGTAACTTGGCGCGACGCGCCAGTCGGGGACGCCGTCATAAGTCGACGGCAGCGGACGCTTGGTCTTGAGGACGCTGTCGGTCCAGCTCTCGTCCTGCGGATAGCCGATGCCGACGACGACCACAGGCGTCGCCTCGGCGGCGGCGCGCACCGCCTCGGCGACGCTCGCGAACGAAATATGCCGTCGAAGGCATAAACCACCGCATAGCCCTTCGCGGGCCGGTCTGCGAAGGGCAGCGCAATGTCGATCGTATAGCGCCCACCGTTGATCTTCGATTTGAGCTCGATCTGACGGCTGTTGGGAACCGACACCTCTTCCGGAGGCCGATCGGAATCGCCCGGCCGGTCCTGCGCCGCGGCTACACTTGCCGGGAGTGCAGCGAGCAGGAGGGCGTGCGGGGCGGCCGCCCGAAGCAACGGCCGCCCCGCTCGCTCCAACCCGTCCGCCGCAAGCCGGACGGACGGGTGGTCGGCATCATCTCAGCTACCGGTCGCCACCGCGACGACATTGTCGTTCACGTTGCGATCGATGTAGGTCAGGTAGGAATCGACCCCGGCAAAAGCTGGCTTCTGCTTGGTGACGAACCGGACCTTCTGCTCGCCCGAACGGATCGGCACGCGCTTCATCGACAGAACATTCTCGCTTCCGAAGGCAAGGTCGGCCGGGTTCGCGCTGAACACCCCGATATCGAGCGGTTCGGCGAACGGCGCCGCCTTCTCGTTGCCCTTGCCGTCGGCATAGACTTTTCCGCCATAGACGGTGATTGTCGTTTCATACTGGCCGTTCGGCAATTTGCGAACGGTCGCGCTCTTGGCCCGGAGGTCATAGAGGGTGATGCGATAGAACAAATCCTTGACCAGTTCGCGCTCGGCCGGCGTGCGGGTGATGGCCATGATCGCATTCACATAATCGACCGACCTGGCAAACGGCGCAGGCTTGAAGCGATAGCGATCAATAACCGATCGCAGCGCAGCGTTGACGCGATCCTCGCCCAAACGATCCTGAAGCAAATACATCACCAGCGAACCCTTGTAATAGTGGATGTAATTTTGCTTCTTCACCAAGGCAAGCGGCCGCTCCTCGGCCGTTTCGCGGCGGCGACCCTGCAGATAATCGCTTTGCTCATACTGCAAGAAACGCCGCATCCCGTCTTGCCCATAGCGCTTTTTCATCACCATGATGCCGCCATATTGCGACGGTGTCTCGGTCAGCACCTCGGCGCCCTCGACATCCCCCGGCATCACTTGGTGGAACCAATACTGATGGCCGAATTCATGCGCGGTGACAAAGGCAAGATAATCGACATCCTTCGGATTGCGGAAGTCACCGGTAAAACCGAAGCGCTCCGAATAGCCGACTGTACCCGGCGCCGAGTTGGCAGTGCCTTGATAGTCAGGACGCTCGATGACCCGGAAATATTTATACTGATAAGGGCCCCAATTCTTCTGATAATATCGCAGCGTGTCTTTGGTAACGCTCAGCATGCGATCGACGTTCATCGGATGCTCGGGGTGGTAATAGACACTGAGCTTCACTCCATCGACGTCGATCGACTTGACCGCATAGCGGCCCGACTGGATCGTGATGAAGTTGAGCGTCGGGATCGGCGAGACGAAGCGCGCGATGCGGCGGTTCCCTACCACCTTGTTCGACACTTCCTCACCCGTCACGATCAGCGTCTGGTCGGCGTCGGTCGCGACCGTGACGTCGGTATTAACCCGGTCGACCCCGGCATAGCTGCGCATAACCGCGCGCTTGTCGTCGAGCGACGGCGTCGGCGTTTCGGGCGGCAGACCGTATTTCTTGCGCAGGTTGCTGCCCTGCAGGAAATTGCCGCGGCTCATCCCCAGCGCCGGCGCGAAGCCGAGGTTGGTGAGATAGGCACCGTTCTTCGCTGGCTGGACGTCGATTTCCCAATATTGCTTATTGCTCGGCAATGATTTCAGCCCGCGCTGCGCCATTACCGTACGGAAGGTCAGCGTGCCGCTCGCGCCCGGCTGCAACGGCCGGTCGAAACGGTAGATCTTGTGGAGATTGTTCACATCTTCCTTGATCAGCTTCGCACCCGGGACGTTCATCGTCTCGACGTGCGCCATCGAATCCGGCACGCCCATGCGGACATGAAGCAATTCGATCGGCTTGTCGGTTTCGTTGGCAAAGCGATACTCGCCGTCGAACTGCACCCAGCGCTTCGTCGGCCGGAGGTCGACGTTGAGCTTGACGTCCTTCAGCACAGGCTCGGGCTGGTCGAGATATTTGGCGTAATCCTTCTCATATTGCGCCGTATGCGCTTCCATCTCGTCCTCGTCGAACCGCGTGTTGACGATGTTCATGTTGTAGAAGAGCAACGCGCCGATGCCGACGGTGACGGCAAGCGCCACCGACAGATAGGCGAGCGGGGCGCCGCGCAGGCGCAGCGGCAACGTGCGCCACTGACCGCCGAGCGTCACCGCGGTGCCGCGGCGCCACATCAGATGGCCGATCACGACGAGGACCGCCGCAAACGCCGTCCAGTAGGCGCTCAGCCACCAGGCAGTCGCGCCCATATAGTCGTTGCCGTTCATTTCCGACAACGGCATCGGCGCCTCGGCATAGTTGATCAGCGGATGATCGAGTCCCAGCCCCGCGAAAACTACGGTCGAGATAAGGTAGAGGAGCATGATGCCCCAGCCGACGAACTTGTTCGGGCTGACCGCCTGCGCCACGATAGCCAGCACCGACAGGTGGACGACATAGAGCGCGCTCGGAATGACGAACCACATCAGCCATTGGCCGAGTTCAATATCGGTAACGCCGCGTACGAACTGATATGCGACCGCCTGCAACAGCACCGCCAGCACGCTGAGCGCGACCAGCACGCCGACCACGCCGGCAAGCTTGGAAACCAGGAAGACCCAGTTGGGCAGCGGCGTCGCATCGACGATCTCGCTGATCCGGCGTTCGCGTTCGCGCCACACCACTTCGCCCGAGAAATAGATCGCCATGAGGAGCGTGATCAGCGTCGAGCCGCCGCGCACCGTGTCGATGATCGCATAGGTCCGCGGCCAGATCGGCACGTCGTACATGCGGCCGGCGAGCATCAGCGTCAGCATCAGGTTGATCGACCCGACAAGCGCGAGCACCCAGAAGGCGGGGCTCTTGAACACCAGCTTCATCTCGAACCGCGTGCGCGTGACGAGCTGATGCCACGCCCCGCGCTCCGGGATATTGGCGGGCAGTCGGTCGACCAGCGCCGGCTTGACCGCGGACAGCTTCTGCTGATGCGCCGCATCGCGCTTGGCGCTGCGCTTGGAGGCGCCGCGCGCCGCGAAGCTGAAGCGCCAGACGACAAAGGCGACGATCGCGATCGAAATCGCGATCCACAGCAGCCGATGGCTGGCCAGCATGCCGGTCAGTTCAAGCGCCTGCGTATTCTGCTGGATCGGCGTCAGGTACCGCACGCCGAGACCATAAGCGACCGAACCGAACGGCTCGAAATAGGCCGCGAGCGACACGTCGGGCATTTTGCGCATCATCGCGGTGAGCGCAAAATAGGCGAACATCGAGACGATGACCGCGAGATAGCTGTAGGTCACCGACCGGGTCCAGCTCGCCACCGCGAAGAAGATCGCCGAGGTGATGAGGATGTTGGGCAGCGCGATGACGAAATAGGCGAACGCATAATCCTGAAGGCGGTTCGGCCCGATCAGTTCGGGATTGACCCACGGCATATAGGTGCCGAGCCACAGCGCCAGCGGCACCGCGAGGAAAGCGACCGCGGCGCCAAGGAAGGCGCCGGTGAAGCGGCCGAACAAATAGGGCAGCTTGCCGACCTTGGTCGACCGGATGATACTGCCGAAACCCGTCTCGTCGTCGCGCACGACGACATTGCCGACGAACGCAGTCGTCACGAACATGAAGAACATCGACATGGTCAGCATCACCTGCGCGATGCCGGTTGCTGCGTTCGTGTGGATGTTGCCGCCGACAGGACGAATCGACTCGACCGAGGTCCAACCGAGCGTCAGCAGGAAGAACATGATGGTCGCGACCCAGAAGACCGGGTTGCGAAACTGGTAGCGCAGTTCGAAGCGCGCGATCGTGGCAAACATCGGATTGGCCCCTTAAGCGGCTTGGGCGGCGGCGCGGCGCGAACGGTTGAGCGTCGAGAGATAGACATCCTCGAGCGCGCCCTCGACCGGCACGAAGCCATTGCCCGGGTCCTTGTCCGACAGGACATGGACGATGGTGCTGCCAGACAGCAGGCGCGTCGAGATAACCTCATACGCTGCCTGCACCTCGGCCAACCGGTCGCGTTCGATCGTCTTGGCCCAGATCGTGCCGCGGCTGCGTTCGATCAGGTCGAGCGGCGCACCCTCGACCTGGATGCGGCCGCCGGCGAGCACCGCCATGCGCGGGCAGAGGTCGGCGACGTCCTCGACGATATGCGTCGACAGGATGACAACGACATTCTCGCCGATCTCGACGAGCAGGTTATAGAAGCGGTTGCGCTCCTCGGGATCGAGGCCCGCGGTCGGTTCGTCGACGATGATCAGCTCGGGATTGCCGATCAGCGCCTGCGCGATGCCGAAGCGCTGGCGCATACCGCCCGAAAAGCCCGCGACCGCCTTGGTCCGGACATTCCACAAATTGGTCTGGTTGAGCAGGGTTTCGACGGTCGCCTTGCGGTCGGCGCTGTTCACCACGCCCTTCAGCGATGCCATGTGATCGAGCAGGTCATAGGCGGAGACGCGCGGGTAGACGCCGAAATCCTGCGGCAGATAACCGAGCGTCGCGCGTAGCCGGCTGGGCTCGGCGAGCACGTCGATGTCGCCGAAGCGGATCGCCCCGGCGGTCGGCGTCTGCAAGGTCGCGATCGTCCGCATCAGCGACGATTTGCCCGCACCATTGGGGCCGAGCAGTCCGAACATGCCCTTGCCGATCGACATCGTCACGCCGTCGAGCGCGCGCGTGCCATTGGGATATACATGCTCAACACCCTGTAGATTCAGCAAGGTCTGTCTCCTGAAATACGTTCAAAGACGGGTTGACGCCGCCATGGCGCCGGGCCTATCCATTATCCGACCAATATGGTCGGTTACCAACCAACTTGGACTGTTACAAGTTTTTTGTGAAACGGGACCGGGTCGGACGGCGATCGAAGATTGACCGGTGCGAACGCGGCCATGCTAGGAAGCGACCATGCGAAGACCGACCCGCGCCGAAATCGACGCCGAAATCCTGGATTGCGCCGCGGGCGTGTTCGGCCGCCACGGCTTCGCCCGCGCGTCGATCCAGCAGATTGCCGACGCGCTGAAATATTCCAAAGCCGGGCTGCTCCACCATTACCCTAGCAAGAAGGCGCTGTTCGACGCGGTCGTCGACCGCTACGAAAAGATGACGCGCGAGCGGATCGCCAAACTCGGCGATTTCGCGCCCGGCATCGACCGCGACCGCGCCCTCGTCGAGAATGTCGTCGACAGCACCTTCGAATTTCCCGGCATGTCGACCTTCGCCCAGCAACTGGCGCGCGAAGGCGAGCTGCTGGAAAGCGAAGGGGGGGAGCGCGATCCCCGCTTTACCGAGCTGGGCCTCGAAGTCGTGGCATCGCTGGGCGTCGATCTGGCCGATCCCGATCTCGATCGGCTGGCGCGCGCCTTCACCGCCTTGGCGGGTGCCAATTTCTCGGCGCGGCTTGCGGTGACGATGGGGCTGCAACGCGAATGGCGCGCGCCGATCATCGCCGCCGCCATGGCCGCGCTGGGCCACGGCAGCCACGACGCCGCGCCCTGATCGCGGCCCGGCCGGATCTGCGCGCCCCGCAGTCATTTCATTTCCGCTCCGGCATCGGCACTTCTTCGTGCGCGGGCTTGTAGATGCGGCCGTCCTGCAGCATCAGGCGGCCGTTGACGAAGGCGGTCTTGACCTTGCGCAGCGCCGCGAAATCCTCGTCGGGATTGCCGTCGACGACGATGATGTCGGCCAGCTTGCCGGGCTCGATCGTCCCCAGCCGGTCGCCCATGTGCATGATCTCGGCGCCCGTCTTGGTCGCCGCGACCAGCGCTTCGCTCTTGGTGAAACCGATACGCGTGAAGCTTTCGAGTTCGTCGATATAGGAACCGGGTAGGAAGTCCGTCCCGGCGAGGGCCACCACATCGAGGCCGATGCCCATCTTCACCCCGGCGCGGCGCATCTTGGCGACCATATTCTCGTTGACCTGCTCGTTAAGTTCGAAGCGGCGCGAGGTCGAACCGAAATAGCCGCCGCTGCCGCGCATGATGACGCGATAGGCAACCAGCGTCGGCACCGAAGCGATGCCGCGCTTCGCCATCAGCGCGACCGCCGCGTCGCTGCGCGGCAGCGGATGTTCGATCGAATCGACGCCAGCCTTGATCGCCATGTCGATGTACTGTGTTTCGCTGTCGACGGTCACCGGCAGGCCGAGCGAGTGCGCCTCGTCGACCGCAGCGGTGATTTCTTCCTGCGAATATTCGCTGGCCAGCTTGATCAGGTCGGCGCCCTTGGCGAACTGGATGCGCACCGCCTCGCGCCACTGGTCGGGACCCGACGCGACACGCACCATCGAATTGGGATTCTGGTCGTGGATTTCGGGATAGCCCGGCTGGAATGTGTGCAGCGCGCCATGACCGCCGGTCTGGGTGATGAGCTGCCCCGCCGCCATGATCCGCGGCCCGGGAAGCTCGCCGGTCGCCTGCAACCGCTTGAGCACGAATGGTGCGTCACCGTGCGACGCGACGTCGCGGACGCTGGTTACCCCCGCCTGCAGATAGACGCCCATGCGCTTGACGCCGCGCATCACCGATTCGGCGCCGCTCATGTTCGCCGACGAATAAACGCTCGCCGCGTCGGCGCCTTCCATGAAGGTCAAATGACTGTGCAGGTCGATGAGGCCAGGCATCACCGTCTTGCCGGTGACGTCGTAAACGACGGCATCGGCGGGCCAATTCTTGTCGTCGGGGCCGAGCACCGCGGTGATCGCCTTGCCCTGCACGACGATCGTCGCCGGGCGCGCCGCCTTGCCGGTGCCGTCGAACAGCCGGCCGCCGACCAGCACGAACGAACCCTTCGGCGCATTATAGTCGGCGGGGACCGGAATGCGCAGCACATCGTCCGACGTCGGCACCGATTTCGGCAGCCACTGGTCGCGGTTATAGATCGGCCGCGCTTCCGGACCATTGTCCTGCGCGATTGCGGACGGCGCGATCATGGCCGCACCCAGCAGCAACCCCGAAAGCAATGCAGCGATCTTCATCCTGGCCCCCTCTTTTCGTTCGCGTGACACCTCGCAACGCCGGCTGGCGCTTTGCGTCGATTTCAATTTGTCATCCCGGCTCTGCATGGATGTCCGCCTTTCTAAAATGAGTGACCGATGAAGCCCCAAGCAACGCAATAATGCTGGTCCAGAGGGCTAGGAAAACTAAGTGATACGCCTTGAAGAGGCGCCGCAGAGAACGCCGGGAATCGCTGTAATTAGAGGATATCCGCCAGATTTTGCAGCCTGCCCGGTCAATCGCCGACATAGACGGTCTTCATCTGCGTATAGAAGTCCACCGCCGCGAAACCCTGTTCGCGCGGGCCGTAACTCGACCCGCGCGTGCCGCCGAACGGCACATGATAATCGACCCCGGCGGTCGGCAGGTTGACCATCACCATGCCCGCCCGGACGTTGCGGCGGAAATGCCGCGCCCGCGCCAGGCTGGTGGTGACGATCCCCGCCGACAGCCCGAAGTCGCCCTGATTGGCGACCGCGAGGGCCTCGTCATAATCCTTAACCCGAACCGTCGAGACGAGCGGCCCGAATACCTCTTCGCGGTTGATCCGCATGTCGGGCGCGGTGTCGGCGATCAGCGCCGGACGCATATAATAGCCGGGGGTATCGAGGCGCAGCGCGTCGCCACCGGTGACCAGCCGGCCGCCGTCGGCCGTGGCGATGTCGACATAGCGCAGATTCTGTTCATACTGGCTCTCGTTCGATGCCGGCCCGACCTCGGTCGCCGGATCGAGCGCGGCACCGACGCGGAGCGCCGAGGCCCGTTCGGCGAGCGCCGCGACGAAGCGGTCGTGGATCGCATCCTCGACGATCACCCGGCTCGACGCAGTACAGCGCTGGCCAGTCTGGAAGAAGCCGCCGTCGAGCGCGATGGCGACGGCGCGGTCGAGATTGGCGTCGGCCAGCACGACCAACGGGTTTTTGCCGCCCATTTCGAGCTGGACGCGTGCGCCTCGGGCGACCGCCGCTTGCGCGACCTTGCCACCGACAGCCTGCGACCCGGTGAAGGATATCGCGTCGATATCGCCATGCGCTGCGATCGCCGCGCCGACTTGGCCCTGACCCAAGACGAGGTTGAAGACGCCCGCCGGGGCGCCGCACTCGGCGATGATCGCGGCGAGCGCATGTGCGACCGCCGGCGTGTGCTGCGCCGGTTTCAGGACCACCGTATTGCCGAAGGCGAGCGCCGGCGCCGCCTTCCATGCCGGGATCGCGATCGGGAAATTCCACGGCGTGATCAGCCCGACGACGCCGACCGCCTCGCGCCACACTTCGACGTCGAGCCCCGGCCGGGTCGATTCGAGCGTGCGGCCGTGGCGGCGCAGCGCCTCGCCGGCGAAATATTTGAAGATGCGCGCGGCGCGCATCACTTCGCCGGTCGCCTCGGCGCGCGTCTTGCCTTCCTCGCGCGCGAGCAGTTCGCCAAGCTCGGCGGCGCGCGCCATCACCGCCGACCCGACCCGGTCGAGCAGGTCGGAGCGCGCTTCGGGGGACGCAGCCGCCCAGCCGCCAAAGGCGCGCCGCGCCGCCGCGACCGCCGCATCGACCTCCGCAGCGCCCCCCAATGGATAATGCGCCACGACCTCTTCGGTATTCGACGGGTTGATGCTGGGCGCCGACGCATCGCCGGCTACCCATTCTCCGTCGATCAGATGCGATAGCTTCATGAAGTCTGCCCTTTCCCGATGGAAAAATTTCGTTCGCCGAGCCGCAGAAACCGGATTGGCAAGGTGTAGATTATATCGTATACGATCTTCATATGACAGGAGGTCCAGTGACAAATCAAGACAATTTGTGGCGCGGCGTTTACCCGGCCGCGACGACGCAATTTTCCGCCGACGGTTCGATCGATATCGACGCGACGCAGCGCGTGCTGACCGCGCTGGTCGACGACGGCGTCAACGGCCTCATCCTGCTCGGCACGTGCGGCGAGAATAATTCGCTCGACCCCGACGAGAAGCTTGCGGTGCTGCGCGCCGGCGTCGAGGCGGTCGGCGGACGCGTCCCGCTGGTCACCGGCGTTTCGGAATTCACGACGCACCGCGCAGTCGCCTATGCGAAAGAAGCCGAGAAGATCGGCCTCGACGCGCTGATGCTGCTTCCCGCGATGGTCTATGTCCCGACGAGCGACGAACTCGCGACCCATTTTCGCACCGTGGCCGGGGCGACCGGGCTGCCGATCATGCTCTACAACAACCCGCCCGCGTACCGGGTCAGCGTCGATTTCGCGACGCTCGACGGTCTTCGCGACGTCGAAACGATCGTCGCGATCAAGGAAAGCGCGCCCGATCCGCGCCGCTTTACCGACGTGATCAATCGCTATGGCGACCGCTACACGGTGATGGCCGGCCTCGACGATATCGCACTCGAAGGGCTGATGCTCGGCGCTTCGGGCTGGGTGTCGGGGCTGACCAGCGCCTTCCCGCAGGAATCGGTCGCGCTGATCGCTGCCGTCGACCGCGGCGACTGGGAAGAAGCGCGCCGCATCTACCGCTGGTTCATGCCGCTGCTCCACCTCGATGCCGATCACGACCTCGTCCAGTCGATCAAGCTCGCCGAAGAGATCATGGGGCGCGGTTCCGAACGCGTGCGCCTGCCGCGCCTGCCGCTGGCCGGCCAACGCCGCGCCGACGTGATCGCGATGGTCGAGGAAGCGGCCCGCACGCGTCCTGTCGCCAAGTCGTCCGTCGCGGCCTAAGCTGACGCCGATGCGGCAC
Source organism: Sphingopyxis macrogoltabida (assembly GCF_001307295.1). Taxonomy (NCBI): domain Bacteria; kingdom Pseudomonadati; phylum Pseudomonadota; class Alphaproteobacteria; order Sphingomonadales; family Sphingopyxidaceae; genus Sphingopyxis; species Sphingopyxis macrogoltabida. The sequence goes on along the minus strand of NZ_CP012700.1, from coordinate 4,617,512 downwards.
AGCTTCTTCTGTATCGACGGGCATACGGCCGGCAACCCGGTCCGGCTGGTCGCCGGCGGCGCGCCGCTGCTGCGCGGCGCGTCGATGGCGGAACGCCGGCTCGATTTCCTCGCCCGGTTCGACTGGATCCGGACCGGGCTGTGTTTCGAGCCGCGCGGGCACGACATGATGTCGGGCGGCTTCCTGTATCCGCCGTGCGGCGACGCCGACGCCGCAATCCTGTTCATCGAGACGAGCGGCTGCTTGCCGATGTGCGGACACGGCACCATTGGCATGATCACCTTCGGGCTCGAGCATGGGCTGATCACCCCGCGCGAACCCGGACGGCTGGTCGTCGAGGTTCCCGCGGGGACGATCGAGATCACCTACGAAGCCGAAGGCGATCGCGTCCGGTCGGTCCGCATCCGCAACGTCCCCGCCTATGTCGCGGCGCGCGGGATCGAGATCGACGTCCCGGATTTCGAGCCGCTGACCATCGATGTCGCCTATGGCGGCAACTATTATGCGATCGTCGAACCGCAGGGGGCCTATACCGGCCTCGACGACCTCGGCGCCGCACGCATCGTCGAACTCAGCCGCACGATCCGCGCGATGATCCGCGACATCTACGAACCCGTTCATCCGCTCGAGCCGAGCATCCGCGGCGTCACCCACCTGCTGTGGGCCGACCGGCCGAAAGGCGAGGGCGCCGACGGGCGCAATGCGGTCTTCTATGGCGAGCGGGCGATCGATCGCAGCCCGTGCGGCACCGGCACCTCGGCGCGGCTCGCGCATCTCGTCGCGACCGGACGGCTGAACGTCGGCGACCGCTTCGTCCACGAAAGCTATATCGGCAGCCGCTTCATCGGCCGCGTCGAGGCGGCGGCGAAGATCGGCGACATCGACGGCATCGTCCCCTCGATCGAGGGATCGGCGATCGCGACCGGCCTCAACACGATCTGGATCGACCGCGAGGACCCGTTCTGGGCCGGCTTCACCGTCGTGTGACACAGCGACCTGCCACCGCCATCGTTATCGGCAACGGCGTCGTCGGGCTCGCCAGCGCGATCGCGCTGCAGCGGCGCGGCGTCGCGACGACGCTCGTTGCGCCCAGCGGCCCCTGGCGCGGCGCGTCGTGGGGCAACGCCGGCCATATCGCGGTCGAACAGGTCGAACCGCTCGCCTCGCCCGCGACGCTGCGCAGCTTCCCGCGCCGGCTCTTTCTCAGCGGCGGTCCGGTCGGCCTGCCGCCACGCGCGATGGCAACATGGCTGCCGTTCGCGCACCGGCTCGCCCGCGCGAGCACGCCGGCCCGCTTTGCCCATGGCAAGGCGGCGCTTTCCGCCATCCTCGCCGACGCCTTGCCGGCGTGGCGGCGCTTGCTCGCCGATGCCGGGGCGCCCGCCCTGCTGCGCGAGGACGGGCATGTCGTGGTGTGGGAAAGCGCCGCGAGCGCCGCCGCCGGGCTCGCCCACTGGCAAGCGGCCGATACCGGCACCGCGCGGTTCGATAGCGTCCCGCCGCACGAGCTGGCCGAACTGCAACGGCTGACGCGTGCCCCGCTCGCCGGCGCGATCCGGTTCGCGGGCAGCGGACAGATCGCCGATCCGGCGGCGCTCGGCGAGACGCTTCATGCCCGCTTTCGCGCGCTCGGCGGACGCGAACGCCGCGCCCGCGCGGTCGGCGTTGCCGGCACTGCGGGTGCCAAAGTGACGCTCGACGACGGCACAACGCTGACCGCCAGCCTCGCGCTCGTCGCCGCCGGCGCCGCGTCCGCGCCGCTGCTCAAACCGCTCGGGTATAAGGTGCCGCTGATCGCCGAGCGCGGCTATCATATCGAAAGCGCCGCGACCGGCTGGCCGGTCGACATGCCGCCAATGGTGTTCGAGGACCGCTCGATGATCGTCACCCGCTTTGCGCACGGCCTCCGTGCCGCGAGCTTCGTCGAATTCGCACGCGAGGGCGATCCGCCCGACCCGCGCAAATGGGCACGGCTGCGCGCGCATGTCACGGCGCTCGGCCTCGATTTCGGCGAGCCCGCGAGCGAATGGATCGGCGCGCGCCCGACGCTGCCCGATTATCTTCCGGCGATCGGCCGTCTCGCCGAACAGCCTGCCGTCGCTTATGCCTTCGGTCATCAGCATCTGGGGCTGACGCTCGCGGCGGTGACCGGCGAAGCGGTTGCCGCGCTCGTCGATGGCGAACCTGCCCCTATCGATCTCGCGCCCTTCGACCTCGGACGCTTCACATGAGTTGCGCTCGCGCCCGCTGTAAGGCAGAGACTGAGGCCGTCTCATGCTGCGGGCAAGCGAAACTAAATCGATGACCAATCTTATCGTCCGCAACCTCGCCGACCAGCTCGTCGACCTCGTTCGCGACCGGATTCTCAACGGTACGATTCCGGCCGATCAGGCGATCCGGCAGGATACGCTCGCCGCCGAACTGGGGATCAGCAAGATCCCGCTGCGCGAGGCGCTGACCCGGCTCGAACAGGAAGGGCTGGTGCGCAGCCAGGCCAACCGCGGCTATTTCGTCCGCGCGCTCAGCGCTGCCGAGGCCGAGGAGGTCTATGCGCTTCGCCTCAAGCTCGAGCCCGAGCTGGTCGCACTGGCCGCGGCGCGCGCCAGCGATGCCGAACGGCAGCATGCGATCGCGGTCCACGACGAACTCGACAAGGTGACGGACGCGCATGGCGACGGCGTCGGGCGGTTCAATCGCGCCTTCCACCTCGCATTGATCCAGCCGGCGAACCAGCCGATCACCACCCACATGCTCGAACGGCTGCACGTGCTCGGCGAGCGTTATGTCCGCAAGCACCTCGAACCGCTCGGGCGCGACCAGCGGGCCAATGAGGAACATCAGGACATCCTCCGGCACTGGCTGGACCGCGACGGCGCAGCGGTCGCCAAGGCCATCGATGCCCATATCCGGGCGACGATCGACGACCTGCGGCGGCAGTTTTCCACCGACCGGATCGATTGACCGCGCGCAGCCGGCCGGCCTTTCAGGCCCCGGGTTCGAGGAGCGCCACGATATCGCGATAGAGTGCCGACGGCACCCGCACCCCCTCCTCCACGCTGATCTTCCGGTTGGCATGCCGCCGCGCGCCGGGCAATCGGGCGCCCTGCGCGGTCATCGCCTCGAACAATATTTCGGCACGCGCGAGATGCTCCGCGGCCGCCGGGCCCAGGAATCCGGCCGGATCGATCGCGACGATCAGCTCGCCGCCATAGGGCGATGCGCCGGCGCCGGCATCCCACGCCATCGACTCGGCGCTCGTCAGGTCGCCGATCAGCGGCCCGGCGATCAGTTCGACCATGATCGACAGCGCCGACCCCTTATGGCCGCCCCATGTCAGCATCGCGCCGTCGAGCGCCGCCTGCGCGTCGGTGGTCGGCTGTCCGTCGGCGTCGAGTCCCCAGCCGGCGGGGATCGGCTTGCCCGCGCGGCGATGCAGTTCGATCTCGCCGCGCGCCGCCGCGCTGGTCGCAAAGTCGAAGACGAAGGGCGACCCGCCGGGACGCGGCCAGCCAAAGGCGATCGGATTGGTCCCCAGCAGCGGACGATGACCTCCCGCGGGGGCGACCCAGGCGTGGCTCGGGGTCGTCGCCAGCGCGACCAGTCCCTCGGCGACCACCATCTCCACCTCGGGCCACAGCGCCGCGAAATGGATACAGCGATTGACCGCAAGCGCGGCAATACCGTTCGTCCGCGCGCTGTCGACCAGCACCGGCAGGGCGCGCTCGATCGCAAGCTGCGCGAAGGCGCCGCCGGCGTCGGCTTTCACGAGGGCGGGCGCCGGGCGGGTTATAACGGGCTCGATCGCCGGATCGACCTTGCCCGTGCGCAGCGTGTTCACCGCGACGAGCAGCCGGTACACGCCGTGACTGGCAGAGCCATCGCGTTCGCCCGCAACGATCGTCCGCGCCACCGCATCGACATGGTCGCCGCGCAACCCGTGCTGCGTCAGCACTCGCCGGGCCAGCCTGTCGACCTCGCCCAGCGTCATCGTCACCGTGCCGTTTTCCATCCTTGCGGTCCTTATTTTTGAACTTGCGCCATTTCGTATACTGTTTACAAGTTTGGAGGAAGCTAAGTTTTGCGCCAGTTTCCGATCGCAACCTTTGCGCCGCCCGGGCGCGAGGTCAGCCGGAAACCGCAGGAGAAGATGAATATGGCAGGGGGATGGCTGGGACCGCGCAAGCCGATCGGCGGTGCGCACGATGCGGCCCATGGATTGCGCAAGACGCTGAGTTGGCCGCATCTGGTCGCGCTCGGTGTCGGGGCGATCGTCGGCACCGGCATTTATACGCTAACCGGCGTCGGCGCCGACCGCGCGGGCCCGGCGGTGATCGTCGCTTTTGCGATCGCCGGCGCGGTATGCGCTTTTGCCGCGCTGGCCTATGCCGAAATGGCCACGCTGATCCCGACCGCCGGCGGCGCCTATGCCTATACCTATTCGGTGCTCGGCGAGACGCTGGCGTGGATCGTGGGGTGGAGCCTGATCCTCGAATATTCGCTTGCCTGCTCGACGGTGGCGGTCGGCTGGTCGGCCTATCTCGTCGGCTGGATCCAGTCGCTCGGGGTCGACCTGCCGGCGCAATTGCTAGCGGGACCGCATGCGGGCGGCATCATCAACCTGCCCGCGGTGCTCGTCGCGCTGGCGATCGCCGGCATGCTGATCGCCGGGACGCGCGAAAGCGCAACCTTCAACATCATCCTCGTCGCGATCAAGCTCACCGCGCTGACCGCTTTCGTCGTGCTGGCGTTGCCTTTCTTCGACGCGGACAAGATGACCCCGTTCATGCCCTACGGGTTCGGCAGCCAGGTCGAGGGTGGCACGACGCGCGGGGTGATGGCGGCGGCGGCCATCGTCTTCTTCGCCTTCTACGGCTTCGATGCCGTGGCGACCTCGGCCGAAGAGGCCAAGAACCCCGGGCGCGATCTCACCATCGGCATCCTCGGGTCGATGGCGATCTGCACGCTCATCTATATGCTCGTCGCGATTAGCGCGATCGGTTCGGTGTCGTACATCGATCTCGGCAAGTCGAGCGAGCCGCTCGCCTTCGTCCTCCGCACGCTCGGACATCCGGGTGCGGCCTGGGCCATCGGGCTCGCGGCGCTGATCGCGCTGCCGTCGGTGATCCTCGTGATGATGTACGGGCAAAGCCGCATCTTCTTCGTCATGGCGCGCGACGGCCTGCTGCCGCGCTTCCTCAGCAAGATTTCGCCGCGCAGCGGCGCGCCGACGACGATCACCCTCGTCACCGGCGTGTTCGTGGCGCTCGTCGCGGGCTTTTTCCGCCTCGACGAGATCGCCGAATTGGCCAATGCAGGGACGCTCGTCGCCTTCATCGCGGTCGCCGTGTGCATGATGGTGCTGCGCCGCCGCGATCCCGACCTGCCGCGCGTGTTCCGCTGTCCGAAACCCTATCTCGTCGGCACGCTCGCGGTGCTGGGCTGCCTCTACCTGCTGGCCAGCCTGCCCACCCACACGCTGACCCGCTTTGCGATGTGGAACGTCATCGGCGTGGTCTTCTACCTCGCCTACGGCCGCGCCCGCAGCGTCGCGGCGCGGAACGAGGCGGCGGCCGGGTAACGCCTCGCCCTTGCTTGCCGGGCGCAAGCGGGATAAAGGCGCTCTCCGGCCACGCCATGGCCCCTTCGTCTAGCGGTCAGGACGCGGCCCTCTCACGGCTGAAACACGGGTTCGATTCCCGTAGGGGTCACCAACACTCTTAAGAGTGTTTTCATTCTGCGGACTTAGCACGAAATCACTGATTTTCCGACCACCCGGGCGGCACATGCCGCCCTGCTCCGGCTGCAGCCGTCGGGGCCTCCACCACCGCTTCGACGGCGGCTCCGGCAGGCAGACTCCCTTCGGTAGACATCAGAGTCGCTCCGTACGATGCTGGCCGGGCACGCTGGAACCAGCATATCCGCGTGAAGGTGCGTCACGCTGTCTCTTGCAGAACCGAGCGAGTTTTCCCCACAGCAATGCGCCAGGCGGCTGAGCGAAGTGTCGTTGGGGCGGCGGGCCAGGCAGACATGCGGGAGGGCCGACCCGACCGTCGTCGCCAGATCTTCCTCGGCCACGCACCTGCGCAGGGCGCAGCCATCTGATTCAGGGCAGTCCCGTAATCAAAACTGGCTATATTTTGGCCGCATAGATCATCCGGCCGGGTCCAAGGCGTTCAAGCAGCAGCTTTATATCCGACTGCGCTACGGCGAAGCAGCCTTCGCTGCGGCCGAGCTTGCCGCGACGCGCAATCTCCGGCGAGACATAACGCCCGGCGTGAATAACGATCCGGCGAACTTCGACATTGCTGTTCTCGGGATCGAGGCCGATGAGACGCCGCGAGCGCCCGTGCCTTCCGATGTCATCCTCGCCCACCAGATACGCACCGCTTGACGAGGCAGCCGGTCCCGGCGTGTTTGACAAGCGACGCACCCAACCGCTGTGATCGGGATCCGATCCGCGGCCGTGCGCGACGAGATGGCTTTGGTGCCGCCCGGTCGTCAGATCGAGGATATGAAAGCGCGGTTCGTGCGACGCCCGGCTGAAATCGACGAAGCCGATGACGTCGCGATGACTTATCGCGCCGCGATGCTCTTCGAGTGCGCGCAATGCGAGCCGTACAAGACGCGGGTCCGGATCATCTCTCGGCGCGCGAAGCGCCGCGATTGCGCTGGAATTCGGCCCGAAGATGCTGAGGGCCAGCGCGCCGCCAACTCCGAGAAGGTGACGCCTGGAAATAGTCATGATGTTTCTGTCGACCCATCTTTTCTGGTGTTATCCACAAAATGAGCACGGACGAGGCCTAATTCCAGATAGGTACTAATCCTGATCGGGGGCGCTTCGCGGGCTGATTGGCTGTAAACCCGAAGCCAGCTACGGCTGCCCAAGGGCGGATCACTTACGCATCCGCTTGGCTCCGAGCATCATCTCGCCGATGTCACCCTGATGCTGATAGCTGAGGGTGAGCAGGTAGATCGACAGAAATAGCATTCCGCCCAACACTGCAATTAGGCCAAGCGCAAGGCCGCCGAGGCTGAAGTCGATGCGCCATGCGGTCCAGATTCCTGAGAGCAGAAGAAAGGTGAAAAAGTCGAAATTGAACTGGCCGGGCCACGCCATCGCGGCCATGTCGCCGAAGAATATCGGCAGCAGATTCCATCCATGCGCGCCGATCGTGACGCCGGTGTAGATGAGGATCGATAGCAGGCATGCCGCAAGAAAAACCCTGAACCAGATCATAGTCCCTCCCATGTTGAGCTTTGAGCTCGCCGGAAGATCATAGTCTGCTCCCGATGACAATTACCCGCAAATTCGCGCTTCTCCCAGTGGGGCAGCCTGCGATCCGCAAGCTGCTTCGCTCAGTAGGACTGGCTATGGCCGTTTGCTGCCGGGCCGCTTTTGGATCGAGATCTGCAGAAAAGGGCACAGAACACCTGCTGGCATGCCGAGCAGCTCGCCGACCGCTATTCCGAGCGCAAGGATCGAGAGGAGCCGGTCGTCACGCCGGCGCTTGCGGCACCGCAAAGCCTGTCCCAACTTTGTCAAAGGGCTCGTCGCTCAACATCAACTCCAAGCGAGGCCCGCACTCTGCCGACCTGCGCCGCGAACTGTGCCGAATATTCTGACGACGGACAGCCCCAAAATGAAGACAGTGTCCGCGTCCCACGACTACCGATGCTCGAAGCGATCGGCGGGAGGCAGGTTCGCGCCGAACCGGTCTAGGTCCGCGCGTGCAGCCGTGTCGTCGCGCAGCGTCGCGATCCAGAACAAGGTGGTTGCCGCGATCACGGTATCGCGGATGTGCGGCGTGGCGGTTGACGCGGGTCCGCGCAGTCCGTCCTGGGCGTTAGCGGCAATGGCGGCAAACGGCGACCGATTTAGGCAGCCGTTATGCTATTCCTGGCAAGGGATGGCCCGATGGCGCCGTGGATCCGGCCTACACCAACCCGCGCTGGATACCGCTCACCGCAGATGGGTCAGGCGGCCACATCGGTCTCGACCTCGATCCCTGGCCAGGGGGCCGAGTTGGGCAGATCATCCTCTTCGGGCGCGACGAGGACGTGAAAATCGTCCTCGCGGAGTCACTCGCTCATTTTTTGGAGTGGATCGCAACGCCGCTGGAGAACGGCAATTTCAGACTGGAAATCGCCGCCGACGAGGAAGCCTTGCGGCGGTTCAGATTGAAGCACCCGCCAACAAATGATTTTCACGAAGGCGCGCGTATACTGCTAGGTGCCCCCGGCCGATTTTTGTAAAGCGAGGCGTGAAACGCAATGTTCGATACCGGTCAGCCGCCCTCAAAGGCGCTCTTCCCTGAGGAGAGGGGTAAGGGTAGCTCACCATCCCAACAGCAGCCGTTTAGCAGGTTCCATTTTCACCAGGAAAGCGATCGCTGCACCTGGCCGATAGCGGTCAGGCCGCTCCTAAAAGAAATGGGGAGCAACCGACGTCGGATTCAACGATCCGCGCGTGCACTGGCCACCTCGCGCTCCGCCTGCATAAAGCCATAGGCGGGAACGATCGCCTCTTCCCGCGCGGTCACGCTTGACCATTGATCGGTCAGGCGATCTCCGGCATCGGCATCGCGTCCGATGAAGGCGCCACGAGACAGCGTGATTTCGGCACTCGCGAAATGCCCTGCCCCAGCGCAGAGGATGGCGCGCGTCGGCGCAGCATTACCGACCAAGGCCAGCAGCCCGGGACTGACGCATATCGGATCAAGCGCCGCGAGACTCTGTTCGGACAAAACCCCCTGCGTCATCTGCGTCGCGGCGGTCGGCGCGAGACTGTTGACGCGGATGCCATATTTCTCGCCCTCGATCGCCAGCGTCTGCATCAGCCCGACGAGCGCCATCTTGGCGGCGCCGTAATTCGCCTGCCCGAAATTGCCCCAGAGTCCCGACGATGAGGTCGTCATGACGATGCGGCCATATTGCTGCGCGCGCATCACCTCCCACACCGCCTTGCAGCAGATCGCGGCACCCATCAGGTGGACGTCGACGACCAGACGAAAATCGTCGATGCTCATCTTGGCGAAGCTCTTGTCGCGCAGGATGCCTGCGTTGTTGACGAGGATGTCGATGCGTCCCCACGCATCGATCGTGTGGCGAACCATCGCCTCGACCGTGGCTTCGTCGGTCACCGAAGCAGCGATCGCCAGCGCCTCTCCGCCATTCGCGACAATCTCCGACGCGACTTGCTCGGCAGCAGACAGTGCGAGGTCGTTCACCACGACACGTGCGCCCTGCCTTGCGAGGTAGAGCGCATGGGCGCGGCCCAATCCGCCACCGGCCCCGGTCACCATCGCTACCCGGTCCCGAAGCGGACGAATCTCGTCTTCCATATCAATCTCCATTCACTCTCTAGTGAGTTAATATATTGGACAGGCAAAAGACGAACGGGCGAACCAGCCCTGACGCCTAAGCCTTTTTGTTGCAGATTTGCCGGAAACCCGCCGCCATGAAGGCGGCCATGCGCGCCTTGATGGCTTCGAAATCCTCGGACTTGCAGACGCCGCCCGACAGCTTGTCGATGCGTCCGGTGCGTGCGAGCGTGACCATCAGTGCACCGGTGACGAAGTGATAGCCCCAGAAGATGTCCTCTTCAGCGCAATCGGGCATCGCCTTTTTCAGAAGTTCGATCAGGCGAAGAACCACCGGGTCAAAATGGCTGTCCATCAGCTCGGCGCCCCATTCGGGGGTGTTGGCGACCTGCGCGCCCAGCGCGCCGTAATTTTTCCAGCCGTCGCCGCCGTGGATGTAGAGATCGAGGTCGGTGTCGAGGAAGGCATGGAGCGCGCCCTCGATCGTCGGCTTGCCGCCGCTCGCGCGATCATATTCGTCGAGCGCCTGCATCCGCTTGGTGCTCGTCACAACTGCGCGCCGCGCAAAAACGGCGTCGAACAGCTTTTTCTTGTCCTCGAAATAATAGTTGAGCAGCGTGTGGTGGACGCCGACGCGCTTCGCGACATCCTTTAGCGTCACCCCGTGCAGACCGTGCCGTGAGAAGAGCAGTTCAGCCTCGTCGAGGATCTGCTCCATCGTTTCGGCGCGCTGTTCGGCCTTGGTCGATCGCCGACGCGTTTTCGCCTCTTCTGCCACTCGTCCGACTTTCAGTTCCTGTTCCGTCGCCGCCCCTGCCGCGACGCCCGCTTGCCGATCAACCCGCGCCATGGTCGTTCCGCAAGCGAATCTTATCGATTTTTCCCGTCGGCGCCAGCGGCATGGACGCGAGGCGCACGACCGCATCGGGAATCCACCAAGGTGCCACACGGCCCGCAAGCGGCGCCAGCAGATCGGCGTCGCTGATTTGGGCTCCCGAACCGAGTTCAACGAGCAGCACCGGCCGCTCGCCCCATTTGGGATCTTCGCGGCCGATGACCGCCGCAAGCGACACCTGCGGCAAGGCTCCGACGACGGCCTCGATCTCGGCGGGATTGATCCATTCGCCGCCCGATTTGATCAGATCCTTGGCGCGGCCGGTGATCGACAGATTGCCGCGCGCATCGAGCCGGGCGAGGTCGCCGGTCGCGAACCAGCCGTCATCGTCGGTGGCGGACTCCGTTTGCCCGAGATAGCGTTCGACCACTGCCGATCCGCGAACGCGCAAATGCCCCTCGACTCCGCGCTGTTCCGGCAGGGCCACGCCGGCGGCGTCGGTGAGCAGCAGGTCGACGCCGATCGCCGGACGTCCCGATACCGATGCGGTGCGCAGCGGGTCATCCGGCGGCGCAATCGTACCGAGCGGCGACAACTCGGTCATGCCCCAGCTCGTCTGCACGGTAACGCCAAGGCGCCGCTCGATGCGCTCCATCAGCGCGGGCGCCATCGGCGCGCCGCCGACGATGATGCGTTTGAGTGACGGCAGGTCGCCACCCGTCGCCTCGATATGTTCGACGACGCCGAGCCATACCGTCGGAACGCCGACGCCGACCGTAACGCCCTCGGCCGCGATCAGCCGCGCGAGGCTTGCACCGTCGGCCTGCCGACCGGGGAGCACGAGCTTTCCGCCCACCGCAGGCAGCGCGAAGGGCAAGCCCCAGGCATTGGCGTGGAACATCGGCACCACCGCGAGCACCGCATCACGGTGGGTGAAGGCCATTACGTCGGCCTGCAATGCGCGCAGCGTATGGAGGAAGCTTGCGCGGTGTGTGTAGGTTACGCCCTTCGGCGCACCCGTCGTTCCCGAAGTAAAGCAGAGCCCGGCAGGCGAGCGTTCGTCGAAACCGCCCCATAAGGTCCCACCCGGCGCGTCGGCCATCAGAGCTTCGAGTTCGTGAAGCGGCGGCGCCGCAGCCGGCCAATCTCCGGCGGGCCCGTCGATCACCAGCACCTGCGCGATCGCGGGCGCACGCTCGACGATCGACCGCGCAAGCGGCAGCAGGTCGGCGCTGACGATCAGCAGCCTGGCGCCCGACTGCACCGCCATCGCCGCGAGTTGCGGCGCGGTGAGGCGCGGATTGAGCGTATGGCAAACGGCGCCGATGCCCAGCGTCGCATACCAAGCCTCGACATGCGCCTGGCTATTCCATGCGAGCGTCGCGACGCGGTCGCTCTCGCCCACCCCCAAGCCGGCGAGCAGTGAGGAGATGGCGAGACTGCGGTCGCGGAGTGCGGCATAGCCGATCCGCGCAACGCTCCCATCTTCGCACGCAGTTACGACCTCGGCCTCGCCATGCCAGCGCGCGGCATGGTCGAGGAATTTGTCGAGGGTCAGCGGATAATCCTGCATCATGCCGTGGATCATGGACAATTTGCGTCCTTCGCAAGGACGGGCGAGACGATACCCGTGTTCCAGTTCCACGGCTGGTTGCCCGCCGCCCGGCGGCGGCAGACGGCGGCCTCGTGCAGCGCATACATGCCGGGCATCAGCCGCGCGCCGGGACGCGGCACATCGGCAAAGGCCATGAAGGCGGCGTCGGTGCCGTAAGGGCGCCATGCCGCCTGCCCCGCCGCCGCGGGCTTGCCCGTCTTCGCGAAGGAAACCCAATAGTCGCCCATCGCGGTTGCGAAGCGACGCTCGGAAACGGTATCGGGGATTTTGGGCCAATAGGGCGGCGTATCGCCGGCGGTGCCGAATATAAACGGAATTTCGGCGGCATGAAATCCGTGCAGTCCGGCTTCGCTCGCCGCGGGATAGCCATGGTCGAAGAGGTAGAGGTAGGCCGGTTGGCCGAGCGCGGTCTGTTTGATCGCGAGCCGTTCGGACGTCCAGCCATAGAGCGCGTCGCGCGGGGCCGCGAGGATCGTTTCGGCAAGATCCTTTGCCGGATAGAGTTTGAGCCAGGCATCGGCGAGGTCGCCATAGCGATCACGGATCGCGGCTTCATAGGCGGCGGCATTGGCGGGAACCGGAGGCGCAAGGATGCGCAGCGAACGAATCTCGCCGATGTTGAACCCGGCGATCATCGGCACCGGCGCCTGCTCGCCGCGGTCGAAGATGTCGACGAGCTGGTCGGGCAAAATCTTGCCGTCGACGGTGCCCCATGGGAAATAACCCGCCTTGGCCGCGCCATCGGTCAGCGCGACCGGATCGACCTTGCGCAGCGCCGCGATGTCGGCGGCGCCGAGCGCGGCGGCGACCCTTTCGCCCGTCGCTTCGGCGGCGGGCTCGCCATGGCGCACGTCCTTCAGCGACGGGGTCGAGATCATATAGGCGCTCTGCGCGATCGCCTTGTGAAACAGCCCGCGCGCCTTAGGCGAGGCCATCAGATACAGCACGCTGAGCGCGCCCGCGGACTCGCCGGCGATCGTGACATTGGCCGCATCGCCGCCGAACGCACCGATATTCGCCTTCACCCATTCGAGCGCGGCGATCTGGTCGAGCAGCCCATAATTGCCCGACACGCCGTCGGGCGATTCCGCGCTGAGCCCCGGATGCGCCATATAGCCGAGGACGCCGAGGCGGTAGTTGATCGACACAACAATGGCACCGCGCGCCGCCAGCTTCGCGCCGTCGTACATGCCCTCATGACTGTAGCCTGTGGCAAGCGCGCCACCGTGAATCCACACGATTACCGGAGCGCCCGTCACCTTTTCGGGCGCCCAGATATTGAGCGTCAGGCAATCCTCCGAAATCTTCGCGGGCGGATTGGCGTAGATGTGCACCGCGGTCGGGCGCGGCTGGATGCACGCGGCGCCGAAGCTCTGCGCCTTGCGCGCGCCCTGCCATGCCGGCAGAGGCAGTGGGGCTTTCCAGCGGAGCGGCCCGACCGGCGGCTGGGCGAAGGGGATGCCCTTGAACTCGCGGACCTTGCCGACGGTCTTGCCTTCGACGGCGCCCGCGGGAGCCTCGACCACCGGGCTCGCCGCGACGGCGGGTGTTGCCACGAGAAGCCCGGTTGCGGACAACAGGATGTGCAATTTCTTCATGCTGCCAACTCCTGACGGCCATCCTCTCGGCGGAGCCGCCGCGCGAGCCAGAGGAAGAGCCCGATCGCGATCAGATAAAAGGGCGTCAGCGTGTAGAGCGCCGTCTGCAACCCATGAAGGTCGCCCTGCGCCTTGAACCAGTCGCTGGCGAAACCGACCCATGTCGGCCCCAGCCCCAATCCGATGAAGTTCATGATGAGCAACAGCAAGGCGCCCGCCAGCACGCGCTGGTTCGGTTTCACTTCCTCCTGAACCAGCGCGACCGAGGCCGAGAGGTAGAAATAGTTGAAGATCATCACCACGGTGAGCAGCGCCAGCGCGAGCGGCCAGCCGGGCGCCCAGACGAAGGCGATATAAAAGGGCATCGCGACGACCAGCGAGAGCGCCGGAGCAATCGCATAGCCGGCGCGCGATTTGCGCACCATGCGGTCGATCACGCGGCCCGAGACGATCATTCCGCCGCCCATGCCGATGAGCAGCACCAGCGCATACCAGATCGCAACGTCGCCCAGCTCCATGCCCTTCTCGCGCATCAGGAACAGCGCCGCAAAATTGCCGAGACCATAGGTGACGAACTGCGTCGCGCCGCTGCCCAACGCCGCCAGCATCAGGATCGGATGCGACAGGAACATGCGCACTGTCGGCCAGAAGGCCGCCTTGTCGTCGGCGCCTGCGGGCGAAGCCGCGACATCGGTCGCGCCGCGCTTCGGCTCGCGCACCGTCAGCCATACCACCGCTGCGGTGACGATCCCGATCGCGCCCACCGCGATGAAGGGAATGCGCCAGCCAAAGCGCTCGGCGATCGCGGCGCCGAACGCCACGCCCGCCGCTGCGCCGATCGCCGGGCCGAGGTTGAAAATTCCGAGCGCCGCGGCGCGTTTGCCGGGCGGATAGGTGTCGGTGATGATCGCATAGGAGGGCGGTACACCGCCCGCCTCGCCGAAGCCGACGACCATGCGCGCCACGACGAGTTGGGTGTAGTTGGCGGCCATGCCGCACGCGACGGTCGCGCCGCTCCAGATCGCGCAGGCGGCGGACAGGACGCCGACGCGGCTCGTGCGATCGGCAAACCAGCCGACCGGGATCGCGATGAAGCAATAGAACATCGCGAAATAGAGCCCGCTGATCAGCCCGAGCTGGCCGTCGCTGATCCGGAGCGCATCCTGGATCGGCTTGGCGAGGATCGACAGCAGCTGCCGATCGAGGAAGTTCAGCACATAGACGAGGCAGAGCATACCCAGCACAAAGGTCGGATTGCTCCCCGGCCGCGTGCCCGAATCTTGGGACGCTGCGGCCGGGGAGAGGGCGGCTTCTGCGCCAGCCACCGCTTAGAGTCCGTAACCGAGACGAATGCCGAAGGTGCGTGGACGCATCGTCCCGAAGCGGCTGTTCAGGAAGGCCTCGGGATGGATGTAGGTGATCGAATGATCGTCGAAGAGATTTTCGACATAGAGCTGCGCCGAAATATCACCCTTCTTCAAACCGAAGCTCATGTTCACGTTGCTGTAGGCGTCGGTTTTCCCGAACGTCGCGAGCGGCACGTTCGGGGCGCCCGGCGTGTTCGGGAAGCTGCTGTTATATGCGCCGATATGCTGTGCGTTGACCGCCAGCATCGCGTCGACGTCGGTAGCGAGCTTGAAGCTGTACGACATATAGGCCGACCCCTGGATCCGCGGCGCCGACAGCCGGTGCCCGAGCACCGCGCCCGAAATCGCCGCCTCGGCGGGCGACAGCTTGGTGATCTTGCTATCATTGTAGGCGCCGTTGAAGCCGATCGATACCCCGGTCGCCGGGATCACATTGACCTCGAACTCGAACCCCTTACTGCGCGCCGCGCCGATGTTGGTCGCGAATTGCACCGAATCCGATACGCGGTTCGCCTGTGCCTGGATGTTGCTCCAGTCGATCAGGTAGAAGGCGGCATTGATGCTGACGCGCCCGCCCAGCCAGCGCCCCTTTGCGCCGACCTCATAGCTTTCGAGACTGTCGGAGGTTGCGCCGAAGGGAATGATGATGTCGTTGGCGTCGACGACGCTCGCCCGGCCGGCGAAGGCGTTGACGATCGGCGCGCGGAACCCCGTCGAGAAGGTCGCATAGGTGGTGAGCGTCTCGCTCGGCTTGAAGGTCGCGCTCGCCTTCCACGACGGCTTCGAGCCCTTTGCCTTGAGACCAGTCACGGCGGCATAGGGCGTGAAGGTGTCGAAATTGACCGGCAGATAGGCGCCCGTCGGTCCCCTCAGCCCGGCGAGCGCGGCCTGGAGATAATTCAGATTGAAGAAACCGGAGGCCGTCGCGAGATAACCGCCCGCCTCGGTAAAGCCCTGCGCCGACGTCTCGCCATAACGCAGGCCGCCCGTCAGCCAGAAATTGTCCGAGAAACGATAGGTCAGCTCGCCAAAGCCCGCGAGTTCCTTGCTGAGCGAATGGGTATATTGCTTCTGATAATATTGGTCGGGCAGCCCCGTCATGTTACGCGACGCGAGAAACGCCAGGTTCGACCGGTAGAAATAATCGACGTCGCGGCGGCGATCGAGATAGAAGCCGCCGACGACGAACTGGAACGGCCCGTTGAGCGTCGACGCGAGGCGCGTTTCCTGCACGAACACCTTGTCATAACCATCGGCGTCGAGACCGAAGGCGATCGGCGCGCCGGCGAAGGAGCCGGGCTGGAAGGTGCCGGCGAGGTCGACGTAGAAGCGCTGGTCGAAATCCGAATAGGTCGACGAACTGGTGAGTTTGGCGAAGTCGAATTCATAGTCGATCGTCGCATTGGCGATCAGCTGCTTGCCGGTGAAGCGATCGGGCTGGTCCGAGACGCGCTTGTTGCGCCCGAGCGACGGGCTGGTCAGCGACGAATCCTTGGGATTGCTATATTCGTACGAGCCGAGCAGCTTGATCGACAGGCGGTCGGTCGGGCGCCACAGCAAGGTCGCGCGGCCGCCATAATCGATCAGCGTGTTCGAATTTTTGACCCCCGTCCCGACATTGTCGAGATAGCCTTCCTCGTCGCGGTAGAAACCGACGACGCGCAGGGCCAGCTTGTCCTCGACCAGCGGCACATTGACCATCGCATTATAGCGCTGGCGGATCGAATCCGATCCGGTGAGCCCGATATCGACGAGCGCCGAAACATCGAAATCATTGAGGTCGGGGGTTTTCTGGAGGATGCGCATCGCACCCGACAGCGAGCCCGAGCCGAAGAGCGTGCCCTGCGGTCCGCGCAGGAATTCGACGCGTTCAACGTCGAACAAATTCGGGTCGACGACAGTGGTATTGCCGATCGTCGAAACGGGAAGCTCGTCGATATAGATCGCGACCGAGCTTTGCAGATTGGCGTTATAGCCGTTGGTTGCGATGCCGCGCGCGGTGAAATTACTGAAGTTCGCGGTCGGCTTATTGAGCACGACGCCGGGGGTCTCACGGCCGATGCCTTCGTAACCGACGATGCCCTTTTCGGTTAGCTCTTCCTGTGAGAAGGCCGAGATGCTGATCGGCACGTCCTGAATGCGTTCGGCGCGGCGCGTCGCGGTGACGATGATATCGTTGCCCTCGGGCGTTTCATCGGTCTGCGGTGCGGCGTCGGCGGCATCCTGTGCGGCAGCGCCCACCGGGATTGCGAAAAGTGCGCCCGCGCATACGGACGCAAACAGCTGAACCCTCATTTGCCCTCTCCCATTCATCGCCGCTCGATCGTCGGCATGACCCGTTAGTGGCAGCGTCCAGATCAAGAGTCAATATTCACTCTCTTGAGCGTGAATGAATCCATGATGCCGCGATTGCCTGGTCGATCAGGGTAAATGAAGCCGCGTCCGTTCGTGGCCGGTACGAGACGGTCCGCTTCTAGAGCCAGTTCGAAAAGCGGTCTTTACAGACCGAGCGCCATCTTTTCTATTTTATCGAATAGTCAGGATAATTTTATATGCCTGTTTCGCATAAATGCTCCAGCGTAAACCGACCTCGTCCCGAACGGATCGGGAATGCAGTTTAGCAAACAGGAGCTTCAGCCATGTCGATCAAAGCCACCCCGACCCCCGCCAAAGCGCTGCTGGATCCCAGCAACCATGCGCTGGTCCTTATCGATTTCCAATCGCAGATGGCCTTCGCCACCAAGTCGATCCCCGCCGAACTGCTTCGCAACAACGCTGCGCTCGTCGCCAATGGCGCCGCCGGCTTCAACGTCCCGACCATCCTGACCACGGTCGCCGAGAAGAGTTTCTCGGGTCCGATGTTCGACGAGATCACTGAAGCCTTCCCCAGCCAGAAGCTGCTCGATCGCACGAGCATGAATACATGGGAAGACGCCGCGGTCATCGAAGAGGTCAATCGGATCGGCAAGGAACGGCTCGTGTTCGCCGGCCTGTGGACCTCGGTCTGCATTGTTGGTCCCGTGCTCTCGGCGCTCGAACAGGGCTATGAAGCCTATGTCATCACCGATGCCAGCGGCGACATTTCGACCGAAGCGCATGAGCGCGCTGTCGAACGCATGGTGCAGGCCGGAGCGAAGCCCATCACCTCACTGCAGTATCTGCTCGAACTGCAGCGGGACTGGGCGCGCGCCGAAACCTACGACCTGACCACCGGCATCGCCCGCAAGTGGGGCGGCGCCTACGGCCTCGGCATCACCTATGCCAAGACGATGTTCGGCGCTTCCGAGGGCGGCCACTGATTTTGCCCACCAGGCCGGAGGGTATCACATCCGGCCTTTTTTCCTGCCAATCGAAAGGATTTTCATGATGAGCTATGTGACCACCAAGGACGGCGTCGAAATCTTCTACAAGGACTGGGGGCCCAAGGACGCCCAGCCGATCGTCTTCCACCACGGCTGGCCGCTGTCGTCGGACGACTGGGACATCCAGATGCTCTTCTTCCTCGCCAACGGCTACCGTGTCGTCGCACACGACCGCCGCGGCCATGGTCGTTCGGCACAGGTGAGCGGCGGCCACGACATGGACCATTATGCAGCAGACGCCGCGGCCGTCATGGAGCATCTCGACCTCAAGAATGCGATCCATATCGGTCACTCGACCGGCGGCGGCGAAGTCGCAGCCTATGTCGCCCGCTACGGCATTCCGCAGGGCCGCGTCGCCAAGGCGGTTCTCGTCTCGGCGGTGCCGCCGATCATGCTGAAGACCGACCGCTATCCCGGCGGCCTTCCGATCGAAGTGTTCGACGGCATCCGCGGCGACCTCGCCGCCAACCGCTCGAAATTCTTTCGCGACCTGCCCTCGGGCCCCTTCTACGGCTTCAATCGTGACGGAGCGAATGTCATTCCCGCAGTCATCGACAATTGGTGGCGCCAGGGCATGATGGGCAGCGCCAAGGCGCATTATGACGGGGTGAAAGCCTTTTCGGAAACCGACCAAACCGATGATTTGAAGGCGATCAGCGTGCCTACGCTCGTCCTGCACGGCGACGACGACCAGGTCGTGCCGTACAAGAATGCCGGCGTGCTGCAGGCCGAAATCCTGCCGAACGCGACGCTGAAGATCTACGAGGGCTTCAGCCATGGCATGCTGACCGTCAACGCCGACGTCATCAACCCCGACCTGCTCGCCTTCGTGCAGGCCTGAGGCATAAAGAGGGAGAACGGACCCATGAAAATCTACCTCGTCTCGCTGGGCGCCGGACTGCTCGCCGGCCTTGTCTACAGCCTGCTCGGCGTCCGTTCTCCCGCCCCTCCGGTCGTCGCGCTCGTCGGCCTCGCGGGGATCCTGCTCGGCGAGCAATTCATACCCCTCGCTAAGCGGTTTGCCGACCGCACCGAGCTTGTCCGCTTCGTCCGCGAGGATTGCGCCCCCCAAATTCTGGGCACGCCGTCCCCGCGCCAGGAGAATGACGCATGAACCCCATCACCCGCCGCCAGGCGCTTGCCGGCGCCGCCACCACCGCCCTTCTCACCGCCACGGAAAGCCTCGCCATGACCCAGCCCGATCTCGTCATCGTCAACGCCAAGGTGACCACGCTCGACAAGGCCAATCCGGTCGCGGAAGCGGTCGCGATCCGCGACGGCAAATTCCTGAGCGTCGGCAGCGAGCAGGCGGTCCGCGCCGCCGCCGGCCCCGATGCGGCGGTCATCGACGCGAAGGGCCGCCGCCTGATCCCGGGGCTGATCGACAGTCACATCCACGTTATCCGCGGCGGACTGAACTATAATATGGAGCTGCGCTGGGACGGTGTACCGAGCCTCGCCGACGCGATGGCTATGCTCAAACGCCAAGCCGCCAACACCCCTCCCCCGCAATGGGTACGCGTCGTGGGCGGCTTTACCGAGCATCAGTTCGCCGAAAAGCGCCTGCCGACGCTCGACGAGATCAACGCCGCCGCGCCCGATACGCCGGTGTTCATCCTCCACCTTTACGACCGCGCGCTGCTCAATGCCGCCGCGCTTCGCGCCGTCGGCTATACCAAGGACACGCCCAACCCGCCGGGTGGCGAAATCGTCCGCGACGCCGCGGGCAACCCGACGGGTCTGCTGCTGGCGCAGCCCAATGCGACGATCCTCTATGCGACGCTGGCCAAGGGCCCGAAGCTCCCCGAGGATTATCAGGTCAATTCGACGAAGCATTTCATGCGCGAGCTCAATTCGCTCGGCGTCACCAGCGTGATCGACGCCGGCGGCGGCTTCCAGAATTATCCCGACGATTATCAGATCATCGAGAAGCTCCATCAGGACGGCGAGATGACGCTGCGCATCGCGTACAACCTCTTTACGCAAAAACCTAAGGAGGAGCTCAAGGATTTCGCGACCTGGTCCAGCCAAGTAAAGCCCGGCGACGGCGACGACACCTATCGCCACAATGGCGCGGGCGAGATGCTCGTCTATTCGGCTGCGGACTTCGAGGATTTCCGCGTAGAACGCCCCGACATGCCGGCGAAAATGGAAAGTGACCTTGAACCCGTGGTGCGACTGCTCGCCGAACGGAAGTGGCCTTGGCGGCTCCACGCGACCTATGACCAGACGATCGGCCGCGCACTCGACGTGTTCGAGAAGGTGAACCGCGACATCCCGCTACAGGGCCTCAACTGGTTCTTCGACCATGCCGAGACGATCAGCGAGCGTAACATCGACCGCATCGCGGCATTGGGCGGCGGCATCGCGGTGCAGCACCGGATGATGTTTCAGGGCGAATATTTCATCGAACGCTATGGCGCCAAGGCCGCCGAGGCGACCCCGCCAATCAAGCAGATGATGGAGGCCGGCATCCCCGTCGGCGCGGGGACCGACGCGACGCGCGTCGCGAGCTACAACCCCTGGGTCTCCCTGTCGTGGCTCGTCACGGGCAAGACGCTGGGCGGCACGACGCTCTATCCGGTGCGCAATCGCCTCGACCGCGAAACTGCGTTGCGGCTGTGGACCGAAAAGAACACATGGTTCTCGAACGAGGTCGGCAAGAAGGGACAGATCGAGGCCGGCCAGCTTGCCGATCTGGCGTTGCTGTCGGGCGATTATTTCGGCGTTGCCGAAAGCGAGATCGTGCATCTGCGTTCGGTGCTGACCATCCTCGGCGGCAAGGTCGTATATGGCGAGGGCGATTATGGCCCCCTCGCCCCTGCACTGCCCAAGCCGATGCCCGACTGGTCGCCGGTCGCGACCTTTGGCGGCCATTATCGCCGGCCCGAAGGCGCGCAAAATATGGCGGCCGCCTGTGGCTGCGCTTCATCCTGCAACGTCCATGGCCACGACCATGCCGCGGCTCTCGGCGCCAACGTGCCGGCCGCCGACGTCCAGAGCTTCTGGGGCGCCTTCGGCTGCGGCTGCTGGGCGGTCTGAACGATGAAAACCCCTGCCCCTATCGCCCGCCTGCTCGGCAACAATGGTTTATTGACCCTCGCCGCGGCACTGCTCACTCTCCCCTATTGGAGCAGCGGCGTCGCCAAGCTGTTCGACATGGGCGGCGCGCTCGGCGAAGCGCGGCATTTCGGCCTTGAGCCCGCTGCGCTCGTCGTCACGCTGACCATCGCGGTTCAGATCGGCGGCTCGCTCCTCGTCATCCTCGGCCGTCAGGCGTGGCTCGGCGCGGGAGCGCTCGGCGTGTTCACCGCCGCGGCGACACTGGTCGCGCATCCCTTCTGGCAGGTCGCCGACCCGATGGCGCGCTTCCACGAACGCAACACTTTCCTCGAACATGTCGGGCTGATCGGCGGCCTGATGCTCGCGGCCGTACTGCAGGAGCGCAAGGCATGACCGCGTCAACCGTTGGGACCGCCGCTGCAGAACGCCCGCTCGCCAGCCCGATGTTCCGCGCCCTGTGGATCGCGACGATCGTATCGAACGTCGGCACCTGGATGCACGACGTCGGCGCGGGCTGGCTGATGACCTCGCTGTCGCCCGACCCGTTGATGGTCGCGCTGGTCCAGGCCGCGACGACCTTTCCGATGTTCGCGCTGGCGCTGCCCGCCGGTGCGCTGGCCGACATCGTCGACCGCCGCCGCCTGCTGATCGGTGCACAGCTTTTCGGCCTGATCGGCGCCGCCGGGCTGGCCGCGATCACGCTGGCCGGCCTGACAACCGCTTGGGTGCTGTTGGTCTTCACCGCGCTGATCGCGGTCGGGGCCGCCTTTTCCGCCCCCGCCTTTCAGGCGATCGTGCCCGAACTGGTACCGCCGAAAGCGCTGCAACAGGCGGTCGCGCTCAACTCGCTGGGCGTCAACATCGCCCGCGCAATCGGCCCCGCGCTGGGCGGCGTCATCATCGCCGCGTCGGGTCCGGCCGCTGTCTTCGCGGTCAACGCGCTGTCGGTAATCGGCGTCATCGCCGTGCTGGTCCGCTGGCGCCGGACCGCAACCGAACGCCATCTGCCCGCCGAGCATATGGTCGGTGCGATGCGCGCCGGGCTGCGCTATGCGATGCGCGCGCCCGAACTGCAGGTCGTGCTCATCCGCTCGGTGGGTTTCTTCCTCTTCGCCAGCGGGCTCTGGGCACTGCTGCCGATCATCGCGCGCCGCGACCTGGGACTGGGGCCGGCGGGCTATGGCGGCCTCCTGACCTTCATGGGGATCGGCGCGATCAGCGGCGCGATCCTGATGCCCCGTCTGCGCGGACGGATAAGCGCCAATATGATCACGCTCGCCGCGTCGATCCTGCTCGCCACAGCGATGGCGGCTCTTTCGCTGGCAAGCGGCTTCTGGACCGCATCCGCAGCCTTGTTCGTTGGCGGGCTTGCATGGATCGCGATGATGGCCTCGCTCAACGGCGGCGCGCAGGCGACCTCGCCCGGCTAGGTCAAGGCGCGCGCGCTCGCCATCTATCTGCTGGTCTTTCAGGGATCGATGGCCGGGGGATCGGCACTGTGGGGATCGGTCGCATCGCGCATCGGTGTTCCCTCGACGCTGCTCGCCGCCGCCGCTCTGCTCATCGTCGCCGCGATCGTCCTTGCATGGCGCTATCCGCTCGGCCGGGCGAGCACGCTCGACCTCGCCCCGTCGGCGCACTGGCCCGCCCCGCTGGTCGACGGCACGGTGGAGCATGACAGCGGGCCGGTGCTGGTGACGATCGAATATCGCATCGACCCCGCGAAGGTGCCCGACTTCTTTGCCGCAATGCAGGCGATGCGCCGCATCCGCCGCCGCGACGGCGCGATCCATTGGGGCGTCTATGAGGATACGTCGGTCCCCGGCACGGTGATTGAAAGCTTCACGGTCGAAAGCTGGCTCGAACATCTGCGTCAGCACGACCGCGTGACCAATGCGGATCGCGTGCAGCAGGAGGCGCTGCGCGCCTTCCAGACGGACGATAAGCCGCCGGTCGTGCGCCACTTCGTCACCCGCCGCTGACGATGCGTATCCTGGCCCTGCTTGCCACGCTGCTACCCCTCGCGGCGCAGGCGCAGGAGGTGGCGCAAACCAATTTGCGCTATGACGAGGATTGGTCGGTGGTGCGCGATGCGACACGCGAAGGATGGCGCCAGGCCAAATATATCCCGCTCACCAAGGACGGATCGGCCTATCTGACGCTGGGCGGCGAGGCGCGGGTGCGCTTTGAGGGGTTCGACGACAATCTCTGGGGCGATCCGCCGGCCCCCGACGACGGCTATCTGTGGCTGCGCGTCCTGCCGCACGCCGATCTGCACGCGGGTCCCGCGCGCGTCTTCGTGCAAGGCATCGCCGGCTATGCTCGCGGTGTCGGCGCGGGAAAGGGCCCCGCCGACGAAACGGGGATCGACCTGTTACAGGGCTTTGCCGATGTCCGTGTCCCGCTGAGCGGGGCCGACAGCCTGACGCTGCGCGGCGGGCGCGAACTCGTCGCGCTGGGGTCGGAGCGGCTCGTCGGCATTCGCTATGGTCCCAATATTCCGCAGGCATTCGACGGCGCGCGCGCGATCGCAGATATCGGCCCGGTGCGGGTCGACGCATTCCACCTGCGTCCCGTCGCGATCGGTACCGGCGATTTCGACGACCGCACGTCGAAGACGCGGCGGCTCGACGGGCTTTATGCGACCGTCACGCCGGTCGACGGCATCGGGATCGACGCCTATTGGCTGGGATATACGAATGAAAGGGCGCGCTTCGGCGGCCGCACCGGACATGAGGCGCGCGACACATTCGGGCTGCGCTTCTTCGGCAAGCGCGGCGACCTCGGCTGGAACTGGGAGGCGATGCTCCAGCGTGGCCATTTCCATGGCGATCCGATCCGCGCCTGGTCGCTCGCGACCGAGACCGCGTGGAGCTTCCCCGGGGCGCCGCTCAAGCCGCGCCTTCGCCTCCGTGCCAATATCGCGAGCGGCGACCGCGATCCCGGCGACAGCAAGCTCGGCACCTTCAACGCACTCTTTCCCAAGGGCAAATATTTCGGCGAACTCTCGCCGATCGGTCCGCGCAATATCGTGAACGTCCATCCCAGCGTCGATTTCGACCTCGGCAAGGGCGTGACGGTCGAACTCGTCGCCGCGCGCTTCTGGCGCGAAAGCCGCGGCGACGGCATCTACGACATCCCGGGCAGCCTCATCCGTGCCGCTGGAGGCAGCGGCGCGCGCCATATCGGCGACCAGATCGAGATTTCGGCGGGTTGGCAGGCCAGCGCGCTCCTGTCCTTCGCCGTCTCGCTCTCGGCCTTTCGTCCTGGTTCCTATATCCGCGACACCGGCCCAGCGTGCACGATCCATATGGTCGGCGCCGAGGCGATGCTCAAACTGTGATCGTCATTTGCGCGGCCGAAACAGTTGCAGCGTGACAGCAAGAGCGGCGAAGCTCGCCCCCAGGCACACGACGGCCGACCATCCCCATGGCGCCCAGAGCTGGCTGGAGAGCGCCGATCCCGCCGCGCCGCCGAAGAACATGGTCCCCATGAACAGAGTGTTGAGCCGGGCCCGCGCTTCGGGGGCGAGACCATAGACGATATGCTGGTTGGAAATCAGCGCGGCCTGCACCGCGAGGTCGAGCAGCAACACCCCTGCTACCAATCCCGCGAGCGAAGTCCACAATCCGAACACCGCCCAGGACAGGAGCACCAGAATTGCACTGACGACGATCGTTTTATGCGGCCCCTTCCGATCGGCCAGATGGCCCGCCGCTGGGGCCGCCAGAATTCCTGCCGCGCCGACGATACCGAACAGACCCGCTGCATCCGCACCGAGGCCGAATTGCGGCTGCGCCAGTCTGAACGCGAGGACCGTCCAGAATGCACTGAAGCTCGCAAACAGGAGGGCTTGCGTAATCGCCGCCTTTCGAAGCCGCGGGTGATCGCGCCAGAGATCGGCCAAGGAGGCAATCGCGCCCCTATAGTTGAGGTCCGACACGGGCTGGCTCTTTGGCAGACGTACCGCCATCCAGCCGCCAGCAGCGAGCGCGAGGGGAACTGCGAACCAGAACATGGCGCGCCAGCCACCATGGGTCGCGACCAGCCCGGCGACCGTCCGGCTCAGCAGAATACCGGACAGAAGCCCCGACATGACGGTCCCCACCATTTTCCCGCGCTGCTCGGGCGAAGCGATATGGGCGGCGAAGGGGATGATCTGCTGCGCCACCGTCGAGGCGAAGCCGAGTGCCAGCGAAGCGGCGATCAGCCAGAGCGGACCGGGCGCGATCGCCGCTGCGGCAAGCGTAACGGCGAGCCCGGCGAATTGAATCAGAATCAACCGCCGACGCTCGACCAGATCCCCGAGCGGAACAAGGAGGAACAAGCCAAGCGCGTAGCCAAGCTGCGTCGCGGTGGGCACCAAGCCGGTCAACCGATCGGGTATGTCGACCTCCATCAGGCCGAGCATGGGCTGGTTATAATAAATGTTGGCAACGGCGATGCCCGCCGCCACGGCCATGGAAAAGGCGAGGCCGCGCATCCGGGTGCCGCTAACGCCACTCGCTTCTACCTCGAGAATAGTCTGAGTCATCGATTATATCCTGCCGGGAAACGTCCGCAGGATATGGATAATGTCAAAATGGGTTATTATACCCCTGATATGATGAGGCAGTATATCGATTCGCGATATGATCAATCTTGCTGACACGCTCGTGCTCGTCGAAGCCGTCGATCACGGCAGCCTTGCTGCGGCGGGACGAAGGCTCGGCCTATCGCCCATGGCCGCGTCGCGCCGGCTCGCGACACTTGAAGCGGAGCTCGGCACGCGCCTGGCGCACCGCTCGACCCGGTCCTTTTCGCTCACGCCGGAGGGCGAAGCGTTCCTGCCCCACGCGCGCGCCATGATAGCACAGGAAGCCGAGGCGCGCGCCGCCGCCACGCCTGCCGGGCAAGGAGCAACGGGGATCCTCCGGGTCACCGCGTCACACGCCCTCGGCCGCAAGCTCGTGCTGCCGATGCTTGCGGAATTCCAGCACGCGAACCCTGACCTGCGCGTCGAGTTGATCCTCAGCGACGACCTTATCGATATCGTCGGCAACGGCATCGACCTTGCCCTGCGAACCGGGTCGCTCCGCGACAGCACCCTGATCGGCAGACGTATCGCGGACAATCCCAGATTTCTTTACGCGTCGCCGGAGTATCTTGGCCGCCATTCCGCGCCGCGCTTCCTTGCGGAGCTGGCTGGTCATGATTGCCTCGCGCACCCCGGGACGACACACTGGTTTTTCGAACGGGATAGAAAGCCGGTACAGCAGAAAGTCGCTGGGCACTTCAGCAGCAATAGCGTGGAGGCACTGCACCTCGCATGTCTCGGCGGCTTGGGAATTGCGCGCCTCTCGGAATGGAACGTGCGCGACGAAGTCAAATCGGGTCGACTCCTGCCGATCATGCTCAAAGATGCCGACATGCCGCGCGAGGCGATCTGGGCGGTCTACCCTTCCCTCGCTTTCACGCCGACAAGGGTGCGAATGTTCATCGAGGCCTTTCGCACGTACGTGCACTGACGCAGGAGGACGGGCGCCTCGCCGCCGGACGCGATCGTCAAAGGTCGATCATCCCCGCAAGTTCGGCATCATTTTGTCCTAGTTCGACAAATTGTTCGAGCAGCCAGGATGCTGCCGGCCCCGGCGGCGTGTCGCGGCGCCAGACCCCCGCGAAACGATAGGTCCCTCCCGGATGGTCGGGCATCGCAAGCTGGACGAGCGTACCCGCGACCAGATCGGGCTCGATCATCGGCAGCGGCATATTGCCCCACCCTATCCCCTCGCGCAGCAGCGCATGCTTGGCGCCCAGATCGGCGAGCCGCCAGGTCTTGGGGCTCATCACCGAATAGTCGCGCCCTTCGGTAAAGCGCGAACGGTCGGTCAGCACGAGCTGGATATGATCGCGCCCGGCGCCGGGCGGAATACGTTCCATCCGGCCGAGCGGGTGGTCGGGCGCAGCGACCGGGACCATCGGAATCGATCCCGCCGCGACGCATTCGACACCCTCGACCCCGGCCGCGAGCGGTCCCGATATGCCAAGGATCGCCTTGCCATCGAGCACCATCGCGGTGATTGCGCCAAGCGCTTCGACATGGAGCCGGAGCTGCACCGTCGGAAACTCGGCGGCGAAGGCGCGCAGCACCCGGCCCAGCCGTTCCGAAGGCAGCATCACATCGACCGCAAGATCGACCTCGGCCTCCAGACCGTCGAGCATCCCCTTCACCTTGGCACGCAGTCCATCGATACCGACGGAAATCGCGCGTGCTTCCGACAGGAGCGCCCGGCCCGCGACGGTGAGCTGCGGTTTGCGGGTGCCTTCGCGTTCGAAGAGCGTGAGGCCAAGCTGCGCCTCGAGATTCGAAATGCCGTAGCTGATAACCGACACGGCGCGATTGAGTTGGCGCCCGGCCGCCGCAAAGCTGCCAGTATCGACAATCGCGAGGAAGATGCGAAGCTGGTCCAGCGTCGGCGTGCCCGGGTTGTTCACTTTTCCATTTCATCGAACGTTTCGAAGCAATTTATCCCACTGAACCAAATGGGCTGCAATCCCTAAATTCTCTTCAGCGGCGCCCGACCCCGGGCCGCCACGGAGACAGAAAATGATCGAACTTCGCCCTTTCGACAGCCTCGGCGGCGCCAATCACGGCTGGCTCGACGCCAAGCATCACTTCTCGTTCGCTGGCTATCACGACCCCGCGCGTACCAGTTGGGGCAATCTGCGCGTCTGGAACGACGATACGATCGAGCCGCAGACCGGCTTTCCGCCGCATCCGCACCGCGACATGGAAATCATCACCTATGTCCGCGAAGGCGCGATCACGCATCAGGACAACCTCGGCAACAAGGGCCGCACCGAAGCGGGCGACGTGCAGGTCATGAGCGCCGGCACCGGAATCCGCCATTCGGAATATAATCTGGAGGACGTCACGACGAAGATCTTCCAGATCTGGATCATCCCGACCCGCGACGGCGAAGCGCCGCAGTGGGGCGCGAAACCCTTTCCCAAGGGCGAACGTTCGGGCAAGTTCGTGACCCTCGCGTCGGGTTATGACAATGACAATGACGCGCTGCCGATCCGTACCGACGCCCGCGTGGTCGGTGCGACGCTCCGTGCCGGCGAGACCGCCGAATATCCGCTGGGCAAGGACCGCAAGGCCTATCTTGTCCCGGCAAAGGGTGCGGTGCAGATCGACGACGTCCGCGTCAATGCCCGTGACGGCGCCGCGATCAGCGACATGGACGTGCTGCGCGTTACCGCGATCGAGGACAGCGAGATCGTCCTCGTCGACGCCGCGTGAAGACAGACCGGAGCGCCGCCTCAATGGCGGCGCTCCATCATGGGATAGCAGACATGATCCGGTTCAGAGACCGCGGTGCCCGCGGCCGTCATCAAGGGGCGCAGATCGACGCCCGTCACAGCTTCTCCTTCGCCGACTATAACGACCCCAAGCATATGGGCTTCCGGGCGCTCCGTGTGCTCAACGAAGACCGCGTCGTTCCCGGCGCAGGCCTGCCCGAACATGGCCATGAGGATATGGAGATCGTGACGATCGTGCTGAAGGGTGCGATCGAGCATCGCGACAATCTCGGTAACAGCGCGATCATCCGCGCGGGCGAGGTCCAGCGAATGAGTGCCGGCACCGGCATCCGTCACAGCGAGCGCAATCCGAGCGCCGACGAACGCACCCATCTGCTTCAGATATGGATCATCCCTTCAGAAACCGGTGGACCGCCCTCCTATGAGCAAAAGTCGTTCGCCAACGACGGCGCAAACAATCGCTGGATCACCATCGCCAGCGGCGATGGACGCGACGGATCGCTAACGCTTCGGCAGGACGCAGTGATGGACGTCGCGCGCGTCGACGACGGCGAAACCCTCACACGCTCGCTCGACCCGGCACGTGGCTATTGGGTCCACGTCGTCGCGGGAATCGTCAGCCTCAACGGAACCGAAATGCGCGAAGGCGACGGCGCCGCGATCACTTCGGAAGACAGGCTATGGATCGAAGCGGAAACCGACGCCGAGGTGCTGCTCATCGACCTACCCTGACGCGCGCGACGCGTCGACACCCCAAGCACAGCAAGGAGAATAGCCCTGTCCTCAAGCATCGATCCCGCCGACCAAGCGCTCCAGTCGACTTCGACCGGCTCCTCCAAGCAAATCTTCGGCGCGTATTCAACGAGCGTGACGCGGGCCTGCGGGCCGCTGCAATTGCAGAACTCTATGTCGCGGACCCGATCATGTACGAGCCCGATGCCGTTATCGAGGGGCGTGAGGCAATCTCGGCCGTCGCCGGCAAGCTGCTCGAACAGTTCGGTCCTGACTTCCGGTTTACCCCCCAAACGGACGGCGTCGGCCACCACGGCATAGGGGCACTGCGCTGGCATGCGGGCGCCCCATCCACTCCCCATATGGTCACTGGAACGGATGTCGCTGAGATTGTCGATGGCAGAATAGCTCGCCTCTGGGTGCTGCTGAACCCAACCGGCTAATTCCTCAGTCTGCCCGATGCTCCATAATCGTCGCGCTCTGGCCGACAGCGGACTGGCAGCTTTGTGGTCCCGATCTGGAAAAGCCGACAATCAGGTCGTTTGCGGCTCACGAACCGCGAGCATTCCTGCCCAGCCGGTAGCCAAGAGAGCGACCAAAGCTACGAACCCCGCCTGCTGGCTGCCCAATGTGCTTGTCGCGACGCTGATGAGGGCTGACCCCAGCCAGATCGTTACGGTGCCGGAAAGCGCATAGAGACCAAACCAGCTACCGATCGTCTCTGACGTCGCCAAGGATGTCAGCATCGAACGACTTGAGGCGTAGCAGCCACAAATTCCGACTGCGTTGATGCAGGCAACGAAGACGAAGGCCAGTTCGGGAAGGTGCGTGAACATGGGGCCGTTCCAAATCGGTGATCCGGTATAATCGAAATAGAAAAGGCGGTCCGGCGCGATACCGATCAGGGTAAGCTGCCCGATGATGACTATGGCCAATTCGATCTGGATTGCGCGGCGCGGTCCAAAAAAGCGATCGAGCCGAGCGCCAAGGAGTCCTCCGATTGCGAGGAAGCAGCTGACGACGATCGCGAGCGCGGTCAATTCCATTGCCCCCCAACGCATCACCCCAGCGGCATATATGCCGGTGAAAAGCAGGATGGCAGTCAGCCCGTCGGTATATATCATGCGCGAGACGAGAAAGATCGCCATGGGTCGATTGGAACGCAAGCTTTTCAAAGTGAGCTTCAACTGGCCAAGACTCCCGCCGATTCCGCCTCCTGTACCGCGCGGGGCGTCGCGTCCTCGAAGAAGCAGAGGAGCCGCGCCCAGTGCGAAGACGATCGCAACCAACGGCCCGACGATCCGATCTGTCTCATGTGTAGCAGCTGACAGGCCGAACAGCGGCGAAGCCGGCAGCCACGGCGCCGAAATCTTGGCCGGAAGTGCAAACGCCCAGAGCACGAAAGCCAGAAGCACCACCGATACCGCACTCCCGAGAGCAAGGCCGAGGCCCGACGTCGCCGAAGTCTGGCCCGGCGGCGCGGCGGATGGCAGCAGTGAATTATGCAGCACCTCACTATATGCGAAGAGCACGCCTGCCAGAAATATGATCGCGCAAGTAAGGCCCAGCCCGAGGCCGGTGGGCGTCGCCGTTGGTTCATTGCGCCGTCGCGGCTGCCAAGCAAAATATGATAGTCAATGAATTCCAGCTTCTCAGCTTCTCAGCTTCCGCATAGAGCTTGTGCCAGCGGTTCAACGCGATGATCTGCGGCGCGGGCTTCAAATCTGGTCTCCACGCAAATTGTCCGACCGGTGGGATCGAGCCGAGGATCGGTTTGATCCCATTCGCCTTCGCAGCGTCACCATGGCCTTGATATTATTCTTATACTGGTCGACGCTGTTGGGGCGGTGTTGCCGGCGATATCGTTGGTTCCGACGAGAATATGGACGCTCTCCGGCTGCAGCGCGACGACATCCGACTGGAAACGAAGTAATATTTGCGGGCTGGTTTGGCCGCTGATCCCGCGATTTATGACGCCGTTGCTGAAAAGACCCGCGTCGTCGAGCCCCAGAGTTCGGTGATTGAATCCCCGATAAACACGAACCGCCGGTCCAACGCCGGCCCCGCACGCAATCGTTCGTTGTTAGCGCGATACCGGCAGAGGTCGGCCCAATCACTCTTTCGCGCTTCGGCATTTGTTTGACGATAGGCCGCAAGTTCTGGCGGCGGAGCCGGCAGTGTTGCGGTTTGCGGCAGCGCCGCGAGGGTTCGGAAATAGGCCTTTACCGAATCCGGAACCGCAATGGTCAATTCTTTGCAAGGGTCGGAAACCATGCCCACGGGCAGCGTCGGCTGCGCGACAACATTCGCAGCGGCGAATGAAACGAGCAGCGCGATGGACCGGACCATAGAACCCCTTTCTATACCAACCTCAATCCGGATGGCGCACCTTCCAGCTCGCGACGCGGTCGATCGCGTTGGCGCGGATGCTCGCATAGAACAGTCCGTAATCGTTGCGGTGATAGCTGCCGTAAAGCCAGCTCAGCGTATCGCGGAACGGCGACCGCCAGGCGACGTCGACGTCGAGCAGCATGTCGTTGCACCGCGCGCCGGTCAGTCCTTTCTCGAGCGGCGCGAGCGCGGCTGCTTGCTCGGGATAGGGTGCTTCGGGAAAGGGCAGGCTGCCCTTGTTCGCAGACGCGTTTGCGGTGCCTTTTTCGGTCCATGTCAGCGGGTTGACGCAGATCGCCGGAGCGGTGCTTTTCACGCGCTTGCCCTGCCACCAGAAATCGACGTCCTTGGTTAGCATCGACGCGGCGGTGCGGTCTTCCTGACTGGCGTTCCACGACATCACACAGCCCGTCTGGCGTGCATCGTTGCAGGTCGGCAGGCCGATCGAGGCGAAGCTCGCGGGCGTATAGGCGCCGATAGTGTAGGCCGCGACGAGCCGGTCCTGCAGCGGCGTGCCGACAATGGCTTCCTGCAACAGGCGCACGGCGTGCCCCGTACCCTGGCTATGCGATGCGATGATGAACGGCCGGCCGCGATTATAATGCTCGATATAATAGCGAAATGCACGCGCCACATCGGCGTAGGCGAAGGCGACGGCATCGCCGTTGGCAAGCCCGGCGAGCGATGCCTGCCGGTAATGCGGCGCGTAAAGCAGGCAGCAGCCGTTGAAGGCCGACAACTGCGCGAGCAGCACCGGGCCGTTATAGGCGCCCTCGACGTCGTAAGGCGCGTTCCACACGTCATTCTTCAGATACATCGTCGGGTGGATGAAAAAGACGTCGGCGGGCGCCACACGCTCGTCGATCGCCGTAAAGCCCGGCGGCGCCGAGCGTTCGAGCCCGTTGGCGCCGGGCAGCGCGAACCACGCCCCCATTTGCGCATAGTCGGGCGCCGGTGGAGCTTTCGTCTGCGCGAATGGCGCATCAGGCTTGCGGCTGCTTTCGATCAGGCTCTTCGTGATCGAACATTGCGACAGCAGCGCAAGCAGGACGACGACCGTGAGCAGGATTTTCCAGCGCTTGCGGATTTTGCCGGCCTTGCTGCGCAGCCAGTCGGATTTGCGCTCGGCCGGCGAGATCACTTGCCGCCCTCACGCGCCGCGCGGCGCGCCTCGCAGGTCGCAATGAAGCCCGCCGCCATGAAGCGCGCCATACGTTCCTTCACGGCTTCGAAATCGTCGGATCGGCACAGCCCTCCCGACAGTTTGTCGATGCGACCGGTGCGGCCAAGCGTCAGCATCAGTCCCGCCGACACGAAGTGATAGCCCCAGAAAATATCTTCTTCGGGGCAGTCCGGCATCGCCTGTTTGAGGATGCCGATCAGGCGCAGCACGACGGCGTCGAAATGGGTGTCCATCAATTCGGCGCCCCATTCGGCGGTGTTGCTCATCTGCGCGCCGAGCTGGCCATAGTGACGCCAGCCGACGCCGCCTTCGCCATGCGTTTCGAGATCGGTGTCGAGATAGGCGCGCAACGCGCCCTCGACCGTCGGCCTGCCCTCGACCGCGCGCTCATAGGCGTCGAGCGCCTTCATTCGCCGTTCGATCGTCACCGGCGCACGGCGTGCGATCACGGCGTCGAACAGCTCCTTCTTGTCCTTGAAATAATAGTGAAGCAGCGACTGGTGCACGCCGACCTGCGCGGCGACTTCCTTCAAGGTCACGCCATAGAGGCCACGCTTGGAGAACAATTCTTCGGCGGCGTCGTAGATTTGCTCCATCGTCGCGGCGCGCTGGTCGGCTTTCGTCGGCCGCCTCCGGTTCGCCTGTTTCACCGTCTTGGTCATTGTCTTTCCTTCGCCCCGCGCGGCAGGAGCCCTTGTCGCAAGCGCTGTCATTGGTTCAGCCATGGTCGGCCCGCAAGCGCATTTTGTCGATCTTTCCGGTCAGCGCCAGCGGCATGGCGGCGCGCCGGACGATGGCGTCGGGGAGCCACCAGTTCGCCACCCGCCCGCGCAATGCATTTAGCAACGCCTCGTCGCTGACCTCTGCCCCGGTGCGAGGCTCGACGATCAGGACCGGCCGTTCGCCCCACTTCTCGTGCGCGCGGCCGACGACGGCGACGAGGGCAATTTCGGGCAGGTTACCGATGATCGCCTCGATCTCGGCGGGATTGATCCATTCGCCGCCCGATTTGATCAGATCCTTGGCACGCCCGGTGATCGACAGATTGCCGTCGGCGTCGATCGTCGCGAGGTCGCCGGTGTCGAACCATCCGTCCGCATCGGTCGCCTTTTCGTCATCGCCGAAATAGCGCTCGACGACGCTGCCGCCCTTGACCCACAGCCGCCCCTCGCCGCTGCGCTGATCGGGCAGCGGTGTGCCCTCGGCGTCGGTGAGCTGCAAATCGACGCCCATCGGCGGACGGCCCGATCGGGCCGCCACGCGCGTCTTGGCGGTCGCCGGCGTCATCGCGCCGAGCGGCGACAATTCGGTCATGCCCCAACTCGTCTGGACGACGACGCCCAGCCGCTGCTCTAGCCGGTCCATCAACGCCTGCGGAACCGCCGATCCGCCGAGCAGCAGGCGTTTGAGCGAAGGCAATTCGCCGCCAACCGCATCGAGATGATCGACGAGCCCAAGCCACACCGTGGCGACTCCCGCCGCAACCGTAACCTCCTCCTCGGCGATCAGTTTCGCAAGGCTCGCGCCATCCTGATCGCGGCCGGGAAGCACAAGCTTCGCGCCGACCGCGGGCGCCGCGAACGGAAAGCCCCACCCGTTGGCGTGGAACATCGGCACCGCGACGAGCACCGAATCCTCGCACGTCAGTCCCATCACATCGGCCTGAAGCAGATGCGTCGTGTGAAGATAGTTCGAACGGTGGGTGTATGTAACGCCCTTCGGATCGCCCGTCGTACCCGAAGTGAAGCAGAGCCCTGCGGGCGCATTTTCGTCGAACCCGCCCCAGAGGGCGGGCGCGCCATGTTCGGCGAGCAGGTCGGCCAGATGCCAGAGCCGCGCACCGGTCACGACCGGCACCGCGTCGCTCGCGGGACCGTCGTCGATCATCACGACATGCTCGATCGCCGGGCATTGCGCGACCAGATCCTGCACGAGCGGCGCGAGCCCGCTGCTCACGGCGAGCACGCGGTTGCCCGCGCGGTGCATCATCCTCGCCAGATGATCAGCGGTCAGCCGCGGGTTGAGTGTGTGGCAGACGATGCCGACGCCCATCGCGGCGTACCAGCATTCCATATGCGCCTGCGTATTCCATGCGAGCGTCGCCAGATGGTCGCCTTCGCGCAGCCCCAGCGCCCAGAAAGCCCCCGACAGACGATTGCTGCGCTCGGCGAGCGTGGCGTAGTCGGTGCGCGCCGGCGCAGAGCCGGTCACAACCTCGCGGCTGCCATGCCATTTCGCGGCATGGCGGAGAAACTTGTCGAGCGTCAGCGCATAGGGTTGCGGATTACCGGAAATCACAGGGCATTTCTCGTTTTCGTTTGAGCACGCGCGCGAGCGCGAGGTGCAGCGCGATCGCGATGAAGTAGAAGGGAACGAGGCTGTAGAAGGCAAGCTGGAGCGAATTGTCGGGATGCGCCGGTTTCAGCCAGTCGCTGACCGCACCCAGCCAGGTCGGGCCGAGCCCGAGGCCGATGAGGTTCATGATCAAGAGCAGCACCGCGCCGGCGAGCGTGCGCTGGCGCGCCGGCACCGCATTCTGGACCAGCGTCACCGCCGGGGTCAGATAGAAATAGTTGAGGAAGGTCGGGCCAAGCAGGAAGAGCATCGCGAGCGGCCACGCCGGCGTATGCACGAAGCCGATGAAGAAGGGCACAGCGAGCAGGAGCGCGATCGCGGGGATCAGCCCGTAAGCCTCCGGCCGTCGAGCCGCATAACGATCGACGAGGCGGCCCGAGAGATAGATGCCCGCGCTGACCCCGATGCCGAGGACGAGCGCGTACCAGATCGCGATTTCGTCGAGCGTCATGCCCTTTTCGCGCATCAGGAACAGCGTCGTGAAGCCGAGCGTCGCATAAGTGACGAATTGCGTCGCGCCCGCGGCGAGCGAGACGAGCGTGAGGTCGGATCGCGAGAAGAACATCTTCATCGTCGCGCCAAAGGTCGCCGCCTCATCGGCGGATTCGACCGCCGCTACGACATCGGTCGCGCCGCGACGCGGTTCGCGGACAAAGGCCCAGACGCCCGCGGCGGCGATCAGCCCGGCGACGCCGAGCAGCAGGAAGGCAAGCCGCCAGTCGTACGCCGCGGCGATCTTTGCCCCGAATGCGACACCGAGCGCCTGCCCGAGTGGCGGGCCGAGGTTGAATAGCCCGAGCGCCAGCCCGCGCCGTTCGGGCGGAAAATAGTCGGAGATGATCGAATAGGAGGGCGGCACGCCGCCGGCCTCGCCGATCCCCACGCCCATGCGCGCGGCGGCGAGCTGAACATAGGTCGTCGACATACCGCACGCGATCGTCGCCGCGCTCCACAGCGCGCAGGCGACCGATAGCACGCGTATACGGTTGGTGCGATCGGCGAGCCACGCGACCGGAATGCCGAGGATGCAATAGAACATCGCGAAGTAGAGCCCGCCGAGCAGCCCGAGCTCGCCATCGCTAATCCTGAGATCGTCTTGGATCGGCTTCGCGAGGATCGACAGCAGCTGGCGATCGAGGAAATTGAGGACGTAGACGAAGCAGAGCGCGGCGAGGACGAACCAGCGATAGCGATTGCTCTGCCTGTCGGAAGAAAGTGTCGGGGACGAAGCAGCCGGCATCGCGCGAATTTCCCTGAAAAGAAGCGGGCATGGCGGGACTGGCCATGCCCGCGAGGGAGGATCAGAAGTTGCGGCTGACGCGCAGTCCATATTGGCGCGGTGCCCCGGCAAGACGGCGGGCGCCATTGATCGCCGCGACATAATGCTGGTTGGTCAGGTTGGTGCCATAGGCAGCGATCGTCCAGTCGCCGCTCTCCAGCGTCAGTTGTGCATTGAGGATGTTGCGCGCCTCGAGCCGGTCGCCGAATAACGGATTCTGGAACAGACTACCCCAACTCGCGGCGATATGCGCGAAGTCGACGCGCGGTGTCAGCGTTGCTTCGTTGCCCAGCGGGATGGCATATTGCGCGCCAGCGCTGAGCGTCAGCTTCGGCGCATAGGCCTGTTCGTTGCCGGTCAGGTCAAGACAGCGGGCGGTCGCCGGCCCGCTTTCGGGGTTGCACACGGCCGGAGCGCCACCGAGCCGGGGATCGGCCGCAAAGAAGCTGCCGAGTTTCGAGTTGGAAACCGAAGCTGCAAGATCGAAAGACATGGCGTCGAAATTGCCCTGCGCCGAAAATTCAAGGCCATAGAGCTTGGTTTTGCCAGGGACGTTAAAGATCGAGGAAATGCTCGGCGAGATCGGGTCGACGATGCTGACCTGGAAATTCTTGTAGAGGTTATAGTAGCCGCCAAGCTGCGTACGCAGGTGGCCGTCGAACCAGGTCCCTTTCCAGCCCGCCTCAAAATCGGTGACGTCCTCCGCATCAAAGGCCAACGGCGTCCGGCCAAGGATGTTCGGGCCGTTAAGACCGCCCGCCTTGCTGCCGGTGGCGACGAAGGCATAGAGGAAATGGTTCGGATCGACAGTCCAGTTCAGCGCGATCTTGCCGTTGACCTTCGTGTTGACCGTCCGATCGACCTGCGGGAGCACAAGGATTGGGCCGGGAATGCCGGTGAAATAGGCGCGGGCTTCGGCGTCGTTGGCCGAAGTGGTGCGCGACCAACGGCCGCCAACCGTGATCTGCAGCCCGTCGGTCAGTTCGTATCCGAACTGACCGAAAGCGGCGAGCGCGGTCTTGGGATTGGTACCGACGATTTCGATGTCGAGCGCGGTCGGCGTGTTCGGCGTCGCATCCGAATAATAGCCGCCGTTTTCCGGGATGGTGATCTTGTCGTGCTGGTAATAGCCGCCGAGCACCCAGGTAAAGGGCCCGGTATCCGGCGAGACGATGTTGAATTCCTGCGACCAGATTTCCTCGGTGATGTTGTCGCGGAACGACAGTGCGGGGATAATCGTCGCGGTACCGTCGGAGTCATAGGATATCTGCGTCGTACCGCGCTGGAAGCCGCTGATCGAACGCAGCGTCAGGCCATTGTCGAACTTGTAGGCGACGTTGAGCACGACGCGGCCGAATTCGTCGCGGCCGCTAAGATGGGCGTCGTTGGCGACCTTGAGCGGGTCGCCGGTTTCGGTGCCACGGCTCGCGGGCAGGCCGCCATATTCGATATTGTTGTAATCGCCCTTCAGCAGGACGGTGAGTTCGGGCGTCGGCTCCCACGCGATGCTGACGCGCGCGCTGTAATCGCGGCGGTTGCCAGGATTGCCGGTCCACGGGCCCGACACGTCATAGAAAGTATCGCGGCGTTCCATATTGCCGGCAAAGCGGATCGCGAGCGTATCGCTGTGCGGAATGTTGAGCGCACCCTGCAGCTTCATATGATCGTAATTGCCATATTGGGCAAGGAAATAGCCGCCAACGCGGTCGAAGGTCGGGTTTTGCTGGGTGATGAACACCGCACCGCCGGTCGCGTTGCC
Source organism: Sphingopyxis macrogoltabida (assembly GCF_001307295.1). Classification (NCBI taxonomy): domain Bacteria; kingdom Pseudomonadati; phylum Pseudomonadota; class Alphaproteobacteria; order Sphingomonadales; family Sphingopyxidaceae; genus Sphingopyxis; species Sphingopyxis macrogoltabida. The sequence goes on along the minus strand of NZ_CP012700.1, from coordinate 4,579,348 downwards.
ACCCGCGAAGGTCCCTTGCGGACCGCGCAGCACTTCGACGCTGGCGATATCGTAATAGGGCTCGCTCTGGAAATAGCCGGGCAGGGTTGCGACACCGTCGCGATAGGTGATGACGCCGACGCCGATCGCACTCGTCTGTTCGGTCTTGCCGATACCGCGGATGTTGAAGGCATTGCCCTGCCCCGTCGTGTTAACTGTCAGTGACGGCGAGGCGAACTGAAGTCCCTCGACGCTGTTGACGCTCTTGCGCACCAGATCCTCGCCGCTGAGCACGGTCGCGGCGACACTGCTCCGCTGCAGGCTAGTCGTGCGGCGCTCGGCGGTGACGACGATCTCGTCACCCGACGGCGCGGCAGCGGCTTCATCGACCGGTGCGGTCGTCGTCTGAGCAAAAACCGGCACGGGCCCCAGCAGGGCTACGGCCGACACGGAAAGCATCAGCTTGCTCATCATATCTTCTCCCAATGGCAAAACGCTCTGCGGCGTTCTCGATGGGAGACTTGTGCCCAAAAATGCGCGTTGTCAACATACATTCATACATGATTGAACATCTTTCAATTCGAAAAAACGCTACGTAACAAAACAAATTATCGACATAATTCGCAAACTCTTTCGGAAAAACATACGCTCATTAATATTGTAGTGAATTTCCGAAATCGATGATAAGCCATCGCTCGATTCGCAAAATAGCGGGATGGGAGAGGCAGATGCCCGATCACGGCACCATGGCGTGCGGACGCTTGTGCGCGCGCCCTTCGATCCACGGCCGAATGCTGCAGGGCGGTCGCTCGACCCTTGGCAATGTCATCATGACCGCTGCGCGCTTGCCCAATGCGGCTCTGCTGCTGCCGGCTTTTCTCGCCGGCTGCGACAATGGCCCGTCCACCGACCCCGCGTCGCGTCCGGTGGTCGTCATCGTGGCCGCGCCGCAAGCGGATCGCGCTCCGTCCCGGCCGTCGCGCATTCTCGAACCCCCTGCCTCGCCGACGTTCGAAAACCGCCCCCCGCTCACAGAAATGGCGCCGCGAAAGCCATTCACCGACCCGCCGCTGCCGCCCGAGCTGCTCGACGACGGCGACCTCACACCGCTGCCCTCCCCGCCCCACAGCAGATGAAGAAGGAGAGGATATGACATATTCGCTTTTCGGGGCGCTGCGCGCTTTCATGGTCGCCCTACTCGCCGCATTGGCGGCCTCATCGGCGCCCGCCTCGGCCGCACCGTGCGCGAGCAATTGCCTCCAGCCGGGCGACCACCGTATCGCCATATGGTCGGGCGGGCTGCTCCGCTCCTTTCTCGTGCATGTTCCCGAGAGCTATAGCGGCCGCGACGACGTCCCGCTGTTACTCGACCTGCATGGTTTCAGCAGCAATGCCGCCGACGAGCGCCAATGGTCGGGACAGCTTCGCGAATCCGATCGCCGCGGCTTCATCGCGGTCTGGCCCGATGGCGTAGCGCTGAGCTGGAACGCTTACGGCTGCTGCTTTCTCGGCAACGCGTTGCTCGTCGACGATGTCGCCTTCCTGCGTTCCGTCGTGGGTGAAATGAAGCGCCGAGCGAATATCGACGACAGCCGCGTATATGTGACGGGTATCTCGAACGGCGGCGGCATGGCGCAGCGAATGGCGTGCGAGGCAGCCGACGTCGTCACCGCGGTAGTGTCGATATCCTTCCCGCTCAACACCGATCAGTGCCGCCCCGCACGGCCGATCAGCGTCACGGCGATCGCGGCGACCGACGACGGCACGATCAACTATTTCGGCAACCCCCCGCCGTGGCCGCTGCCTGCCAACCTGCTCGGTGTGCCACTAGGGATTCAAGGCGCCCGCGAAAGCCTGGCGGCGTGGAAACGCCTCGACGGGTGCAGCGACGAACTCACGCGTATCCAGCTGAAGGCCGATGTCCGCGTCGAGGAATATCGCGATTGCCGCGCCGGCACGCGCGCCGGCCTCGTGACGATCGTCGGGGGCACGCATGTCCTCTACAGCGGTTATGTCGGCCTCGGCTACTCGGGCGACTATGTGGCGCCCATCGACGTTGCCGAATATATGTGGACCAACGTTTTCGACCGATAGTGGAAGTGCGGGCCGCCCGTCAGATCCGGTTGGCCCGCGCCCGCATGCCGAGATAGCGTGCACTCGGTTTCAGCGTGCGCTTGAAGGTCTTGCGGTCGACTTCGACCAGCCCGAACTTCTTCGCATAGCCCGACGTCCATTCGAAGTTGTCGAGCAGCGACCAATAGAGATAGCCCTTCACATCGATCCCGTCGTCGATGCACTTGCTGACCTCGTCCATCGTCGCCTTGATGAAAGCGATCCGCACGGCGTCGTCGGTGGTGCCGATCCCGGTTTCGGTCAGATAGAGCGGCTTGCCGATATGTTTGGCGGCATAACGGATCGTGTGCCCGACCGCAGCCGGATAATTCTCGTACCCCATGTCGGTGAGCGGCGCGCCGGGCGCAGGCGGCAGCAGCCCCTTCGGCCCGATGCGCAGCCGCGAATAGGTCTGGACGCCGATGAAATCGGACTGGCGTGCCGCCTCGATCCAGCCGCCGTACATGGTTTGCTCGGCCTCCCTGCCGCGATGACCTTCGCCGACGCCCTGGATTTCCTGCATCGACAAGGTCACGCCGACGGGCAGGTCGGCCCGCGCCGCCTTGATCGCCGCATAGCCCTTGGCATGCGCGTCGAGCATGACCCTGTCGATCTTGTCGGGATTGCCGAACAGCATCGACGAAAAATCGGGCGAATTTGTGCGTTTCGCCGCCGCCGCGATCATCGCGCGGGCATTTTCAGCCGCGGCGTCGCTCGCGAAACGCGGGATCACCTTGCGCAGCCCCAGAATATTCGCCTCGTTGAACGTCGTCGCCATGCCGATCAGCGGCCCCAGCCGCTCGGTCGCGCGGCCACAGAAGCGCGCGAACAGGTCGGCGCCGTCGGCGACTTCGAACCCGCCGCGCATCGCGAACCACAAGGGCACGGTGAAATGATTATAGGTCACCATCGGCATCAGCCCGCGCGCGCGGCACGCCTTCAACACGCGGGCATAATGGTCGAGCGCGGCTTCGGAAAACATGCCCTCGGCGGGTTCGATCCGCGCCCATTCGATGCCGAAGCGATAGCAGTTGAGACCAAGGCTCGCCGCAATGTCGAGGTCTTCTTCATATCGATGATAGCTGTCGCAGGCGTCACCCGACGGGTCGGTAAAGGCAGTCGGCTTGTTCGTCTCGAGCAGCCAGCTATCCGACGCGGTGTTGCCGCCCTCGCTCTGATGCGCCGAGATCGCGGTGCCCCACAGAAAGCCTTCGGGCGCCTTGCGTCCGGCGGCGAGCGCCCCCGCCGGCGTCGCACCGACCGCGGCAACGAGGCCGGCCGCGCCGGCGAAGACTTCCCGCCGGGTCGGCCGGTTCGATGCGATAGTCATAATCTCTCCTGAAGATGTGCCGCGTGCCGCCTGTTCAGGGTGCGGTCGGCGCCGTCCACGTCTTGATCGCCCCCGCCATCGCGGCCGCCTTCGCCTTTTCCTCGATGGGCGTAAGCCGCGCAGCATGGGGTTTGGCACTGATGACCAGATAGTCGGTCGGCGGCGTCGTCACCGCGGGCCAGCGCACCGCGCCCTTGCCATTGGGGTCGCCCGTCGTAGCGAAGCGCACCCAATAGTCGCCCATCTGCTTCGACACCTTCACATCCTCGGCATCCCAGCGATGTTCCGCCGCCTTGTTGCCGAACAAATACTCGAGCTCGCCGCCATGGTCGGTTCCCGCGGCCGTGGCGCGCTGATCGACCGGCACCTGATCGAAATAATAGGCGAAGGCCTTGTTGCCGGTTGCCGCATGCTGGTCGGCGACCGCGATCGAGGGCAGGACGAAGCCGAGCCCCTCGGCGAGATCGACCGCGGCCGCATCGGGCTTCTTGCCCGTCAATGCGACATAGCCCGCATGGAGTTCGGGAAAGGCGCTCCCCAGCACCATCTTCGCCGTCGCCTCGGTCATGCCGCCGAGGCTCGATTCATTCGAGTTCGAGCCGATGATCAACGGAACGCGCACCTGTCTGTTCTTGTAGAAGGCCTCGCCAGGGCTCATCGTCACGACCTTGCCGTCGATGAAGGGAAACGCGCGTGCCTTGATGATCTCGGCGACCGGGATCGCGCGAAGCTGCTCGGCGGTGGGATCCTTGAGTCCAAGCTCGTCGGTGAACTTCTGGCCAAGCATCTCGGCATTGATCGCACCGCCGCGGATCGGCGCCAGCACGGTGCTTCCCGACCCCGACTGCGACGCCGCCTTGTGGAACAACCCCGCCGCTGCCGGCGATCCCATCAGTATCTGTACTGCCCCCGCGCCTGCGGATTCGCCGAATATCATCACATTGCCGGGGTCGCCGCCGAAGCCGGCGATGTTGCGCTTCACCCACTCGAGCGACGCGATCTGGTCCATCACGCCGAAATTGCCGAGCTTTCCGTCAGGATCTTCGCGGGTCAGCGCGGGATGCGCAAAATAGCCGAGCCGGCCGAGCCGATAGTTCATCGTGACAACCACCGCGCCGCGCGCGGCGAGAGCCGATCCCTCGTACAGCGGCACGCCCGCCGCGCCAAAGACAAAGCCGCCGCCGTGCATGAAGACCATCACCGGATATTTTCCGGGCTTTTTCGGCCGCCAGACGTTGAGGAAGAGGCAATCCTCGCTCTGCGCGCCTACCTGTGCCCAGGCTTCAGGGCGGACGGGCTGCGGACAGGCGTTGCCATAGGCCTTCGCCTCGCGCACGCCGGTCCAGGCAGGGGCGCGCTCGGGCGCCTTCCACCGCAGCGGCCCGATCGGCGGTGCGGCGTAGGGAATCCCCTTGAATGAAATGACCTGGGCATCCGCCGCGCCGGCCACCGTACCGGCATCGGTCGCGACCGCCGTCTGCGCCAAAGCGGGCGTCGCCAACGACGCGCCAAGCAGCAACCCGAAAAGCATGCGCCTCATCATCAATCTCCCATCGTCGGATCTGGTCCGCGCATTCTTGCGCGGCCGTCCCTTGGCCGATCTTCCGATAGATACGCTCGCTGAACGACTTCTTCCGGAAAAGCGAAGCCATCCTGCAACAGGCAACACCCTCCGTCAACATGTTCATTCATAGTTTAATGAGTGTTCAATCCGATTCCGGTATTGGGAAATCCATAACGCGCACCGGATCGTCATTAAGTTATTGATTTCATCTGGCTAAGATTTGCATGGACCCCTCCCGTAGGGGTCACCAGATATTCTCGCCGCGGCGGCGACATGCCGCCCGCTCCTTGCTCCGAACTGGCGCCGAAGCCGACCGGATCGCGCTGGGCTTGCCGCGCCCGGCGCGGCAGCAGGGCGGGGTGAGCGATCATGGGGGCCATATCCATCTCGTCCTGCCGGACCCGACCGAGCGTGCGGCCTGCTTTCGCGCGCTCGCGGCGGGCAGCCGCCGCGTCGTACGCAGCTTTGCGAATGCCGATGCCTGGCTAGAGGCCGGGGCCGAGCATGAAGGCGGCCTGTTGCTGTTCCACTGGCGTCAACCCGGCCCGACGAGCGGCGCCGCGCTGCTCGACCGGATCGCGGGGCGCGCCAACACGACGATTTTCGTCGCCGCCGACCGGCTGAGTATCGCCGAATCGCGCGCGATCCTGCGCGGCGGAGTGCAGGATCTGCTCCCCGCCCCGCTCGACCCGCGGCTTGTCCGCCGCGCCGTCGACCGCTCGCTCGGCGACTGGCACCTCCGGCAGGACGCGCTGACCCGGCATCGCGACGCGGAAATGCGGCTCGCCGCGCTGACGCCGCGCGAACGCGACATCGTCGGCGCGATCGCCGCGGGGCTCGGCAACAAGGCGATCGCCCGCCGCCTCGACCTCAGCCCGCGGACGGTCGAGGTGCACCGCGCCAACATCATGCGGCGCGCCCAGGTCGGCAGCGTCGCCGAACTGCTGCGATTGCAATTCATCGCCGAATCGGCCGGCGAACCGCCGAAGCCCATCCGTTTCGGCGCATAAGGCGGGGCCGAACCGGCCGGATCGGTCGCGAGGCGCCTATAAGGAGATTGAACGGCGTACCGCCCTTGAGTTGGTCCCCATCGGCGCAGCCGTTCGCCCGCACGTGCCAACCCCACCTGGCACGCGCAATCGAGCAGGGCTGGCGGCGGCTTCCCACCACCGCCGGCCCTGCTTCGTAAGAATCTTTTTCCACTGACGTGGAGCGGCACCGGCCCGCTCCCCCACCCAACCTCCCATAGGATACTATGTTCGAGAGGTTGGGTGGGGGAGCGGGCCGGTGCCGTCTCGTTTCGGCGTTGCCGAAACGAAAGCTAACTTCCCGCGACCAGCCCGCGCTGTTCGGCGCGGCCCATCGACAACAGGATCGGATCGGCAGCCTGCCGCGCCATGAAGTCGGCCTTGCTGCGGATGCCCTGCCATTCGATGCCGATCAGCGACTGCGCGATCGCGCCGCCAAGCGTGTCGCCCGGACCGGGCAGGATGATCACGTCAGGCGCATATTCCTTGACCGCAACCTGCACCGAGAGCGCAAAATCATAGGGCGCTAGGATCTGGTGGCCGAAGGTGTAATTCCAGACGGCGTCCGGATCGCTCGCGAAGCGGCGCCAGATATGACCGCGGCCATCGACCATCGGGATCGCGGGGGCGCCGAACAGCGAGGCGGGCAATTCGGCCTTCGCCTTGTCCGAACTGCCGAACATCAGCGGAGTGTGGAAGGGGCCATGACCGGCGAGGCGCAGCGGATCGCGTCCCGGGGTCGGCGGCCCTTCGGCGAGCAGCGCGGCAAGACCGTCTTCATTGCCCGCGAAGACCAGCATGCCGGCCAGATTGATCGACAGCGCGAGCGCGCAGCCGGGGCGCGAACCGATGTCGGCGACAAGATCGAAGAGCCTCTCGCGCAGCCCGGAGACGGGGCGCCAATCCTCGTCGACGACCTGCAGCAAAATCTGCCCGCCGGGGCCGTGCGTCTGGCTGTTGAGGCCCATGGCATTGCTGATACGGAAACCGTCCTCGACCGATACCGCGCCGCCCAAGGCGAGCGCACTGTACCAGCCCATCGAATTGCCCGCGACCGCGACGACATCATATTTGTCGCGATCGATGCTCAGATAATCGAGTGCGGTCGCGGTGTAGATCAGCGGCGCCGCGACATCGCCGCGCATATGCGTCGCGACGCTGAAACGACCGGCGCCGTCGAGTTCGGTGACCGTCGGCTGGCCGCGGTCGCGGCGCTGCGCATCGAAACCGGCAATCAACCCGGCAAAGCGCCGCCCGTGCAGCCGCGCGATGCTGCCGAGTTCGCCCTTGCCATAGGTGCCGCGGCCGGGGGCGACGACGAGCGCACTCCTGCGCGCGCTCATGCCAGCAGCTCCTTGGCGGCAGCGTAGATGCTGTCACGGCTCGGCAGGGTCAGCGTCGCCGCGCGCCCCAGCGGAATGAAGCTGTCGTCGGCGGCAATCCGCGCCAGCTTCTTATCCGGGGTGCGCTCGACGAAAGTCGCCATCAGCGCCTCGCTCTGCGATCCGGTGATGCGGCATTCGTCGACGATCAGGATCCGCTTGGCATCGCCGACCGCGGCGACGAGCTTCTCCTCGTCGACGGGGCCGAGCCAGCGCAGGTCGATCACGCGCGCCTTGACGCCATCGGCGGCGAGCAATTTCTCGGCCTGCCGAGACAAATAAGTGCCGTTGCCATAGGTAACGATCGCAAGGTCGGTACCCTGCCCGTGCACCCCGACGTCGCCAAGGCGGATCGGCGTGCCTTCGCCCGGGGCTTCATAGACGCTGGTCCACAAGCCGTCGCCTTCCGCGTGCAGGTCACGCGTCATATAGAGCGCGATCGGTTCGACGAAGACGACGACGCGCTGTTCCTCGCGCGCCAGCCTTACGCATTCGCGCAGCATCTGCACCGCATCGCGGCCGTTCGACGGCACCGCGAGGATGACCCCCGGGATGTCGCGAAACACCGCAAGGCTGTTGTCGTTGTGGAAATGGCCGCCGAAACCCTTCTGGTAACCGAGCCCGGCGATGCGGATGACCATCGGATTGGTATATTGGCCGTCCGAGAAGAAGCTGAGCGTCGCCGCCTCGCCGCGGATCTGGTCCTCGGCATTGTGGACATAGGCGAGGAACTGGATCTCGGGCATCGGGACGAACCCATTGTGGGCCATGCCGATCGCCAGCCCGAGGATCGCCTGTTCGTCGAGCAGGGTGTTGATGACGCGCGCCGAACCGAAGCGCTGGTGGAGCTTTGCGGTAACGTTATAGACGCCGCCTTTCGGCCCGACGTCCTCGCCCATCACCGCGATTTCCTTGTGCGCCAGCATCAGGTCGGCGAGCGCCCAGCTCAAGAGCCGCGCCATATGCATCGGCTTGTCCATCTGCCCGGCATCGCTGCCGAACATCGCCTTGCGATCCTCGGCCGCAGGGCTGTTGGCGCGAACAACCTCGCGCTTCGGCGGCACGAGGCTGGCCATCACATGCGCAGGGGTGGTGATCTTGGGACGCTTTATCGCGGCTTCGGCCTGCCGGGCCAGCGTCGCCCCGATCTCCTCATAGGCGTCGGCGACCTCGGCGGGCGACATCCAGCCCTGCTCCGCCATCAGCGCCGCGCCCTTGAGCAGCGGATCGCGCGCCTCGTCGGATTCGATCAGCGCCTTGGGCAGATAGGCGCCCTGCACGTCCGAACCGGCATGGCCATAGAGGCGCACCGTCGCCATGTGGAGGAACACCGGCTTGCGCGTGCGACGCGCATAATCCGCAGCTTCCTTCGCACCGGCATAGGCCGACGCCAGATCGGTGCCGTCGCACTGGATATAGTGGAGCCCGGCGCGATGGCGGAACTGCGCCTCGATCCATCCTGTGGGCGTCCGCGTCGAAATCCCGATACCATTATCCTCGCACAGGAAGATCAGCGGCATCGGCGAGCCCTGGAACGCCGTCCAGCCCGCGGTATTGAAAGCGCCCTGCGCGGTCGAATGGTTGGCCGAGGCATCGCCGAAGCTGGTCAGCACGATAGCGTCGTCGGGAAGCGGCAGGTCCTTCATACCGAGCCGCCGCGCAATCCCGATCGAAAAGGCGGCGCCGACCGCCTTCGGCAGGTGCGAGGCGATCGTCGAGGTCTGCGGCGGGATCGCGAGCGGCTTCGACCCGATCACCTTGTGCCGTCCGCCCGAAATCGGGTCTTCGGACGAGGCCGCAAAGCTCAGCAGCATGTCCCATGTCGGCGTCCCGCCGGGAAGCTGGCGCGCGCGGTGGAGCTGGAAGGCGTTCGAACGATAGTGGAGGAATGCCATATCGGTGACGCGCAGCGCTGCGGCGACCGCGGCATTGCCCTCGTGCCCCGACGATCCGATCGTATAGAAACCCTCGCCGCGCGCCTGCAGATGGCGCGACAGCCGGTCCATCTGGCGGCTGGTGAGCTGCGACAGGAAGATGTCGGTGGCGCCGCTGCGCGACAGGCCGATGGCGGCGGGATCTGGCGCATCGGGGCGACCCGGGAGATTTCTTCCTGCCAGCGCGGCCAGAAATTTCTCATGCACTGCCTGCGCCGCATCCAATGCCCGTCTCCCACCGCGTCAACATGGTTGCGCCGGCAACCACCCGTCGATCTTCGCGCGCTAGAACGGGGCCGTTCGCCGCGCAAGCCTCTCTTGCCTTCCCGCGCCGCATCGCGCTACCACTCCTCCGATGAACGACCGGGGCCGGGCCAGCATTTCAATATGATATCCTTGTGGATCGCCCAGGCTTCGGCCGCCGCCGAGTCCGCCGGCCCTGTAGACGGTCAGGGATGGCTGATCGATCCCGAACTTGTCGACCCCGGCTATGGCCAGACCGTCGCGGGGGGCGAAATCCAGACGGGCTTTCCGCCCCCGCCGCCGCAGCCCGAAACACCCGAATGGCTGAAATCGCTGTTCAATGCGATCGGCGACTTCTTCCAGTGGAGCGCGCCGGCGGTGAAGCCCATATTGTGGGTCGGCGCCGCGCTGCTTCTGCTGTTCATCCTCTATCATTTCGTTCCGGCCTTCGCCGAATGGGTCGACCGGCTGCGTTTCGGGCGGCGGCGCGCTGCGGCCGAGGAGGATCAGGTCGGACAGGCCGAAGCCGGCGCCGCGCGCGCGCTGCTCGCCGAAGCCGACGCGCTCGCCGCCGAGGGCCGCTTCGCCGAAGCAATCCATCTGCTGCTCTATCGCAGCGTCGAGGATATCGAAGGGCGGCGCCCGGGGCTTGTCCGCCCGGCGATGACTTCGCGCGAACTCGCCGAAGCGCACGACCTGCCCGGCGTCGCCCGCGACGCGTTCAGCCGCATCGCGCGCGCGGTCGAGATCAGCCTGTTCGGCGGGCGATCGATCGACGCAGGGGCGTGGGACCAGTGCCGCAGCGCCTATGCCGAACTGACGGTACCGCGTAACTGGGCGCGGACATGAGCGCCGCCGCCGCCAGCGACCATGGTTTCAACCCGCGCCTGATCGCGGGCGTCGTCGCGATCGGCGTCATCGCCTTCATCGCGCTCTGGGCGCTGATCGCGCTCGGCCCGCAATTGTCGAGCGGCAACAACGGCGGCGGCCATGCGCTGGCGAAGGGGGCGCCGGGCTATGCGGGGATCGTCGACCTGCTCGAACGCGCCGGTGCCGAGGTCGAACTGCGCCGCACGGTCGAAAGCCAAAGCTATGAAGAATATCACCCGCTGCTCATCCTGACCCCGACGCATCGCAGCCGGCCCGAGGAGATTAGCGAGCTGATCGATGCGCAAAGCGGCGGCAAAGTCCTGATCGTGCTGCCGAAATGGGAGGTGATGACCGTCCCCGGACAGGCGGCCAAACCCGGCTGGGTCGGCGCGGGCATCCCCGTGACCCCGTCCGCACGGCTGCTTCCCGAAGCGCTGTTCGGCAAGGTGACGGTCGCCGCAACGCCGGGCAAGGCCGCGGCGGTGCCGGTCGACCTCGCGAACCGCGCATTTTCGGTGACGCTGCCCGCCAATGTGCAGACGGTGAAGGGCGAGCAGCTCGACGTGCTGATCGCGGGGCCCGACGGCGGCGCGGTGCTGGCGCGGTCGCGCGAGCACGACCGCTATATCCTCGCCGACCCCGACCTCATCAACAATCTCGCCTTTGCCTCGCGCGACAAGGCGCGGGGCGCGGCGATGCTGATCGACGCGATCGGCGAAGATGCCGATGCGAACGCGCTCGCCTTCGACGTCACGCTGAACGGCCTCGGCGGCGGGCGCTCGCTGCTCCGTTTCGCCTTCGTCCCGCCGTTTATCGGCATCACCCTGTGCCTGATCGCGGCGGGGCTGCTCGCGCTGTGGCAGGCCTGGGCGCGCTTCGGCCCGGCGCTGAAGCCCGCCCGCGCGATTCCGGTCTCGAAAGCGGCGCTGATCGCCAACAGCGCCGATCTGATCAAGCAGGCACGGCGCGAACTCGACGGTGCCGACGCTTTTGTAAAAAGCCAGCGCGGTGCCATCGCGCGCCGGCTCCACGCGCCGTCGGGGCTCGACGACGACGCGACCGACGCGTGGATCGACAAGCATCTGCCGGCCGGCAGCGACCTCTTCTCCGCGCTCGCCCGGCGGCTGCCGCTGGCGCGCAACACCCACGAATTTCTGGCAGACGCGCAGGCGCTGCACGACATCAGGAAGGATTTACTCCGTGACAGCCAATAATATCGCCGAAGGGATCGCGGGCGTGCAGGCGCTCGGCGCCGCGATCGAGGGCGAAGTCGCCAAGGTCGTGTTCGGGCAGGCGCCGCTGACCCGGATGGTGACGATCGCGCTGCTCGCGGGCGGCCATGTCCTGCTCGAAGGCCCGCCGGGAACTGCCAAGACGCTGCTGGCGCAAGCCTTCGCGCGCGCCACGGGTCTCGATTTCGGGCGCATCCAGTTCACCCCCGACCTGATGCCCGGCGACATATTGGGGTCGAACCTGTTCAACTTCCAGACGTCGAGCTTCACCCTCACCAAGGGGCCGATCTTCACCGAACTGCTGCTCGCCGACGAAATCAATCGCACCCCGCCGAAGACGCAGGCCGCGCTGCTCGAGGCGATGCAGGAACGCCGCGTCACGATCAACGGCGAACCCCATACGATGAGCCCGCGCTTCACCGTGCTCGCGACGCAGAACCCGATCGAACAGCAGGGCGTCTATCCGCTGCCCGAGGCGCAGCTCGACCGCTTCCTGTTCAAGCTCGTCGTCGATTATCCCGACGCTGCGGAGGAACGCCGCATCGTCGCCGACCATGGCGGACGCTTCAAAAGCCCCGCGGTCGCCGATTTCGGCGTGACCAAGGTCGCCGATGCCAAGGCGATCGGCGCCGCGATCGACACGATCGCGACCGTCCGCCTCGCCGAGGAGATCGTCGACTATATCGTCCGCCTCGTCCGCGCGACGCGCGAGAGCGCCGATCTCGAGTGCGGCGCCAGCCCACGCGCCGCGACCCTGCTGGCGCGCGCCGCCTGCGCCGCGGCGGCGCTCGACGGCCGCGACTATGTAATCCCCGACGATATCCAGCGCCTCGCCGCCGGCGTGCTGCGCCACCGCGTCATCCTGTCGGCCGCCGCCGAGATCGAGGGTCGCAATGTCGAACAGGTCGTCGCGGCGCTGCTCGAACGCGAGGAAGTGCCCCGGTGAGCGAGCGCTTCACACAATCCTCCCTGTCGCGTAGCGATGGGGAGGTGGCAGCCCGCAGGGCTGACGGAGGGGCCGTTGGCGCACCCCCGCAGCCCCTCCACCGCCTTCGGCGGTCCCCCTCCCCACGGCTGCGCCGCAGGGAGGGATACTCAAGATGATATACCCCACCCGCCGCGCCATCTATCTGCTGCTGCTCGGCGCCCCGCTCGCGCTGGCGCTCGGGCTGGTCCGGCCCGAACTGTGGCTGATCGCGCCCGGGTGGATCGCGGTGATTCTCGCCTGCCTGCTTCTCGACACGATTGCCGGGGCCAGCCCGCGCCGCCTCGCGCTCGACACCCGCTTTCCGCATCAGGTCGGCGTCGGCGACGCGTTCGACCTGTCGGTCACCGCCAGCGGGGTCGCGGTGCCGCGGCGCGCCGAACTCGCGCTCGCGCTCGACGACCGGCTCGCCGCCGGCGGACGCCTCGCCGGCACGCTGCGCGCGGTCGACACTGGCGATGGCAGATCGCAAACGCTCGCCCAGACGCTGTCGCTCGCCGCGACCCGGCGCGGACAGGCGCTGGTCGAGGCGCTGTGGATCCGCTGGGCGGGGCCGCTCGGGCTCGTCTGGAAACAGCGCCGCTTCGCGATCGACCGCCCGATCAGCGTCGTCCCCAGCCTGCGCGCGGTGACCGAGGAGGGCAGCCGGCTGTTCCAGCGCAACAGCTGGTTCGGCCTTCGCCAGCAGCGCTTCCGCGGCGAAGGCACCGAGTATGAGGCGCTCGCCGAATATCAGCCGGGGATGGACCGGCGCGCGATCGACTGGAACGCCACGGCGCGCCACGTCAAACTGCTCGCCAAGGAATATCGCGTCGAGCGCGACAATCGCGTCGTCCTCGCCATCGACGGCGGGCGGACGATGGCCGAGCCGGTCGGCGGCATGCCGCGCGTCGACCGCGCGGTGTCGGCGGCGCTGCTCCTCGCCTATGTCGGGCTCAAACTCAACGACCGGATCAGCCTCTTTTCCTTCGCCGCCAAGCCGCACACGCTGACCCCAGCCTATATGCACACGCAGGATTTTCCGGCGCTGCAACGCGCCGCGAGCCTGATCGACTATGCGCATGTCGAAAGCAATTTCACCCTCGCGCTCACCACGCTGAGCGCCCAGCTCAACCGCCGCTCGCTGATCATATTGTTCACCGAATTCACCGACGCCACGAGCGCCGACCTGATGATCCGCGCCGCCGGGCGGCTGGTGCAGAAGCACCGCCTGCTGTTCGTCGTCATCAAGGACGAGGAGGTCGAAAGCGAGGAAAGGCGCCGCCCCGAAAGCGGCGCCGACGTCACGCGCTCGAACGTCGCGGCGGCGATGCTGCGCGACCGGCAACTCGTCATCGCGCGGCTCCAACGGCTCGGCGCCGACGTGATCGAGGTTCCCGCCGACGCGATGGGCGCGAGCGCGGTCGACGCCTATCTCGGCATCAAGCGGGCCGGCAGCCTGTGACCACGCCCGCTGCCCCCGCCATCACCGCCCCGGCCTTTTCGACCGGCCGCTTTCGCGCCGAGCGCGAGGCCGACTGGATCGCCTTCGACCTGCTGCTCACCAAGCTCGAAAAAAAGGGCGCCAAGGCGCTGACCAGCGACGAATTGCTGCAACTGCCCCTGCTCTATCGCGCCACCCTCTCCTCGCTGTCGATCGCGCGCGCGACCAGCCTCGACAAGGCGCTGCTCGATCATCTCGAGGCACTGTCGATCCGCGGCTATTTCCTGGTCTATGGCGTGCGCGAAACGCGCTGGAGCCGGGTGCGGCGTTTCTTCCTCTACGACTGGCCCGCCGCGGTGCGATCGGTGTGGAAAGAAACGATCGTCATTGCGCTGATCATCATCCTCGGCGCGCTGACCAGTTACTCGCTCGTCGCGCACCAGCCCGAATGGTATTTCAATTTCATCGACGAGGGGATGTCGGGCGGCCGCGATCCGCGCGCGACGGCCGAGTTTCTCCAGTCGACGATCGGCCATGGCAAGGCCGCGAGCGAACAGGAAAGCGGGCTCCACGTTTTCGCCACCTTCCTGTTCACCCACAACAGCCAGGTGTCGATCCTGTCCTTCGCGCTCGGCTTCGCCTTCGGCGTGCCGACGATGATGCTCGAATATTATCAGGGCATCGGGCTCGGCGCGATGCTCGCGGTGTTCGCGAACAAGGGCCTCGGTTTCGATTTCGGCGGCTGGCTGTTCATCCACGGCACGACCGAGCTGTTCGCCGCCGCGCTGTCGGGCGCCGCGGGGCTCCGGATCGGTACCGCGGTCGTCTTTCCCGGCGCGCGCGGCCGGCTGGAGGCGGCTTCGGCGGCGGGGCGCACCGCGGGCAAGGTGATGGTCGGGGTGATATTGATGCTGCTCGTCGCCGGGCTGCTCGAAGGCTTCGGGCGCCAACTCATCACCGACACGCTACTGCGCTATGGCATCGGAACGCTGATGCTGCTGTTCTGGCTCGCTTATTATTATGTCCCGCGGCGCGAGGATGTCACATGACCGCCGCGAGCAACCTCAAGCTGCGCGAGGCGCGGGCGAAGAAAATCCGCCAGTTCATCACGCCCGAGGGCGTCGACCTCGAACTGAAGATCGCGAGTGCGGGGCTGCGCCTCGGCGCGCTGGTCGTCGACCTGACGCTGATCGTCGTCGCCCTCTTCGTCTTTTCCTTCTTCATCGCGTGGGTCGGCGTCGGGTCGAAATCCGACATTGCCTATGTCGTCTGGATGCTCGGCTTCTTCGCGCTCAGGACCTTCTGGTTCATCGGCTTCGAACTCGGCCAGCGCGCCGCGACGCCGGGCAAACGGCTGATGGGCGTTCGTGTCGTCGCGCGCGACGGCGGGCGACTGACGGCCGACGCGGTGGTCGCGCGCAACCTGATCCGCGAACTCGAACTCTTCCTGCCGCTGATGATGCTCGGCAACGGCATTTCGGAGGATGCCATATCGGGCTGGACCGTGCTCGCGGGCGTGCTCTGGTCGCTGACGCTCAGCCTGTTCCTGCTGTTCAACCGCGACCGGATGCGGATGGGCGACCTGATCGCGGGGACGTGGGTGGTGATGGCGCAGCGCGTCAAGCTCGACGCCGATATCGGGGTTGCCGGCGACCAGACGGGCGCCATCGCCTTCACCGAAGCCGAACTGTCCGTCTACGGAATTTTCGAGCTGCAGGAGCTCGAACGCGTGCTGCGTGCCCGCGACGCGCGCGCGATGCGCGAGGTCGCCGACACGATCCGCGCTAAAATCGGGCGTCCCGTCGCCGAAGAGGATGACGTCTTCCTGTTGAACTACTATCGCCAGTTGAAGGCCCGGCTCGAACGCAAGCTGCTGTTCGGCAAGCGCCGCGAGGATAAATATGCCAGTGACTGATACGCTTTCCCCGCCCGCCACCACCGCTTCGGTAACCGATGCGCTGCATCGCCGCCGCTCGGTGCGCGCCTTTACCGACCGGCCGGTCGACCCCGCACTGCTCCGCGACATCTTCGCCGCCGCCCAGCGCGCGCCGTCGGGCGGCAACCTCCAGCCGTGGCAGGCGACGGTGCTGACCGGCGCGCCGTGGCAGGCGGTGCAGGACGCGGTCGCGGCGCGGATCGCGATGGGGCGCGAGGGTTATGAGCCCGAATATGACATCTATCCCAAGGGGCTGACCGATCCGTGGGAAAGCCGCCGTTACGGCGTCGGCGAGGCGCTTTATGCATCGCTCGGCATCCCGCGCGAGGACAAGCCGGCGCGGCTCGACCAGTTCCGCCACAATTACCGCGGCTTCGGCGCGCCGGTGATGCTGTTCCTCCATTGCTCGCGGATCATGGGTCCGCCGCAATGGTCCGACATGGGAATGTGGCTGCAATCGGTGATGCTGCTGCTCGTCGAACATGGCCTCGCGAGCTGCCCGCAGGAATGCTGGGCGATGTACGGCGCGACGGTGCGCCGCACGCTGGGGCTCGGCGACGACCAGATCCTGTTTTCGGGGCTCGCGATCGGCTATGCCGACGAAGATGCCGCGGTGAACCGGTGGCCGGTGCCGCGCGTAGAGCTGGAAGACGTGATCGATTGGCAAGGATTTGGCGAATGAGCTGGCAGCGCGCCTGGTTTCGGTACGGCACCGCCGTGCCGCTGATGCTCGCCGTCGCGAGCTGTACCGCCATCCCGACCCCCGAAGCCCCGCCGCCCGCCCCCGCGCCGCTGCCGGCCCCGGCCCCCGCGCCGGCGCCCGCGCCGCCGACGAGCGGGTCGTGGGAAAGCCGCGCGGTCAACAATGGCGCGTGGCGCTATGACGCAGGCAGCCGCACCGCCGCCTTTGTGCCGACCGGCAGCGCCGCGCCGTTGCTGACCATGGCATGCACCGGCAGCGCGATTCGACTGACCTCGGGCCTCGCGGGCGATGTCAGCCTGCGCACCAGCGCCGGCACCGACCAGCTCCGTTTCGAGGACGGCAACGCGACGGTCCCGAACCGCGACATCCGCCTTGACCGCATCGCCTTCAGCCGCGGCCGCTTTGCGCTGGAAACCCCCGGCGGCAGCGGGCTGACGCTGCCCGTCCAGTCCGAAATCGGCCGCGTGATCGAAGACTGCCGCTAGCCGGGATTCCGCCCCATATCAGCCTAGAGTCTGTCCTGAAGAGATTGAGGCGTCGTGATTGCCCCGGGAGTTCGCCGGCAAGGAGCGACGCGCCGCAGGGGCTGGTGGCCCCTGCCAGCGACGTGACGATGTCCGGCGGGCTTCCCGGGGCAACCCCTTCGGGGCGGGCCGATTTTGGTCCAGGGCCGCGTCGCTCGTCGGTCACTATGCTGCAGCATGGCTCCCTCCTCGCTTCTCGCCCTGAGCCAAAATCGGCTCCGTCACGACGCCTCAATCTCTTCAGGACAGACTCTAGTCGGGCCGCATCGCTTCCTCCGCCAGCGCATCGGCGAGCTCGCCGAGCAGCGCGTCGTCGATATCGGCGGCGGCGACATTCTCGCGCCCGATCAGCACCAGCACGGGGATCGCCAGCGGGCTGATCCGTTCGAGCCGCCGGTGCACCATCGTCCCCGCGGCGCGATCGAGCAGGTCGCCAAGCCGCGCAACGTCGGTCAGCCGCTCGCGCGCATCGGCCCAGGCGGCTTCGAGCAGCAGGTGGTCGGGTTCGTATTTGCGCAGCACGTCGAAGATCAGGTCGGTTGAAAAGGTCACCTGCTTGCCGGTCTTGCGTTTGCCCGGATGCTGGCGCTCGATCAGCCCGCCGATCACCGCGACCTCGCGAAACGCCCGCTTCAGCAGGTGCGACCGCTCGACCCATTCGACGAACTCGTCCTCGAGAATCGCCGCATCGAACAGCGTCGCGGGGTCGGCCACCGGCCGCAGCGACCAGATGGCGAGCGCATAGTCGGAGGCGACGAAGCCCAATGGCTGCAACCCCGCGCGCTCCATCCTTTTGGTGATCAGCATGCCGAGCGACTGGTGCGCGTTCCACCCCTCGAACGGATAGGCGACCATATAATGCGCGCCTTCGTGGGGAAAGGTCTCGACCAGCAGTTCGCCGGGACGCGGCAGAACCGAGCGCAGCGCCTGCATCTCCAGCCAGAAGCGCACATCCTCGGGAAAGCGCTGCCAGCTTGCCGGATCGGCGAGGAAGCCGCGCACCCGGTCGGCGAGCCGCGTCGAAATCGCCATGCGCGCGCCCATATAGCTCGGGATGCGCGCCGGCCGCGTCGTCGCGCGGACGATCAGGTCGGTGTCGCGGATCGATTCGACCTCGAGGCTGAGCCCGGCAAAGGCAAAGGTGTCGCCCGGCGACAGCGTGCTGGCGAAATATTCCTCGACCTTGCCAAGCCGCCGGCCGTTCTTGAAGCGCACCTCGGCCATCGGCGCCTCGACGATGATCCCCGCATTGAGCCGGTGCTGTGCGGCGAGTCGCGGGTGCGCGATCCGCCAACCACCCTGCCCGTCAGGGGCAAGCCGACGAAACCGGTCGTAGCTTTTGAGCGCATAGCCGCCGTCGCGCACGAAGCCAAGCAGGCGCGCGAACAAGTCGGCGTCGAGCCAGCGGTACGGCGCCGCGCTCCGCACCTCGGCGAGCAGTTCCTCCTCACCGAACGGTGCCGCGCAGGCGAGCGCCATCACATGCTGCGCGAGCACGTCGAGCGCGCCGGGGCGGAAGCGGTCGGCGTCGCGCTCGCCCGCCTCGACGGCGTCCAGCGCCGCGCGCGCTTCGAGATATTCGAAGCGGTTGCCCGGCACGATCAGCGCCCGGCTCGGCTCGTCGAGCCGGTGGTTGGCGCGGCCGATGCGCTGGAGCAGCCGCGACGAGCCCTTCGGCGCGCCCATCTGGATCACGCAGTCGACATCGCCCCAGTCGAGCCCGAGGTCGAGGCTGGCGGTCGCGACGAGCGCGCGCAGCCGCCCTTCGGCCATCGCCGCTTCGGCGCGCTGGCGCGCCTCGCGGTCGAGGCTGCCGTGGTGGATGGCGATCGGCAGGCTGAGGTCGTTGACCTTCCACAGCTCCTGAAAGATCAGTTCGGCGAGCCCGCGGGTGTTGCAGAAGATGATCGTCGTACGGTTCGCCGCGATCACTTCCATCACCTGATGGACCGCATAGCGCCCCGAATGCCCGGCCCAGGGCACCGCCCCTTCGGGGAGCAGGATCGCAATATCGGGCTCGGCGCCCGGCTCGCCCTCGACGATCGTCACCGTATCGCCGCGGCTGTCGGGCGCAAGCCAGGCGGCATATTGCGGCGGGTCGGCGATCGTCGCCGACAGGCCGACACGGCGCAGCGCGGGCGAGATTTGCTGCAACCGGGCGAGCGAGAGGCTGAGCAGGTCGCCGCGCTTGCCGGGAGCGAAGGCGTGGATTTCGTCGATCACCACCGTCTTGAGCTCGGCGAACATCGCGAAACTGTCGGGATAGGATAGTAGCAGCGACAGCGATTCGGGGGTGGTCAGCAGGATGTTCGGCGGCCGGCTCCGCTGCCGTGCCTTCTTGTCGGACGAGGTATCGCCGCTGCGGCTTTCGACGCTGATATCGAGCCCCATTTCGGCGATCGGGGCGGTGAGGTTGCGCTCGACGTCCGCCGCCAGCGCTTTCAGCGGCGAGACATAAAGCGTGTGCAGCCGGTCGGAAGGGTTTTCCACCAGGTCGACGAGCGTCGGCAGGAAGCCCGACAGCGTCTTGCCCGCACCGGTCGCCGCGACAAGCAGCGCATGCTCGCCGCGCGCCGCCGCCGCAAGCATGTCGGCCTGATGCCGCCTGAGCCGCCACCCGCGCGCGGCGAACCAGTCGGTGAAGGGGGCGGGGAGGAGCATGATATTGATGTGGCGTTGCGAAGAGCGGCGGGCAAGCCCTTCGCCGCGATGTCCGGTTCCGGCCGGAAGCGGACGGCTCATTCTTTCTTGTTTCGTCATCCCCGCGAAAGCGGGGACCCAAGGCGTGCGTAGGCTTACCCCACACTGGGTTCCCGCTTTCGCGGGAATGACAAAGGTTTGGAACCTCCGCTCCCCACCCCAATCCCGCCATCGGCTACGCTCGTTCCGCCATCGCCTTCAGCAACGCCCGCCAATGCTCGCCCAGCCGCCGCTGGAACAGCATCAGTTCGAAGCCGTGGCGCGCGACATGCTGCTGCGGGATCGCGCCCCAGCCGCGATGCTCGACGGTCACGCGCGTCTCCGCGCCGACCGCCTCGAAGCGGACGTCGACCTCGGTTCCTTGATCGGCGGCGAAGCTCGGCAGGCGCCAGCCGAAAGCGAGCCTTTCGCCCGGCAGCCAGTGGCGCACCGGTCCGATCTCCCACTCCTCGCCGTCGGCGAAGCGCGTGACGAGGCGGCCGCCCGGCCCGGCGGGATCGAAGCGCAGCGCGCCGTCGCCCTTGCGCGAAAGCTGGAACAACGGATGGCTTTTCCACCAGGTCCCGATGTCGCGCGTGAAGGCGGTGAACGCGGCTTGCGGAGTCGCCGCGACGCGCAGCGCGACAATCACCGCTGCGCCGTTCATTCGCCGCTCTCGACATGGGCCTTGAACGCCGCGAGCTGGTGCGTCCACAGCGCCTCGGTCTCGGCGAGCCATTGTTTGAGCCCGTCGGTCGCGCCGTGCTTGAGGCTGTAGATGCGCACGCGCGCGTCGAAATGGGGATGCCCGTCCTCGACCAGCCCGCCCTGCTTCAGCGCGCGCAAATGCCGGCTCATCGCGGGCGGCGCGAGCCCGAGGTCGCTCGCCAGCTCGCCGGCGCTGCGCGGCCGCTGGCCGAGCAGTTCGACCGCGCGGCGCCGCACGGGGTCGGCAAGCGCGGCCAGCGTGCGGTCGACCGCCGCGCTCAACCGTCGAGCCGCGTCTTCGTCGTGAAGCCGCCCTCGGCGTCCCACTCGTCGGCGCTCTTGTCCTCCACCGTCACGCCGAAGGTCCAGATATGCCCCTCGGGATCCTTCGCCCGATAGGTGCGGTCGCCATAGAATTGCGTTTCGGGTTCGGCGATGATGTCGGCGCCCGCCGCGCGCGCCGCTTCGCAATGCGCGTCGATATCCTCGCCGCGGGCAAGCTGGACATGCACCGTCTGCGTATTCTTGCCGCCGAGGTTCGCGGGGCTGCGGTGATCGTCGGACCATTCGTTGCCGATCATGATCGTCGAATTGCCATATTCCATCTCGCTGTGCGCAAGATTGCCGTCGGCATCGAGCAGCACGAACAAAGGTTCGAACCCGAAGGCCGCCTCGAGCCAGCGAAACGCCGCCTTGCTGTCGCGATAACAGATGGCGCTCGACAGCCCCTTTGCGCGATGTTCGGCCATGATAAATCTCCCGAGTCGGTGAATTAGTTTCGCTTATATATAATATTTTCGGAAAATTGAAAATACATGCAATTGCGTGTGAAGTTGCTAGGAAAAGCGCATGACTCCCGATCTCGCCCGCTGCGTCGCCGAAGCCTATCAGATCGCCCTGCCGCACCGCGGTCAGGGCAGGGTCGCCGACTATATCCCGGCGCTGGCCAAGGTCGACCCGAACCGCTTCGGCTTCGCGCTCGCGCTTCCCGACGGGACGGTGCACGCGGCCGGCGACGCCGACATCGCCTTTTCGATCCAGTCGGTGTCGAAGGTCTTCACGCTGGCGCTCGCGCTCCGCCGCGTCGGCAGTTCGCTATGGGACAGCGTCGGCCGCGAGCCGTCGGGGTCGGCGTTCAACTCTATCGTCCAGCTCGAAAGCGAACAGGGCATTCCGCGCAACCCGCTGATCAACGCCGGCGCGATCGCGACGACCGACCGGCTGATCGACGGCCGCGGCGGCGACGCGGTGGTCGACGAGATACTCGATTTCATCCGGGCCCGCGCCGGCGACGACGGCGTCGATATCGACCGCGACGTGGCCGCTTCCGAATCCGAAACCGGCGCCCGCAATCGCAGCCTCGGCTATTTCATGCAGGCGTTCGACAATCTGCGCCATCCGGTCGAGGCGGTGACGGGGGTCTATTTCCGCCAGTGCGCGATCGCGATGAGTTGCCGCCAACTCGCCAAGGCCGGGCTGTTCCTCGCGATGGAAGGGCGCGACCCGCTGACCGGCGAGCAACTGATCGACCCGCACCGCGCGCGCCGCATCAATGCGATCATGATGCTGTGCGGCCATTACGACAACAGCGGCGAATTCGCCTTTCGCGTCGGCCTGCCGGGCAAGAGCGGGGTCGGCGGCGGCATCCTGTGCATCGCGCCGGGACAGGGATCGATCGCGGTCTGGTCGCCGGGGCTCAACGAGGCGGGAACGTCGCTCGTCGGCGCGCTCGCGCTCGAACATTTTGCCTATGCGGCGGGCTGGTCGGTGTTCGACTGACGCCCGCAGCAGCCCTTCAGGCGCCGCTCAGTCGGCCGCGGCTTCGCCGTCTTCGGCCGCCGTATCCTCGAACCACGCCTCGACCTCGCCCGACAATTTGATCGTCATCGCCTGGCCGAAGCGGTCTTTCGACTTGCCTGCCGCGACGCGAATCCAGCCTTCGGAAATCGAATATTCCTCGACGTCGGTGCGCTCCTTGCCCTTGAAGCGGATGCCGATACCGCGCTGCAGCACTTCCATGTCGAAATGGGGCGAGCGCGGGTTGGTCGACAGGCGATCGGGCGGGGTGTCGGTCATCTTGAAAATCTCCAATGCTTGCCCGGGCGGCTAGGCGAGGCGGCCCCGCAAATCAAGCACCGACACCGCAGCAACACCTCCCGTCAGCGCATCGATCCGCCGCCGCAATCCTGTGCCATTACAGGACATGCCGCCCCGCCCGCCGCATAGGCCAAGCGCTCCGGCGCGAAAAAGAGGGTTAAGCGCGGCGAATCGCCGGACGGTCGTCCTGTGGCGGGATCGCTGCCGCGCGATGGCTACCAATCACAATGAACGATATTTAACCATATGAAAATTCGGAACTAAATATTCCGGCACGACGCTTTTTCGTCGGGGGGCAGACCGTGCCAAGGAGGAAGTTATGCCTTTTTCCCGACTTGCTATCCACCCGTCCCATCTTGTCCTGATCCCGGCATGCCTCGCGCTCGCCGCGTGCGAATCCTCGGGTCATTACCGCGTCGGCAGCGTCGGCCCGGCGGGTCCGGCCGGCGCCGCCGGTGCGCGCGGCCCGGCTGGTCCCGAAGGGCCTGCCGGCCCGGCCGGTCCCGCAGGCCCCGCCGGAAACGGTGTCGGGCTCGGTAACGCCGGCGCCCTCGCGGTTGGCGGCCTTGTCGGCCCCGGCGGCGTTGCCGGCACCGGACTGCTCGCCAATACCGGAGATCCGACCCACACCAACCCGGTGATCGCGGGCGTACTCGTCAAATCGGGTACGCTGGTCAATGTCGTCGCCGACAAGGGGTTGTTGCTGGCGAACGCGGTCGATGCCAAGCTGCCCGGCGGCACGCCGCTCGTCGGCACCGTCATCGGCGTCGTCAAAGCGACCGGCGTCGCGCTCGTCCAGACCGGCAATGGCAAGCAGTTCCTGGTCGATGGCCTTACCGCGGCGCCCGGACAGTTGATCACCGCGACGATCGGCAAAGCGACCGCGCTCGGCTCGCCCGGCGCATCGCCGCTGATCGGTGCCAGCATATTGTCGCCGGGGCAGAAAACCGGATCGCTGCTCACCGTCGGGGTCGGCTCGGCGGGCCAGCTCGTGACGTTGCAACCCGGCCGCGGCGGCAACCTGCTCGGCAGCGTCGCCGCGCCCGGTACGGGAAATGCCGGCAACCCGGCCGCCCTCGCCGGCGGGGTGGTCGGCACCGTCACCAATACGCTCGGCCAGGTGACCGGTGGGACGGCAAGTGGCGGCGGCACGGCGACGCCGGCCGGCGGGCTCGTCTCGGGGGTCACCGGAACGGTCGGCACGCTCCTCGGCGGGCCGAAGCCGAAGGGCGGCAACTGATACCGCCGTTGCGCAGCCTGCGCAGCTTCGGGGTCGCGGCGGCGGGAGGCTTGCTCCTGCCCGCTGCGGCCTCGGCAGCGCAGCCGGCCGCCACGCCGATCGACGGCCGGCCGCCGCTCGCCCCGACACAGGGCCGCGACAATCCGCTCCCCGACCCCGAAACGTCCAAAATTGCGCTCGGCAAGGTCGAACTCGGCGCGCGGCCCGACGTCACCATCCGCGAGATCCGCTTCATCGGCGCCGGGGTTCCGCGCAATGTCGCGCGCGCGGCGCAACGCTTCGTCGGCAAGCCCGCCTCGGCGGACAATCTGACCAGGCTCGCCGCCGCCATGACGCGCGCCTATAACCGGTCGAGCGTCGCCCTCTTCACCCTCGTCATCCCCGAACAGGATTTGTCCGACGGCGTGATCGACGTCGCATCCGCCGAAGGCCATGTTTCGAACGTGACGCTGAGCGGTGAAAGCGACGGCGGCCCGGCGCCGCTGATCGCCCGGATGGCGGCCCGCCTCCCCGGTGACCGGTCGCTGTCGCGCGCGCGTTTCGAGCGCGTGCTCGGCAATATCGGCGATGTGCCGGGGGTGACCGTCACCCCCGCACTCGCGCTCGGCGGCGAGCCCGGGGCGGTTGCGCTCGACCTCGCACTCGACGCCAAGAAGCCGACCGTCGGCCTCGGTTTCACGACCCGGACCAGCCAGTTCGTCGAGGACGGCATGGTCGAGGCGAATGCCCGCAGCAGCAGCCTGCTGCGAAGCGGCGACGAAACCCGGCTGACGGGCGCCGCGGCGCTCAATTTCAAATCGCTCCTCTATGTCGCAGCGAGCCATGCGACGCCGATCGGTGCCGACGGCACGCGCGCCGAGCTGTCGCTCGCGGCGCTCCGCACCCGGCCGCGGAATCTCGCCATCGACGGCGACGCGTGGAGCGCCGGGCTCGGCGTTTCGCACCCGCTTATCCGGGCAACGCGGCGCAACCTGACGCTAGCGGCGCGGATCGATTATCTCGATTCCGAAAATGCGCTGTTCGGATCGACGATCGCCGCCGAAACGACCTGGACGGCCAGCACCAGCCTCGCCTTTCGGCTCAGCGAGGACCGCACCGTGGTCGGCGCCCGGATCGGCGCCGCGAAGGGCCTCGATATCGCGGGCGCGCGCGTCGATCCCGGCACCGGCGAGGCGGGTTTCCTCTATGCCGACGCGGGGATCGAGGCGAACCAGGCGATCGGCAAGATCGCCGTCGCGCGGGTCGCGGCGACCGGCCGCTGGACGCGCGACCGCCTGCCCGCCGCACAGCGATTCAGCGTCGGCGGCGCCACATTCGGCCGTGCCTTCGACGACGGTCTTGTGAACGGCGACCGCGGTATCGCGACCTTCGGCGAACTCGCGCTGCGCCCGCTCGCCGCCGGCAAATTCTCGAAGAGCGAGATCTACGGCTTTATCGATTATGCCGATGTCACGTTGCTCGCGCGGCCGACAAACCCCGACACGGATTTCCGGCTTGGCAGTTGGGGCGGCGGCATTCGCCTTTCCTATGCCGAAAATGCCACCGTCGGGGTGGAAGTTGCCGACGCCTGGAAGCAGCCGGTTCCCGGCTTCGATCAGGGTTGGCGGGTCGCGTTCAGCTGGAAATTGTCGATCCGGCCCTGAACGGCGACCGCCGCGATCGCGCCGCGAGCCGGGCCGAGATTTTCGGCGAGGGGATAAAGGTCGGCTTCCTCGCGCTCGATCCGGACCGCCAGCATATCGAGCATGATCGCCGTTGCGCGGCAGAAGTCGGGCCATGCCGCCGCGACCTTCGCTTCGCTCCATTCGGCATCATAGGCGACGAAATCGTCGGCGAGGTCGCCCATTTCCAGTTCGAACTCGCGCGTGACCCGGACCAGTTCGGGATCGCCGCTGGCCTTGAGTCGCGGGTAGAGGATCCAGTCCTCGCATTTGAGATGGCGGAGCAGCGTGTCGCGGAGCAGGCCGCGCGCCGCGACCAGTTCGGTCATCCGCGGCGGCTGCGGCGCGCGAACAATCCCGGTCAGGATCCGCGAAAGCGTCACCAGCGCTGCATGCTCGTCGCGCAGTCGCTGCATTTCATGGGCCAGGGGCATAGCGGTTCCAGCGATGCGAGTGGTCCCTCAAGCCCCGCGATAATGGCCCGCCGTGAAAAGAAGGTAAAGGCCCGGCCCGCTCCCTGTTCCGCCGCTGCAAATGACGGCACCGGCGAGCGCCTTGTCGGGCGCAAGTGGTCCCCGGTGCCGTCCTCCCCACAAGCAGACGTTGAACGTCAAAGATAATTCAGGGTGATCGTGAAACTGCCGCTATAGTCGCCGGGCGCCTGATTGGCGCCGACCTCCAGCGTCGCGCCGACCGGAAAGTTGTAATTGCCGAGCACGCTGTCGATCCGGAAGCGCGTCGGCGAGGTCGACAGGATCGCGGTCGGCGTGCTGCCGATCTCGAAATCGCGCACCCGCATCCGCGTGCCCGGGCCCGTGATCCAGATCGTGTTCGACCCCAGCGAAATATTGACCTGCCGCTGCGGCGTGCCGAGCCCGGCGAAGCGCGCGGGTTCGCCGCCATTGCCCGCCAGCGTCACGCCGCCGGTCTTCGTCCGCGATCCGTCGGGATAGAGGCGCACCGTTCCAGCGCTCCCCGACGCGATGATATCGCCGAAATCGAGGTCGTTGACCTTGAAGAAGGAAAGCGGCCGCAGAACGATGGCTTCGGCTTCGGTCTGCGCATTGTTCTGCGCCAGCGCCGGCGAAGCGGCGGGCGCGAGCAAAAGCGCAAAGGCGGCTAGGCCGCGCTGCGCAGGCAGCGGGCGGATGGTGTTTCTGGTCCTCACACCCCGGCTTCTATCAGCGACCTTCCAATTTACCGTTAACGCGGCGCTGACCAGAAAATCGGGCGCGCGATGAAGCCTTTCCCCGCCGCGAGAGCGCAGCTATGGAAACGCGCATGAGTGAAGCCGCGATCCGTATCGACGCCGTCTCCAAAACCTATGCCGGCGGCAAGCGGGCGCTCGACAACGTCAGCTTCGACGTTCCGCGCGGGCAAATCTTCGGGCTCTTGGGCCCGAACGGCGCGGGCAAGTCGACGCTGATCAATATCCTCGCCGGGCTGGTCAACAAGACGGGCGGGAGCGCGAGCATCTGGGGCTTCGACATCGACGCCGATCCGCGCAACGCCAAATATTCGATCGGCATCGTTCCGCAGGAAATCGTCTTCGACCCCTTCTTCACGCCGTTCGAGACGCTCGAGAACCAGGCCGGGCTGTACGGTGTACCCAAGGGCAAGCGCATTTCGGACGAACTGCTCGCGGCAGTCCACCTGTCGGACAAGCGCGATGCCTATGCGCGCACGTTGTCGGGCGGCATGAAGCGCCGCCTGCTCGTCGCCAAGGCGATGGTCCATTCGCCGCCGATCATCGTCCTCGACGAACCGACCGCGGGGGTCGATATCGAACTGCGCCAGCAGCTCTGGTCTTATGTCCAGTCGCTCAACGACCGCGGCGTCACCGTCGTGCTGACGACGCACTATCTCGAAGAAGCCGAGGAGCTCTGCGACCGCATCGCGATCATCAACCATGGCCGGCTGATCGCCAACAAGCCGACGCGCGAGCTGGTCGACATGGCGCGCGAGAAGATCGTCGTCGTGACGCTCGATGCCGATGTCACCGACCTGCCGAGCCACCCCGCGTTCGACAAGGTCGAGCGCGAGGGCGAGCGCGGGCTCGCGATCAGCTACAACAAGGACCGCGCCAACGCCGGCGAAGTGCTCGCCGCGGTCAACGCGATGGGGCACGGCATCGTCGACGTCTCGACGCGCGAAGCCGACCTCGAAGACGTGTTCCTCAACCTGACGCGGGCCGCCAATGGCTGAGGCGCTCGCCCACGACGTCATCATCGTCGGCTCGGGCGCCGCAGGCCTCACCGCCGCGATCGCGCTCGCCGATCATTGCCGCGTCCTCGTGCTCGCCAAGGGCGAACTCACCGGCGGGTCGACTGCGTGGGCGCAAGGCGGGATCGCCGCGGTGCTCGATGCCGGCGACACGTTCGAAAATCATATCGAGGACACGATGGTTGCGGGCGCCGGATTGAACCGGCGGCAGACGGTCGAGTTCGTCGTCGAAAACGCCCCGCACGCGATCGAGCGGCTGATCGAGATGGGCGTGCCGTTCAACAAGGAAGCCGAAGCGCTCCATCTGACGCGCGAGGGCGGCCATTCGCACCGCCGCATCGTTCATGTCGACGACGCGACCGGCTGGGCGGTGCAGGCGGCGCTGCTCAAGACAGCCGAGGCGCATCCGAACGTCACGCTGCTGCCCGGTCAGGCGTGCATCGACCTGATCACCGGCCGCCACGAGGAACGCTATTCGGGCTCGGGCCGCGTCTGGGGCGTCTATGCGCTCGACGAAAAGACGGGGAAGGTTCGCGCGCATGTCGGCCGGGCGACGATCCTCGCCAGCGGCGGCGCGGGACGCGTCTATCAATTCTCCACTGCCCCCAGAGGCGCGACCGGCGACGGCATCGCGATGGCGTGGCGCGCGGGCGCGCGGGTCAGCAACATGGAAATGATGCAGTTCCATCCGACCTGCCTCTATAATCTCGACGTCAAGAATTTCCTGATCACCGAGGCGGTGCGCGGCGAGGGCGGCATCTTGAAGCATCCGGTGACCGGCCATCGCTACATGCCCGACTATGACGCACGTGCCGAACTGGCGCCACGCGACGTCGTCGCGCGCGCCAACGACGACCAGATCAAGCGCTTCGGGCTCGACTATGTCCATCTCGACATCAGCGACAAGGACCCCGATTTCGTCGCGGGTCATTTCCCGAACATCTACGAGAAACTGCTGACGCTCGGCATCGACATGACGAAGCAGCCGATCCCGGTGGTGCCCGCGCAGCATTATACCTGCGGCGGTATATTGATCGACCTCGACGGGCGCACCGACCTGCCGGGGCTCCATGCCGCGGGCGAATGCACCGAAAGCGGGCTCCATGGCGCGAACCGCCTCGCATCGAACAGCCTGCTCGAATGCTTCGTCTTCGGCGAGGCGGCGGCGAAGGACATTATCGGGCGCTGGGACGAACTCGATGCGCCGCCGGCGATCCGCCCGTGGGACGAAAGCCGCGTCACCGATTCCGATGAAGAAGTCGTGATCAAGCAGAACTGGACCGAGATCCGCCGCTTCATGTGGAACTATGTCGGCATTGTCCGCACCACCAAAAGGCTCGAACGCGCGCAACACAGGATCAAGATGCTGACCGACGAGGTCGGCGACTATTACGGCCATTTCCGCGTCACCACCGACCTGATCGAGCTCCGCAACCTGCTCCAGTGCGCCGAACTCATCGTCCGCAGCGCGCTGCACCGCAAGGAAAGCCGCGGGCTGCACTATACGCTCGATTATCCGGACCTGTTGCCGCAAGCGGTCGATACGGTGCTGGTTCCCTAACCGCCGACCCCCAGCAACCGTCCGACGAGGATCAGCACGA
This sequence comes from Sphingopyxis macrogoltabida, assembly GCF_001307295.1. Lineage (NCBI taxonomy): Bacteria > Pseudomonadati > Pseudomonadota > Alphaproteobacteria > Sphingomonadales > Sphingopyxidaceae > Sphingopyxis > Sphingopyxis macrogoltabida. The sequence continues at coordinate 4,549,894 of NZ_CP012700.1, read as the reverse complement.
TCGCGCCGATCACCGAGGCGAGGCAGCCCGCGCGGTGAAAGTCGCCGCGGCCGCGCGAGGTGGCAAGGCCCGCGAGCAGCGAACCGCCGACCCCGAGCAGGATCGTCGCAACCCACCCCATCTCGACCGCACCGGGATAGAAAAAGCGCGCGAGCGCGCCGATGATCAGGCCCGAGACAATCGCGCCGATGATATTGATCATGCGCCGAATCCTTCGTTCAGAAACCGCTCGGCCAGCGCCGCGTGCAGCGCCGCGCCGCGCGCCATCACGCTTTCGTCGAGCACCATATGGTTGCTGTGCAGCCCGCAGCATTGCCGCCAGTCGCTGCCCGCCTCGCTCGCCCCGAGCCAGAACATCGCGCCGGGCACCTTTTCGAGCACATAAGAAAAATCCTCGGCGCCCATCACCGGATTGTCCATGGTGAGCCAGGCTTCCTCGCCGAAGGTCTGTTCGACCACCGACTGGCCGAATGCGACCGCGCGGGCGTCGCAGGCGGTGACGGGGAAGCCTTCGTCGATCCGCACCTCGGCGGTGCAGCCATGTGCTTCGGCGATTGCGGGCGCGAGGCGCTTCAGTTCGCGCGCGACCATCGCCCGGCGTTCGGGCGACAGGGTGCGGATCGTGCCGAGCATCTCGGCACTTTCGGGGATGATATTGTTCGTCGTCCCGGCCGCGATCTTCGCGACGGTGATCACCGCCGGGTCGAAGACCGAAATGCGGCGCGTCACCATCGTCTGGATCGCGGTGACAATGGAACAAGCGACCGGGATCGGGTCAACCGCATCGTGCGGCATCGAGGCATGGCCGCCCGCGCCCTTGACGGTGATCGCCAGGACATCGGACGACGCAAGCAGCGGCCCGGCGCGCCCGGCGAAAATGCCGTGCGGCGCGTTGGGCATGATGTGGAGCGCAAAGGCGGCGTCGGGCAGCGGATCGATGATACCGTCCTCCAGCATGAAGCGTGCGCCATGATGGCCTTCCTCGCCCGGCTGGAACATGAACATCACCGTCCCGGGCAGCCGGTCGCGTGCCGCGCACAGCAGCTTCGCCGCGCCGACGAGCATCGCGACATGCGTGTCGTGCCCGCACGCATGCATCGCGCCGCTGATCTCCGAGGAAAAGTCGAGCCCGGTGTCCTCGAGCAGCGGCAACGCATCCATGTCGCCGCGCAGCAGCACGGTGCGGCCGTTCGCGGGGCCGCGCAGGATCGCGACGAGCCCGGTCGTCGACGGCCCCTCGCGAAATTCGAGCGGCAGGCCGGCAAGCGCCGCCTTGATCTTCGCCAGCGTCTTCGGATTCTGCAAACCCAGTTCGGGCTCGCGGTGGATAGCGCGGCGGAGGTCGACAAGATCGTCGAGGAGGGTTTCGGCCTCGGCGGGCCAGCTTCGGGCGATCTCGTTCACTTCTTTCCTCCAAACAACTGCCGCCCCGCGAGGTCGAGCATGATTTCTTCGCTGCCGCCGCCGATCGCGTTGACGCGGACCTCGCGGTAGATGCGTTCGACCTTGCTGCCGGTGATGTACGACGCGCCGCCGAGGACCTGTGCGGCCTCACGCGCCACGCTTTCGAGCATGCGCGTCGCCTGCACCTTGAGCATCGCGAAGTCGGCGGGGCGATCCCTGCCCTCCTTCACCTGCCAGGCGCAAAGGTCGACCCACGCCTGCGTCGCCTCGATCTGGCGTTCCATGTCGGCGAGCTTGATGCGGATCGACTGGTGGCCGACGAGCGGCTTGCCGAAGGTCTCTCGGTTCTGCGCCCATTCGGCGGCCTCGGCCAGCGCGACGCGGGCAAAAGCGCAGCAGCCCATCGCCATGCCGAGCCGCTCGCTGTTGAAATTGCGCATGATGCCGATAAAGCCGCCATTCTCCGGCCCGATCAGGTTGGTCGCGGGGACGCGGACGCCATCGAAATGGATCGCGGCGGTGTCGCTGCACCGCCAGCCCATCTTGTCGAGCCGCGTCCGCTCGATGCCGGGACTCGCCATGTCGATCAGCAGCAGCGAAATGCCTGCCGCCCCCGGCCCGCCGGTGCGCACCGCGCAGGTCAGCCAGTCGGCGCGCATGCCGCTGGTGATGAACATCTTGCCGCCGTTCACGATAAAATCGTCGCCATCCCGGACCGCGCTCGTCTTCAGATTCGCGACGTCGCTGCCGCCGCCCGCTTCGGTGATACCGAGCGCGATGATCTTTTCGCCCGCCAGCACCGGCGGTGCGACACGCTGTTTCAGCTCTTCGGATCCCAGCGCGAGGATCGGCGGCAGACCGATACCGTGCGTCATCAGCGACGCACCGAGCCCGCCCGCGCCGACCGCGGCGAGTTCCTCGGTCAGCACGAGGCTGTGGAAATTGTCGAAGCCCTCCGAATGCCCGCCATATTCTTCGGGATAACGCAGCCCGAGAATGCCCGCTTCGGCGGCTTTGCGGTGCAGGTCGCGCGGCAATTCGCCCTCGGCTTCCCAGCGGTCGATGTGCGGTGCGATCTCGCGCGCGACGAAGCGGCGGACGCTTTGCGCCAGCGCCTCGTGGGTTTCGTCATAATAGGGCGAGCGCGCGCGCCAGTCGTCGAAGGCCGTCATGACACGCAGGCTGAGCGGAGAGCGGCGCGGGGTCAAGGGGGCGCCGTCCATCTATCGCTCGCCGCGAGCAAATCTCGGGCTCGATTTTCATGCGCGAGCCCCTAAGGTTGCGCGCCATGAACAAGCCCACCCTGCTCGCCGGCTTCGCCGCCCTCGCCCTCCTGTCCTCTCCTGCCGCCGCGCAACAATCGCCCGAGGCGGTCGCCGAGGCGGCGCTCAAGCGCGCGCCGGTATTCGACGGCCACAACGACGTGCCGTGGGCGCTGCGCCTGCGCGTCGGCAATGTGATCAACGACTTCGATTTCCAGGACACCACCGACACCGCGCGGCCCGATGCGACGCCGCCCGAACTCGCGATGCACACCGACCTGGCGCGGCTGCGCAAGGGCCATGTCGGCGCGCAATTTTGGTCGGTCTATGTCCCGTCGAACGACGACGAGTCGGAAGCGGTGCAGCAGACGCTCGAACAGATCGACGTCATGAAGCGGCTGGTCGCGCGCTACCCGAACGACCTTGTGCTCGTGCCCGACGCGGCGGGGCTCGAAAAGGCGATGAAGGCCGGCAAGATCGGCGGCATGCTCGGCATGGAGGGCGGCCAGTCGATCGGCTCGTCGCTTGGCGTGCTGCGCCAGATGTACGACCTCGGCGCGCGTTACATGACGCTGACCCATGGCAAGACCACGCCGTGGGGCGACAGCGCGACCGACGCGCCGAAGCATGACGGGCTCACCGATTTCGGGCGCCAGGTGGTGCGCGAGATGAACCGCATCGGGATGATCGTCGACCTCAGCCACGTCAGCGAAGCGACGATGAAGGACGCGCTCGAAACCGCGAAAGCCCCGGTGATGTTCAGCCATTCGGGCGTGCGCGCGGTCAACGACCATCCGCGCAACGTGCCCGACAGCGTGCTGCCGGCGGTCAAGGCGAACGGCGGCGTGATCATGGTCGTCTTCTATCCGCTCTTCCTCGATCCGGCCGTGCGCGCCCGCGATCTTGCCCGCACCGCCGAAAAGGCGCGTATCGACGCGCAATATCTCGGCAATCCCGCGGGCGCCGAAGCGGCGCTGAAGGCATGGGACGACGCCAATCCGGTGCCGCCGACGCCGATCGCGAAAGCGGCCGACCATATCGACCATATCCGCAAGACGATCGGGGTCGACCATATCGGGCTCGGCAGCGACTATGACGGGATCGAGATCACCCCGACGGGCATGGAGGATGTGACGGGCTACCCCGCGCTGCTCACCGAACTCGCGCGGCGCGGCTACAGCCAGGCCGATCTCGAAAAGATCGCAAGCGGCAATATGCTGCGCGTGCTGAAGGCGGTCGAAGCCTATGCGGCGAGCCAGAAGGGCCAGCCGCCGGTCGAAACGCCGGTCGCGAAATAGGGATCAGCGGCGGCGGAACGGCCAGTCCACCGCACCGCTGGCCCACAGCGCCCACCAGATGATCAGCGGCTGCGCGGCCAGCCGCGGGCCATGATACCACCAGCCAAGCGTTTCGCCGCCGATCGCGACCTGCGCAAAGGCATGGTGGAAGTTCGCCGGCCACACGCACAGCGCATAGAGCGCAAGGCCCCACCCGGCGGCCTTGCGCACCCGCGGGATCATCAACCCGATGGCACCGGCGATTTCGGCCACGCCGGTCGCCGCGACGACGAACCCCGGCTCGGGCACCCACGGCGGGGTGATCGCGAGGAAGGGCGCCGGTCGGGCGAGATGAAGATAGCCCGCCGCGCCATAGGCCAGCGCAAGCAGCCAGCGAAGCGCGGTACGGACCCAGTCCTTCAACGCGCGCCCTTCGCCGGGCGTCACCGCCCGATGGCTTCGAGCATCGCTTCGATGGTGACGAATTTCTCGCGCGGATTGCCGTCGAGCGCCGCCTTGATCTCGGCTTCCTCGATCCGCCGCCAGTCGCGGAAGGTCACCGGCGTCACGCCGCGGCTGGCGAGCAGCGCATCGAGCCCCGGGCGCCCCGCCTTGCCCGCCCCGCGCCCGATATCACCCAATACCATCTCGCCGATCCGCGCCCCGTCGGGCTTGTTCGTGCCGATCGTCCCCGACGGGCCGCGCCGTGCCCAGCCGACGCAATAAAGGCCCGGGAGGATGCGCCCGTCGTCGTTGGCGAAGCGGCCGCGGCCGTGCTCATAGGGCACGCCGGGGATCGGCGGCGTCTGATAACCGATACAACTGATCACCAGCCCGGCGTCGATCGCATAGGTCTCGCCCGTCCCGTGGCTGCGCAGCTCGCCGTCGAGCGTCGTACGCTCGACGATGACGCGCTGCACCTTGCCGTCTCCCTCGATCGCGACCGGCATGGCGAAGAAATCGAAATCGATCGTCACCGGCTTCGCGACCGGATTGGCGGCAAAGCTGCGGAGGTGGGTGACCGACTTGCGCATCCCGGGTTCGAGCAGCGCGTCGTCGCCCTCGGGCGGCAGGTCGGCGGGGTCGACACGCGGGCTCGCGCGGTCGAGGTGGCCCAGCTCGCCCAGCTCCTTCGGCGTCATCGCGATCTGGTGCGGCCCGCGGCGGCCGAGGATATGGATATGGCGCACCGCGCTTTCCGACAGCGCCGCGCGCGCATGCGCGACGATATCGCTGCCGGCGAATTCGGCCGGCGCCTTGGCGAGGATGCGCGCGACGTCGAGCGCGACATTGCCGTTGCCGATCACCGCGACCCCGGCAGCGCCGAGCGGCGGGTTCAGGCCGGCGAAGTCGGGATGGCCGTTGTACCAGCCGACGAACGCCGCGCTGCCGATCACCCCGGGCAGATCGGCGCCGGGGATGTCGAGCGGCCGGTCGTTCGGCGCCCCCGTCGCCAGCACGACGGCGTCGTACAGGCCGACCAGCTCGTCGATCGTCACATCGCTGCCGACCGCGACATGGCCGACGAAACGGACATTGTCGGTGAGCGCGACGCCTTCGTAACGCCGCGACACCGCCTTGATCGACTGGTGATCGGGCGCGACGCCGGTGCGAATGAGGCCATAGGGCACCGGCAGCCGGTCGATGACGTCGACCGCGATATCGTCGGCCTTCTGCAAGGTTTCGGCGGTGTAATAGCCCGCGGGACCCGACCCGACGATCGCGACATGACGCATCAGCCCACTCCTTCGAGGGTGTCCGCGCGGGCGCGGCCCCGTCTCTTGTTATCGAGGGCGATGCTAGCGGCGAAATACGGCAGGGCAAGCGCACTGTTTGCCGACAGGCCACGCCCCGGCGCAGCGGCCTTGACAGGCGGCCCACGCAATCATATTGCGCCCGCCTCATTGCCCCGTCGTCTAATGGTAAGACTACGGATTCTGATTCCGTCTATTGAGGTTCGAATCCTCACGGGGCATCCATCTTCCCTTCCTGCCAGCCATTTTTTCGATGCTGCCGAGCACTTGCCCTGCTTCCGCGCCACGACCCGATTTATCTGTCCGCAATCCCCGAGCTTGCAATTGGCCGAATCGGAGGCGATCGGGCGATGCCACGACGCTTTCCTGAAAGACGGCGAGATTCAGGCCTTCACCCCTCGCCCTGATTTACGCTATTGCTAATTAGTCGCAAGATTGCGACAGGGGCCGCGATGGCGAAGGCGGCGGAAAAATTGCGAGGGGCGAATCGGCGCGACGTGATGCTGCGGATATTGGCCGCGGTGCCGCTGAACTATGCGCTGACCGCGCTGCTTACGGTTTGGCTCGCGCGCATCCTGCCCGGCGGCCCGGCGCAGGCGTCGGTCGGCGCGACCCTGATGTCCTTCGCGATCTTCGCGCTGATCGCGATGCTGTGCTTTGCGGTGCGCTCGACCGCAAAGCTGTGGCTGGTCATGGTCGGTGCGGGCGCCGCGCTCGCACTCGCCGACTGGCTGCTCATCCTGTGGGGCGGGCGGCTGTGAAGGGCGGGTTGCGGCAATCGATGGCGTGGCTCCACACCTGGACGGGGCTGGTGCTCGGCTGGCTGCTCTATGCCATTTTCGTCACCGGCACCTCGGCCTATTTCCAGGAAGAGACCACCCAGTGGATGACGCCCGAGATCGGCAGCATCGCGGTCGACAGCGACAAAAGCTATGCCGCGGCGGCCGACTGGCTCGCGCGCAAGGCGCCGGGTGCGACCGAATGGTCGATCTATCGCGCCGGCCAGCGCGCGCCGGGCCTGCAACTCTATTGGGCGAACGGCCCCGACGCCCCCGCCGACGCACCGACCGAGGCGCGGCTCGACCGGCAGGGCCGCGAAGTGACGGCGCGCGATACGCGCGGCGGCTATTTCCTGTACCGCTTCCATTACGACCTGCACTACATCAACTGGTATTGGGCGCGGTGGCTGGTCGGGATTGCCGCGATTGCGATGCTGGTGGCGATCCTTTCGGGCATCGTCACGCACAAGAAGATCATCGCCGACTATTTCATGCTGCGGCTGGGCAAGGGGCAGCGGAGCTGGCTCGACGTCCATAATGCGTCGAGCGTATTGTTCCTGCCTTTCATCCTGATGATCACCTATACCGGCCTCGTATCGCTGGCGACGCACTATATGCCATGGGGGATCGCGGCCAATTACGCCGACACCGACAAATTCTATGCCGCCGCCTTCCCCTATCCCGATCCGCCCGAAAAGAGCGGTCCCGCTCCCCTCGCGCCGATCGGACCGATGGTCGCGGCGGCCGAACACCAGTGGGGCACCGCGGCGGGCGGTGTCCGCATCCTCAACCCCGGCGACCGCAGCGCGCAGGTGATCGTATCGAGCGGCGTCGACAACAGCCTGTCGGCGCGGCCGCGTTCGCTGACTTTCGACGGCGTCACCGGGCGGGTGGTCGGCCGGCACGACCCGTCGGGTGCCGCGACGACCACCGAAGGGGTGATGATCGGCCTCCACGCCGGCCGCTATGCCCGGCCGGTGCTGCGCTGGCTTTACCTGCTGTCGGGCCTTGCCGGCTGCGTGATGGTCGCATCGGGGCTGATATTGTGGACGGTCAAGCGGCGCACCCGGCTGGCCGATCCCGACAAGCCGCATTTCGGCTTCCGGCTGGTCGAGAAACTCAACATCGGCGCGATCGTCGGACTGCCGCTCGGCATCGCCGTCTATTTCCTTGCCAACCGCCTGCTTCCCGTCGCGCTCGCCGGCCGCGCCGACCACGAGATCGACAGCCTTTTCCTCGCCTGGCTCGCCGTCTTCGTCTGGGCCGCGGTGCGCCCGCCGCAGCGCGCCTGGGCCGAAACGACGGCGGCAACCGCGGCGCTGTTCGCCGCCGTCCCCGTCGTCAACGCGCTGACCACCGACCGCGGCCTGTTCGCCAGCCTCGCGGCGGGCGAGTGGATATTCGCCGGTTTCGACCTCGCAATGCTCGTCCTCGCCGCGGGCTTCTGGGCCGCACATCGCCGCATCGTCCGGCGCGCCGCGGAAGAAACGCCACGCCGCCGCCGCCGGGACGCCGCCCCGGCATGATCCACCTCGCGCTCCTCCTGCTCACCGCGGCCAGCCTCGTCTGCCTGTGCGCCGGCATCGCGCGGCATCAATCGGCGCTGTTCGGGCGCGCGTTGCCGGCGGGGCAAAGCCGGCTGCTCAAACGGGCCGGATGGGCAATGCTGGTCATCGCGACCGTCCTCGCCTGCGCCGTCCTCGGTTCGGGCTACGGGCTGGTCGAGGCGCTCGGCTTCGCCAGCCTCGGCGGCTTCGCCGCGATGGCGCTGCTCGCGCGCGCGAACCGGCAGCGCGGACGGCGCTGACCCGCCCCGGCCGAACCGGCGAGCTCAGTGCGGCGGCAGGATATCGAAAGCCGCGCGGGCCATCGTCTCGCCATTGACGATCAGTTCGACCTCGTGCCGGCCCGGATAGTGGCGGCGGGTGCTGAAATCGCGAATGACCTGCCGGATCGCCAGCGCAGCATCGGCACCAGTGGCAAGGTCGAACGTCCTGAGCTTGAAGACCTTCGCGCCGACCTTGCCGCCGGCGCGGGCGTAATGGATGCGGTAATCGACGACCAGCCGCTGCGCCTCGCCCGCGGTCGAGCGCAGTTCGGCACCGATCGACAGCGTATCGCCAAGCCGCACCGCCTGCGGTTCGACAGCAAAGCGGCGCACCGCAACGGCGGCCCCATGCCGCACCCCGATCAGCGCCAGCGCGCGCGGATCGCCCTGCTTGATCAGCGTGCGCAGCGCGTGGCGGACGATCCAGAGCGTATGCACATTGTCCACGGGCCAGCCTGCAAGGCGGGCCAGCAGCCAGTCGGGCCGATCCTTCGCGATATCGTTGAGATGGTTCGCGACCGATTTGCGGACATAAAGGCTGGGGTCGGCCTTCAGCATCTCGAGGATCGGCGCCGCCAGCGTCGGATCGGCCTTGAGCACCGGAACGCGCGCCGCCCACGGCAGCCGCGGCCGGCAACCTTCGCTGGCAAGGCGGCGGACATGCTCGTCGTCGCTGGCCGCCCAACCGGCCATGACGGCGAGCGTCCGGCCGGCGTCTTGCGCAAGGAAGGGCCGGACCGCAAACTCGGCGGTGCCGAAACGCGTCAGGTCGGCGAGCGCTTCCATCGACGCGGCGAAATGATCGAGGCCGTATCGCCCGACATATTCGGCAAGAGCGACCGCCTGAAAACCATGCGTCAACCGCGGCGCCATCGCGCGCAGCACATCCAGCGCCGCGTCATAGTCGCCGGGAAGCGCGGCATGGAGCGCATCGGCGATATGCCGCACCCGCTCCATGATCGACAGCTCGCCCAGCCCGTCCGACGCGGCGGCAAGGAAGGCCGCGCGATCGAAAAGCGGCGAAACGTCCGCCCCCGCATCGGCGATGATCGTCAAAGCCTGCGGGCCGAGGATGTCCTTCAGCAGCGGGGCGGGGGTGTCGTCGGCCATGGCGCCTGCATGGCCGAGATATGGGTATGGCGCCAGCCATCGATGGCGTCGATGGCGGGTTTCGGCCGGTTTTTGCCGTTTGGGCCAACCTTACCCGTTCGCATCGAGCGAAGTCGAGATGCCCCTCAGGCTGGGCGTAAGGCCGACGGGTGTCTCGACTTCGCTCGACACGAACGGAAATAGAGGACGGTCAGGAATCCACCCCAAAGCCGCCTTGCCTGCGGAACGCAGCCAGCCGCACATCCGGCGCATCTTATCGCGATAGACTTGTCAATTAAATTAGTTGAATTATGTTCCGGTCCGATCGGGACGTGATCCGAGTCGACCGAGCGCGCCCGTTATCGACCGAAAGGAGCCCCATGGCCACCCAGCTTGATACCCCCGACCTGTTCGAGGCCGCCCGCTCGCTTGGCATCGCCATCCTGCCCGCGACCCCGACGATCGGCGCCGAAATCGGCGGCCTCGACCTCGACCGGCCGCTGTCGTCCGAAGAGGCCGACCTGCTGCGCGCCGCCTGGCTGCGGTTCAAAGTCGTCTTTTTCCGCGATCAGGACATCAGCCATGAAAGCCATGTCCGGCTCGGCCGGCTGTTCGGCGAACTGGAGGGGCACCCGGTGATCCCGTCGGTGGCGGGTTATCCCGAGATCCTGCGCATCGAGGGTGTCGAAGGCGTCCAGCTCACCGCCGCGACGCTGGCACCCTTTCAGGCCTATAACAAATGGCACACCGACGTGACCTTTCGCGAGCGGCCTTCGATCGCGTCGATCCTGCGTGCCCGCATCCTGCCGCCGCTGGGCGGTGATACGATGTGGGCGGACACAGTGGCCGCATATGCCGGACTGCCGCAACCGGTGAAGGACCGGATCGAGGGGCTGGAGGCCGAACACGACATCGTCCGCAGCTTCGGCGGCCGCGTCAGCGAGGAAAAACGGGCCCAGCTTGCGCAGGATTTTCCGCCGGTGCAGCATCCGGTGGTGCGCACGCATCCCGAAACCGGCGAAAAGATTCTCTACGTCAACTACACCTTCACCAGCCGCATCGTCGGCCTGCCCGAAGAGGAAAGCGACAGCCTGCTCCGCCTGCTGTTCGACCGGATCAAGGTGCCCGAATATCAGGTGCGCTTTCGCTGGACGGCGAACGCGATCGGCATCTGGGACAACCGGTCGACCCAGCATTATGCGGTCGGCGACTATTGGCCCGAGCATCGCGTGCTCGAGCGCGTGACCGTTTCCGGCGACGTGGTCACCCGGTGAATCTGGTCACCACCGAACTGCACGCGCCGCGCCCGCGTTTCCGCACCGCGACGCGCGTCGCGATCGTCGGCGCCGGTTTTTCGGGGACGATGCTCGCGCTGAACCTGCTCGAACAGGCCGATGTCGAGGTGTTGCTGATCGAACGCGACCGGCACCGGATGGGCGCCGGGGTCGCCTATAGCAGCAGCGAGAGCGCCCACCTCCTCAACGTCCGCGCCGGCAATATGAGCGCCTTTGCCGACCGGCCCGACCATTTCTGCGACTGGCTGGCCGCGCGCGGGCTGGGCTGCGACACCGCCTTCGTCACCCGCGCAACCTATGGCCGCTATTTGCGCGAGGCGCTGGCCATGGCGATGGAGCGCTATGGCCGGCGGTTGAAGCTCGTCGACGACGAGGTGCTCGATATCGAGGAGCGCGGCGGACAGGTCACGCTGGGGTTGGTCAACGGCGGGCTGATCGAAGCCGACCGCGCCGTGCTCGCGATCGGCAACCTGCCGCCGCACGACCCGCCCGCGGTCGCCGGCGCCGGACTGCCCGCGCACCGCTATATCGGCGATCCCTGGGCGGGCGATTTCACCGAGGGGCTGGCAAACGACGATCCGGTGCTGATCATCGGCACCGGGCTGACCGCGGTCGACGTCATCCTGCGCTTGACCGCGCAGGGCTTTTCCGGCCCGATCGTCGCGCTGTCGCGGCGCGGGCTGCGGCCCCATCGCCACCTCGACGGGCTGCCGCGTCCGCGGCCGGTGCTGGCAAAGCCCGCTCCCGAACTCTCCGAACTGGTGCACTGGGCGCGCGATGAAGCGGACCGGCACGACTGGCGGCTCGCCGTCGATTCGATCCGGCCGATCACCCAGATGATGTGGGCCTCGGCCGATGCCGAAAAGCGCGCGCGGTTCCTCCGCCATCTCCGCCCCTTCTGGGACGTCCATCGCCACCGCCTCGCGCCCGCGGTTGCCGACCGCATCGACGCGCTCGTCCAGTCGGGGCAGCTCGTCTTCCGCGCCGGCAAGATCGCCGCCGTGCGCGCCAACCCCGACGCGCTGGCCGTCGACTGGCGGCCGCGCGGGTCCGATGCAATCGAAACCCTTTACGCCGCGCGAATGATCAATTGCACCGGGCCGCAGGGCGACCTCCTGCGCTCGTCCGATCCGCTCGTCCGCCGCATGCTCGCCGCCGGTCGCATCCGTCCCGATGCGCTGCGGCTCGGGCTCGACATCGACCGCGACGGGCATGTCGTCGATGCGAAGGGCCACGCCTCCGAACATATCCTTGCGATCGGGCCGATGACCCGCGGCGATCTGTGGGAAGTGGTCGCCGTCCCCGATATCCGCATCCAGGTCGGCGCGCTCGCGCGCCGGCTGGTCAACGCGCACTGGGTCGCGGGCGAAGGGCTCTAAACGGCGCCGCCGCCCGGCGCGTCTTCGCCCTCCAGCCCCTGATATTTGAGCTGGAGATAGCGCTCGCGCGTCGCGAGCTTGTCGAGTTCGCCCGCCGCAAGGCTCCGCGCCGCATGGCCGATCTCGCTTTCGAGCGTCTTCAGCCCGCCGATGAGCGTCTCGTCGGGTGTCCGCCCGGCATGCGCCTCGCCGCGCAGGCCCGCCGGGATGCGCTGATAACCCGCAACGAGTTCGGGCAGGTCTTCGCCGACGAGCTTGCGAATATTCGCCGCCGCCGGGCTCGCCGCATCGAGCGTCTGGAGCTGCGGCGCAAGCAGGTCGAGCTGGACGCCGATGCCGTCGACGAGCTGGCGCGCCGGCGCCGGGAGCGCCGGCCGCTGCGCCTCGAGCCAGATTTCGGTACGCCCCGCGAGTTGCTTCAGATCGGCCTTGGGTAAATCGGCTTGGCGCGGTTCGGGAAAGGGCGGCCATTTGCCGAACAGCACCGCGACCCCGATCAACAGCACGAACAGCGCGAGCAGGCCGACGAAGCCAAGCGGCTGGATCAGCGCCCCGAACAGCGCCGCGCCGATCAGCACGATACCGCCCGCGACGAGCACCCGGCCGAGCTTCTTGTACAAATGCTGGCGGCGCAGCGCGACGCTCTTGGTGCCGATCGGGCGTCGCCGCTCGCGCGACCGCTCGATCGCCGATGCCGCCGACAACCGGACCTTGTCGACTTCGCTCATGCTCATGGTCCGCCTAGCCTTCGAGTGCGGCGAGCGGACTGTCGGCGCCGCCGACGCTCGCCTGCGCCTGGCTCGCGCCCTCGGCGCGCGCGATATAGCCCTTCGACTTCGCGACCTCGCCCTCCAGCGTCGTCACCGTCGTCTTCATGCTGTCGAGCGCCTTCAGCTTGAAGGTGTCGATCGCGTCCATCGTGTCATAGATATTCTGGAAGGCGCGCTGCAGCGTTTCCATCGGGATCGTGCTCGACGCCGCCTGCTCGTGGATGCGCGCCGTATTGTCCTTGAGCATTTTCGACGTCCCATCGATGATGTTCGCGGTCGTCGTGTTCAGCGCGGTGATCTGTTCGAGCACCAGCTTCTGGTTCGTCATCGCCTGCGCGACGGTGATCGCGGTCTTGAGCGCGCCGACGGTGGTGGTCGAGGCGCGGTCGACGCCCTTCACCAGCTCGACATTGTTCTTCTTGACGAGGTCGAGCGCCAGATAGCCCTGCACCGTCACCGCCATTTGCGTCAGCAGATCCTGCGTCCGCTGGCGGGCATAGAACAGCGCATTCTCGCGGATCACCTTGGCCTTGGCGGGGTCGACGCCGTCGAGTTCGTTCGCTTTCGCTTCCAGTTTTTCGTCAAGCGTCTGGGCGATGTGGACCATCTGCTCGAGCTTGCCCATCACTTCCCACAGCTTGCGGCGTTCGACGTCGATGGCGGCATTGTCCATCAACAGCTCGTCCTTGCCGTTGGCCAGCGCGGTCAGGATGCCGCCGATATGCGTCTGCGCGCTGCGATATTGCGCGAAATAATTGCCGACCTTGCCGCCGAAGAGCTTGTCGAAAAATCCCCGCTTGGTCAGGAACTTGCCGTTCGCCGACGGATCGAGCCGCTCGACGGTGTTCCGCAGCTCGATCAGATTCTGGCCGATGTCGGTGTCGCGGTCCATCGCCTTGATCGGGCGGTCGAGGAAACGGTTCGACTGGTTCGCCGCCTCCAGCATTTCCTTGCGGCCCATGTTGGTGATCTGGTCGACCTTTTGCCCGAAGGCGGGCGAATTGACGTCCTGCGCGACGAGGTCGTCGATGAAGCCGTCGACGCGTTCCTCGAGCTTCGATTTCTGCTCGGTCGACAGCGGGACAAGACCGGCGGCCTTTTCGGGCGCGACCACAGGCACGGGATCGGGCGGGGTCAGCTTCAGTTCGTCGGTCGCGGTGGCCGTTGCGGTCGCTTCGCTCATTCGTCTTCCTTCCAAGCACCCAAGTCTGCCAAGGCGCCGCATCCCTATATGGCACGCGGACCTGTGTTATTCAAGCACTACACCAACGATGGTCGCGGTGCCGGCCCGCTGCCCCACCCAGCCTCCCATAGCATAGTCTGTCGGGAGGCTGGGTGGGGGAGCGGGCCGGCACCGCTAATTCTGCTTCATCACCGGCGCGATCCATGCCGACAGGATCAGCTGCGCCATATGATAGACGAGGATCGGAACCAGCACCATGCCGGCGACGGCGGGCGGGAACAGCGTCGCGGCGAGCGGCGCGCCGACCGCGATGCTTTTCTGGGCGCCCGAAAAGAGCAAAGTGATGCGGTCGGCGCGCGCGAGCTTCAGCAGCCCGCCGGACAGCCAGGCGCCGCCGAAGGACAGCGCGAGCAATATGGCGACCGCGGCGCCGACGATCGCGACCTCGCGTCCGTCGAGCAATTGCCAGATCCCCGCGACGACCGCCGCCGAAAAGGCGACATAGACCGCGATCGCGATCGCGCTGCGGTCCATGAAGGTGGCCAGACCGCGATGCGCGAGCACCCGCGGCCGCAGCCAGCGCTGCACGAGCTGCCCGGCGACGAACGGCAGCAGCAGGATCGACACGATGCGCAGCACCGCCTCGCCGTGAATCTCGCCCGCGCTGCCGGCGAGCGCAGCGAAGAGCAAGGGCGACAGCGCGACGCCGGTGAGATTGAGCAGCGCCGCCGCGACGACGCTCGCCGCGACATTGCCCCCGGCAAGGCTGCTCGCTGCGGTCGCCGACTGGACGGTCGAGGGCAATATGCCGAGGAACAGGAAGCCGAGCGCGAGCGTCGCGGGGAGCAGCGGCGCGGTCGCCGCCTGCGCTGCGAGACCGAGCAAGGCCATGACGCCGAAGCAGAAAGCGAGCGCCGCGCCCTGCAATTTCCAGTTTCGGATGCCGTGCAGCACCTCCTCGCGCGGCAAGCGGACGCCGTTCAGGAAAAACAGAAAGACGATCGCCGCGGTGGAAACGCCCTGCGCGACGGGCACCGCCGCGCCGCGCACCGGCAGCAGGCTGGCGAGCAGGACCGTCGCAAACAGCACGGGGACGAAACGGTCGGGGAAGATACGCGAAATCATCGGCACGAGCGATGGCGGCGCGATGCGCGCTTGGCAAGGCCGCACGGCGCGATAGACCGGCACGATGGCTCGCATCCTGATTCTCGCCGCGCTGCCCGAAGAGGCCGACGCCCTGTTTCCCGCCAGCGGACAGCACGAAGCAGGCCCGTTTGCCATCCGCCGCCTCGTCGCGCACGGCCACGATCTTTCCATCGCCACCTGCGGGCTCGGCAAGGTCAACGCCGCGCTGGCTGCGGGCCTGCTCGGTGCCGAGGCCGATCTGCTGATGATGAGCGGCACCTGCGGCGCGCTCGGCGCGGCACCCGGCGCCTACTGGCTTGCCGAGGCGCTCCAGCATGATTATGGCGCGACGCATCCCGGGCTGTTTCACCGCTACCGCGCCGGCGAATGGCCGATGGGCGAGCCCGCAGAGGCACATTTTTCGGCGATGCCCGATCCCGGCCTCGGCCTGCCGCACGCCCGCATCGCCAGCGGCGACAGTTTCGTCGCCTGCCCCGACGCCGCCGCCGACCTCAGGTCGCTCGGCGCGACGCTCGTCGACATGGAGGTCGGCGCGGTCGCGCAGGCCGCCGCGCGGCTGGGCAAGCCCTGGGCGGCGATCAAGGCGGTCACCGACGAGGCGAACGGCGACAGCGGCGGCGATTTTCAGGCGAACCTGATCCGCGCGGCCCGACTGGCGGCGACCGAGGTCGAGCGGCTGGTCATGATGCTGTGAAGCGGGCGCTGGCCGCCGCGCTGTTGCTGATCGTCGCGGCTGCCGCAATCTGGCTGCTGCTGACCCGCTCGGGTGCCCCCATCGCGCGCACGGTGCCGCAGCAGGATGCCGACCTGTTCGCCGTCTGGCGCCTCGGCGCGGCGAAGGACGAGGTGGTCGCCATCGAGGCCTATCTGCAACGCGAAGGCGTCGCCGATATCCTCCCGCTCGCCGATATCCTGCGCAGCGACGCGCGCTGGCGGACGTGCAAGGCGGCCCAGCCTTTCGCCGTCCCGCCGCGCCGGCTTTGGCCGGCGATCGTGCCGACCTTGCGTTACATCCGCGACGAACTGGTCCCCGTCACCGGCCCGCTCCGTGTCGTCTCGGGCTACCGCGACCCCGCCGCCAATAGCTGTTTCAGGGGCGCCAGGGCGAGTCGCCACCTCCGCTTCGCCGCGCTCGACCTGATGCCGGTGCGCGCGCTTTCGCGCGCCGACCTGATCGCCAGGCTCTGCCCGCTCCATGCCCGTACCGGCGCGCGCGACAAGGTCGGGCTGGGCATCTACACGATCACGCGCTTTCATATCGACACGGCGGGCTATCGCCGCTGGGGCGCCGATTACAGCAGCGCAACCTCGCCCTGCCTCATTCGTAGCTGAGATGCGTCGCCTTGCCCCGGAAAATCCAGTGCGCGAGGATCGAATAGCCGAGGATCACCGGCAGCACGAACAGCGCGCCGATCAGGATGATGCTCAGCGATTCCGGGCTCGCGGCGGCCTGCCAGATGTCGAGCCGGTCGGCGATCAGATAGGGGTAGAAGCTGTAGGCGATGCCGACGAAGCCGAGCGCGAACAACAGGCCTGCCGCGGCGAGCGGCACCCATGACAGTTCGTCGTTGGGACGCAGCGGACGGCGAAGGAAGATCGCAAGGCCGATAAACAGCGTCGCAGCGGCAATCGGGATCGGCAGCAGCGCGATAATCTCGGGCAGGCCGAACCACCGCTCGAAAATCCGTTCCGACATCAGCGGGGTCGCGACCGAAATCACCGCCATCGCAAGCGCGGTCAGCCACAGCGTGACCTGCGCCCAGCGCACCGCACGCTGTTGCAGCTCGCCCTCGACCTTGTAGATCAGCCAGCAGGCGCCGATGAACAGATAACCGGCGACGAGACCGAGCGCCGCGAGCAGGCAGAACGCAACCGCAGCCACGCTCTGGTCGAAACCCAGCACATAGGCGCCGAGCATATAGCCCTGGCAAAGCGCGGTGAGCAGCGAGCCGCCGAAAAACGCCTTGTCCCACCAATGCTTGTGATAGGCGGGCACCTTGGCGCGGAATTCGAAGGCGACCCCGCGCAGGATCAGCCCGACGAGCATCAGGACGACCGGCAGGTAAAGCTGGGTCAGGATGAGCCCGTGCGCGACCGGAAAGGCGACGAGCAGCAGCCCGATGCCGAGCACCAGCCAGGTCTCGTTGGCGTCCCAGAAGGGGCCGATCGACGCGACCATCAGATCGCGTTCCTTGTCCTTTTCGAGCGGCGTCAGCATGCCGACGCCGAGGTCGTAACCGTCGAGGATGACATAGAGCAGGATCGAGAGGCCCATCAGCCCGGCGAAGATGATGGCCAGATAGGGGGCTGCGAGGAAGGGCGTCATGGCTTCATCTCCAGCGCTTTCGCGGCGCCTTCGCCGCCGCCCGGCATCGGGAACATCGGCTTGGCATCGGGGGCCGCATTGCCCATCCGGGCCAGACGATAGAGCACGAGGATATAGGCGGCGAGCAGCACCGCATAGACCGCGAGATAGAGCGTCAGCGAGCTCGCGACCATCGTCGATCCGACCGGCCCGACCGCGTCGGCGGTCTTCAGCACGCCCGAGACCAGCCATGGCTGGCGCCCGATCTCGGTCACATACCAGCCCGCGAGCGTCGCGCCCCACCCGGCGAAGGTCATCGCCACGAGCACCCATGCCAGCCAGCGCGGCAAGCCGTCGACGCCGCGGCGGGCGATGCGGAACGCCGCCAGCCACGAAACGGCGAGCATCAGCACGCCGATGCCGACCATGATGCGAAAGCCCCAGAACAGCGGTGCCACGGGCGGGTGATTGCCGCGGTAATCGTCGAGCCCCGGAACGACGCCGCTGCGGCTATGCTTGAGGATCAGGCTGGCGCCAGACGGAATCGCGATTTCCATATGATTGGTGCGCGCCTCGCTGTCGGGGATGGCAAAGAGGACGAGCGGAACATGGCTGCGCGTTTCCCAATTGGCCTCCATCGCCGCCACCTTCTGCGGCTGATGTTCCAGCGTGTTGAGCCCGTGCTGGTCGCCGATGAAAATCTGCACCGGGATCAACAGCGCCGCGGCATAGATGGCGGCCTTCAATGTCCGCCGCACGCCTTCGCCGCCGCCGTCCTTCAACCAGCGCCATGCGCTCATCCCCGCGATCAGGAAGGATACGGTGAGCGCCGAGGCAAGCAGCATGTGCGTGAGGCGATAGGGCATCGACGGATTGAAGACGATCGCCCACCAGTCGGTCGCGTGGACGACGCCGTCGCGGATCTCGTAACCCACCGGCGTCTGCATCCAGCTATTGAGCACGATGATCCAGAAGGCCGACAGCGTCGTGCCGCCCGCGACCAGCAGCGTCGCCATCGTGTGCACCCAATTGGGGACGCGGCTGAAACCGAACAGCATGATGCCGAGGAACACCGCCTCGAGGAAAAAGGCGGTGAGCACCTCATAAGCGAGCAGCGGCCCCGCGACATTGCCGACCTTTTCCATATAGCCCGGCCAGTTGGTGCCGAACTGGAAGCTCATCGTGATGCCCGAGACGACGCCCATCGCAAAGCTCAGCGCGAAGACCTTCACCCACAGGCGATAGGCGTTCATCCACGCGCCGTCTTTCGTGCGATTATAGGCGAGCTTGAAGCCGAGCAGCGCCCAGCCGAGCGCGATGGTGATCGTCGGGAAGAGGATGTGGAAACTGATGTTCGCGGCAAACTGGATGCGGGCGAGGATCAGCGGGTCAATCGCGTCCATCGTCGATCTCCTTCAAACCCTGGCCTTTCCCGCGGCCGAGCATCCGGTCCTTGAACTCCAGCGCCTTTACCACACGCGACCCCAACCGCAAAAGCTGCAGCAGCCGCTCGTTGTCGAGCCGCTGCATTTCGGCATACCAGTCGGTGAGCAGCTCGATCTGTTCGTGCATCGCCGCCATCCGTTCCTGCGCGAAGCGGTCGGCGGGGTCGGTCGCGGGCTCCAGCATCAGCCCGCGCAGCGTCGTCAGCGTCGGGTCGATCTCGCGCTTCTTGCGCTCCTCGACCAGCGTGCGGAAAATCGCCCAGACGTCGCGCGGCGTCTCATAATAGTCGCGCCGGTCGCCGGGCAGGTGGCGGAGCTGGACGAGCTTCCAGCTTGCGAGCTCTTTCAATCCCATCGACACGCTGCCGCGCGACAGGCTCAGCGCCTCGCTGATCTCCTCGGCATGGCGCGGCACCTCGGCGAGGAAGAGCATCGCATAGATTTGCCCCACGGTGCGGTTGATCCCCCAGCGACTCCCCATCTCGCCGAAATGCAGGACGAACGCCTGCGCTAGCGGGGAGAGCCGGCACGGCGGAGACAGAGAGTCGGGGGCGGACGACGGTTCCACGCGACTCAAATACGGGATAATTTCTGAAGTTTCAATAATTATTGAAACTTTGCTTCGCCGCGTCACGCTGTGCGGCACCTTCGCCAACTTCGGCAATTTCGTTGCGCCGCAGCATCGCTTCTGTTAGGGGCGCGGCGTTTCGCGGCGCCTCGGGCGCTGCCTCCTTCCATCAAGGCTTTTTCCGCATGTCTTTGCGCAATATTGCGATCATCGCACACGTCGATCATGGCAAGACGACCCTCGTCGACCAGCTGTTCCGCCAGTCGGGCACCTTCCGCGACAACCAGCGCGTCGAAGAGCGTGCGATGGATTCGAACGACCTCGAAAAGGAACGCGGGATCACCATTCTCGCGAAGTGCACCAGCGTCGAGTGGGGCGAAGGCGCCGACCAGACGCGCATCAACATCGTCGACACGCCGGGCCACGCCGACTTCGGCGGCGAGGTCGAGCGCATCCTCAGCATGGTCGACGGCGTGATCCTGCTCGTCGACGCGGCGGAAGGCCCGATGCCGCAGACCAAGTTCGTGACCGGCAAGGCGCTCGCGCTCGGCCTTAAGCCGATCGTCGTCGTCAACAAGATCGACCGCAGCGACGCGCGCGCCGCCGAAGTGCTCGACGAAGTGTTCGAACTCTTCCTCGCGCTCGAAGCCAATGACGAACAGCTCGACTTCCCGATCCTCTATGCCTCGGGCCGCGGCGGCTATGCCTCCGAAAGCCCCGACGCACGCGAAGGCACGCTCGAGCCGCTGTTCAAGACGATCGTGTCGCACGTGCCCACGCCTGGCCTCGACGAGGATGCGCCCTTCACCTTCCTTGCGACGCTGCTCGACCGCGACAATTTCATCGGCCGCATCCTGACCGGGCGCGTCCAGTCGGGCACGGTCAAGGTCAACCAGCCGATCCACGCGCTCGACATGGACGGCAAGGTGATCGAAACCGGCCGCGCGTCGAAGCTGCTCGCGTTCCGCGGGCTCGAGCGCGTCCCCGTCGAGGAAGCGAAAGCGGGCGACATCGTGGCGATCGCGGGCCTGACCAACGCGACCGTCGCGAACACGATCGCCGACACCAGCGTCAGCGAGCCGATCGCCGCGCAGCCGATCGATCCGCCGACGCTGTCGATGCGCTTCGCCGTCAACGACTCGCCGATGGCGGGCCGCGAGGGCAGCAAGGTCACGAGCCGCATGATCCGCGACCGCCTGCTCCGCGAAGCCGAAACCAATGTCGCGATCCGCATCACCGAAAGCGCCGACAAGGACAGCTTCGACGTCGCGGGCCGCGGCGAGCTCCAGCTCGGCGTGCTCATCGAAACGATGCGCCGCGAAGGCTTCGAACTTGGCATCAGCCGCCCGAAGGTGCTGTACGGCGAGGACGAGGCCGGCAAGCGCACCGAACCCTATGAAACCGTCGTCATCGACGTCGACGACGAACATTCGGGCACGGTCGTCGAGAAGATGCAGATCCGCAAGGCCGACCTCACCGACATGCGCCCGTCGGGCGGCGGCAAGACGCGCATCACCTTCTCGGGGCCCTCGCGCGGCCTGATCGGCTATCATGGCGAATTCCTGTCCGACACGCGCGGCACCGGGATCATGAACCGCCTGTTCGAGAAATATGGCCCGCACAAGGGCAACATCGAAGGCCGCAAGAATGGCGTCCTGATCTCGAACGGCAATGGCGAGGCCGTCGCCTACGCGCTCGGCCCGCTCGAAGAGCGCGGCATCCTGTTCGTCTCGCCCGGCGAGGCGCTCTATGAGGGCATGATCATCGGCGAGAACGCCAAGCCCGAGGATCTCGAGGTCAACCCGATGAAGTCGAAGCAGCTCACGAACTTCCGTTCGACGGGCAAGGACGACGCGATCCGCCTCACCCCGCCGAAGCGCATGACGCTCGAACAGGCGATCGCCTATATCGACGACGACGAGATGGTCGAAGTGACCCCGAAGAACATCCGCATCCGCAAGGCGCTGCTCGATCCGCACGAGCGCAAGAAAGCGTCGCGCAAGAAGGAAGCGGCATAAGGATCAGGAGGCGGTCAGCGATGGCCGCCCCTTTTCTTTTCGAACGGCGTTTCCCCCGGCCGGGTTCAGCATTACAGGCGGACGATGCTTCGCCTGACCGAACTGACCTTGCCGCTGCACCATGCGCCGGAGGATTTGCCCGCCGCGATCTGCAGGCGGCTGCGCATTTCCCCGCGCGAGCTGATCCGCCACGTCGTCGCGCGCCGCGCCAACGATGCGCGCGACAAGACGAACATCAAGCTGATCTATTCGGTCGACGTCAATGTGAAGGACGAGGGTGCGGTGCTCGCGCGCTTTCGCAAGGACCGCAACGTCCAGCAGACCCCGAACACCGCGTATAAATTCATCACGCAGGCGCCGAAGGGGATCAAGCGGCCGGTCGTCGTCGGCGCGGGGCCGTGCGGGCTGTTCGTCGGACTGATCCTCGCGCAAATGGGCTTCCGCCCGATCATCCTCGACCGCGGCAAGATCGTGCGCGAGCGCACGAAGGATACATGGGATTTGTGGCGGCGCGGCGTGCTCCACCCCGAATCGAACGTCCAGTTCGGCGAGGGCGGCGCGGGCACCTTTTCCGACGGCAAACTCTACAGCCGGATCAAGGACCCGCGGCATCTCGACCGCAAGGTGCTGACCGAGTTCGTCAAGGCGGGCGCGCCGCCCGAAATATTGACCGAGGCGCACCCGCATATCGGCACCTTCCGGCTGGTGACGATGGTCGAAAGCCTGCGCGAGACGATCGAGGGGCTGGGCGGCGAATATCGCTGGCAGCACAAGGTCGACGGGCTCGATATCGCCAGTGACGGCGCGGGCGAACGCCGCGTCCAGGGCGTGCACCTGAGCAATGGCACCCATATCGAGGCCGACCGCGTCGTCATGGCGATCGGCCACAGCGCGCGCGACACCTTCGCGATGCTGCAGGCGGCGGGGGTGCATGTCGAGGCGAAGCCCTTTTCGATCGGCGTCCGCATCGAGCATCCGCAATCGTGGATCGACGCCTCGCGCTTCGACGCCGACGCGGGCAATCCGATCCTCGGCGCCGCCGAATATCATATCTCGCACCACTGCAAGAACGGCCGCACCGTCTACAGCTTCTGCATGTGCCCCGGCGGCACCGTTGTCGCCGCGACGTCCGAGGAGCGCCGCGTCGCCACGAACGGCATGAGCCAATATTCGCGCAACGAACGCAACGCCAATTCGGGCTTCGTTGTCGCGATCGACCCCGCGCGCGACTATCCCGGCGACCCGCTCGCGGGCATCGCCTTCCAGCGGCACTGGGAATCGCTCGCCTTCGTCGCGGGCGGATCGAACTATCGCGCGCCCGCGCAGCGCGTCGGCGACTTTCTGAAGGGGCGCCCGTCGACCGCGCTCGGCAGCGTCGTCCCCTCCTATCGCCCCGGCGTCACCCCGACCGACCTCGCGCAATGCCTGCCCGCCTTCGCGGTCGAGGCGATGCGCGAGGCGATCCCGGTGTTCGGGCGCCAGATCGCGGGATACGACCATCCCGATGTGGTGATGACGGGGGTCGAGACGCGCACCTCCTCGCCCGTGCGCTTCACCCGCGGCGAGGATTTTCAGAGCCTGAACACCGCGGGGCTGTTTCCGGCGGGCGAGGGCGCGGGCTATGCCGGGGGCATATTGTCGGCGGCGGTCGACGGCATCAAGGTCGCCGAGGCGGTGGCGCGGAGCCTGATGCTGTGACGACGATCCTGTTCAACAAGCCGTGGGGCGTGCTGTCGCAATTCACCGACAAGAGCATGACCGCGAGCGCGGATGGGCCGCGCGCGACGCTGTCCGACTATATCGACGTGCCCGGCGTCTATCCGGCGGGGCGGCTCGATCGGGATAGTGAAGGCCTGCTGATCCTGACCGACGACGGCGCGCTGCAGGCGCGGATTTCGTCGCCGAAGCACAAGACGCCCAAAACCTATCTCGCGCAGGTCGAGGGCGAGCCCGACGACGCCGCGCTCGAAGCGCTGCGCCGCGGCGTCACGCTCAACGACGGCCCGACGCGCCCCGCGACCGTCCGCCGCATCGACCCGCCGATGCTGTGGGATCGCGACCCGCCGGTGCGATACCGCAAGAGCGTGCCCGATGCGTGGATCGAACTGACGATCACCGAAGGCCGCAACCGCCAGGTCCGCCGCATGACCGCCGCGGTCGGCTATCCGACGCTGCGGCTGGTGCGGTGGCGGATCGGGGCGTGGGAGATTGGGGAGCTGGCGTTGGGGGAATGGCGGGAGGTTGGATGAAAGTTTGGTCTGGCAGTGATTGGTCGTCCGGGGATGGCCTGCTTCGACGGGGCGACCCTAAGCTTCGATAGCTTGCGCTAGAGGAGTTACGAGCTTTGACACAAATTCATCCGCGTGCGTCGTATCCGGACCAATGCCACTCAAAACCTGATCGGACAGGTCAATCTTTCTTAAAGTCATATTCCCGATAGTGAGATTGTCACCGTCTATCGTCATATCCTCAATGTTACTTACGCCGCACGAGAACGCTTGGGCGACTAACTGAGGAGGATATACATATTCGATGCCGTTCTTATTCCACACTATAACGTTGGCTGCTTTCGCACCCATGGCGACAAGATCGGCTGCCGTTCCTGCTGTATGAACTGAGTCCAGCACGATAAAGGTCCGCTCTTGGAAAGGACTTTTGCGAATGTCTCCGAGCGAAGTGCACAGATTTCGAAATATGCGCTTCACGTCACCCTGCCCCTCAATGACGAGTATGCGCCTACCGGGAAATTGGTGCTGAAAAGATCGCTCAATGAACGGCCTGTCGGTCTTTCCTTCGCAAATTACGATTGCGGCCGGTAGGAACAAATCCTCTAAGCTGTTGCCGAGCATATTGAACTGAAGGCTGTGCAGCCGAGGCACCGTCGTCACCTGCTCGATGCCGATTTTGGCTCCATTTTTTGTAACAATGAAGTTGTTAGAGATGTTCCGCTTGTCGAGCATAAGATGAGAGTGGGTTGCGACGTATATCCCCTTCAAGTGAGGGAAAAACTCTTGCCGCTTGGCGGCGTCCGCAAAAAACCTAGCGAGCTCCCCTTGTAGTCTAGGCGATAGGCCAAGCTCCGGCTCGTCTATAAGAAGATATTGAAATTGCTCATCCAAGCACAGGCCCAGCAGGGTCATCAATAGGCGCGTTCCAGTGCTACCCGTTGCCAAATTTTGGCCATCCATGTCAACGTACCTAGGAGACAACTCATTGTCGGGATCACGCCGTTTCAGTGCAAAGGGAACCCCGATCATTTCAGCGCACAGCTTAAACAGCTTGGCCCGCTTTACATCCTTTAGACCGCCTATGATTCGCCCGAGATCGATGTAGTTATGTTCATAGTTATGTTCGGCGTTGTTGGCCTCATTAACAAAACTGCTGTGCCAACTGTCATAGTCGTTAGGATTAAAGCGCTGAGTTGCAATTTCAGTAACGTGATAAAAGCGATGTGGACCGGCCATGTAAGCACCCCGCCCTAATCGCATTTTTACATTTTTCAATATTAGAGACTTGCCACTATTGTTGCTGCCAGAAAATGTTGTGTAAAATGCTTCGCTTCTGGATTCAACAAATTCCGCAATCGGCGGTTCAAAAATAAGCTGATCGTTTGCTCGTATCATAAATGTCGCTCCAGATTTCCTTTTAATTGCGATCCTGTCTGAGAAAATCAATGCCCCAGTATCCCAGGAAAATTCGGGACCTAGGGTCAGGACCCATTAATTCCACGTTCGAGGCGTCGAAATGGCGAAGATATCCAGCTTGGGCGGATGCAGCGGGTAGCATCGCTACCCGCAAGGCCGCGCAGGCTGGAGATCGAAGCCATTTCGACGTCCCTTCGGGATTTGACCGATTTTGCCCATGGCTTCGTCGGAAAGGTTCGAAATATATCCATATTCCCTCACCTTTCCTCCTCGCCCTGAGCAAAATCGCCTCAAACCTCGAACGCGGAATTAATGGGTCCTGACCCTACAAACTAGATCTTCGCGCTTCTTAGAGGGTGCCCACCTTAATCAGACAGACACTGGCTAAAGTCGCGCGAAAAATCGCTAGCGATCAATGAAGAACAAACCATAAACAAACCCCTTTCCTACATTCCTCCACCCCGTCATATCCTGTCCGGTTTGACCAACAGGAGGGCGTATCATGCAGAATCGGACACCGATTGCGGCCGAAGCCCGGCCGCCGCTTCCCGAGTTCACGCCGGTGCCGCGCAAATATCGGCACGACGGGTGGACGCCCGAGCGGCAGAAGGCGTTTATCGGGGCGCTCGCCGATACCGGGTCGGTCAGCCGCGCCGCCGCGATGGTCAATATGGCGCAGACGAACTGCTATACGCTGCGGCGTGCGCCGGGCGCGGAGAGCTTTCGGCGGGCGTGGGAGGCGGCGCTCGATTTCGGGGTCGCGCGGCTGAAGGATATCGCGTTCGAACGCGCGATCGACGGCTATCTGGTGCCTGTCTTTGTCGGCGAGAAGCTGATGGGGTTCCGGCGGCGGTACAATGACGCGCTGCTGATGTTCTGCCTGCGCCATTACGGACAGGATGCAGGCGGCAAGCGGACGGTGATCAACTATTTCTCGACGCGCGCCAGTGCCGGGTCCTTCGAGACGCCGCTGCGCGGCTCCGCAGGACAAACGGAGGTTGGCGTCGGAGACGCCGCGGCGGCGGGCGCGGTGGCCGAGGCGTCGACGACGACGGTGCGGACGGTGATCCACGGGGGCGCGGCGGGGACGGGCGATCCGGCGGCGGGGCAAGATGCGGCGGCGGCGCTGCTGGACGGTTTCGGCGGGGTGGCGCTCGACGCGCAGGCGACGGCGGAGATCGACGCGGCATTGCTCGCGCTCGCCGCACGGCAGCGGGCGCTGATCGCCGCCGTCGATGCGGGCGGACCCGACGCGATCGCGATGCAGCTCGGCGATCCGGGCGTCGAACTGGTGCGGATGGATGACAAGGCCATGCCCTATTACGGGCCGTTGCAGGTGCATGAGGGGCCGGCCGATGCCGAGCCGGTGCAGCGCTTTGCGGGCGAGGCCGACTGGGTTTCGGCGGGGGGCGATATTCCCGACGCCTATCTGGCGTGGATCGAGGCGGCCGAGGCGCGCGGCGAGCGGGTGCCGGCGGTGCCGCTGACGCCGCCGGTCGCAGACGGGGTAGCCGAAGTGAAGAAGACGCCTTCGTGGCGGCAGCGGCGAAAGGCGGCGCAGGCCACGGATCGCGACCCGATTTGACGCTGGCGGCGGTAAAGCGCATGATGGCGGCGAGAGGATCGATGACCGAGGCATCCCATCAGCACGCCGAACAGGTGTTCGACACGGTGCGCTCGCCGCGCCGCGCGGCGGTGTCGCCGGTCGCGGCGTCGTGGTGCCGCTCGGCGCTGCACCACCGGCTCGACCCCGCATCCGAAGGCAAGCGCGAGCTGCTCGATGCGCGCGCGATCGCCGAGCGGCGCGAGGCGCACGAACCGCTGCTGGCGGTGGCTATCCCGGTGCTCGACCAGATGTTCCGCGCGGTCGGGCGGTCGGGCTGCGGCGTCTTTCTGAGCGACGCGAGCGGCGCGATCCTCGACCACCGGATCGGCGACGGCGACGAGGGCGGCTTTGCCGAGGCGGGGCTGGTCACCGGCGGCCGCTGGGGCGAGGCCGAGGAGGGCACCAACGGCATCGGGACCTGTCTGTTCGAGGACAAGCCGGTGATCATCCACCGCGACCAGCATTTCGCGAGCCGCAACATCGACATCAGTTGCATGGATGCGCCGGTGCACGACCCGCACGGGCGGCTGATCGCGGCGCTCGACGTGTCGAGCTGCCGCGACGACCATGGCCCGGCGATGGCCGAGGCAGTCGGCGCGCTAGTCCGCGACGCGGCGCGGCGGATCGAGCGCGACTATTTCTGCCGCCATTTCGAGGGGGCGCGGATCATCTTCCTCGGCGATGCACCCGCCGGCTGGGAATTGCTGGCCGCCGACCGCGACGACCTGGTGATCGGCGCCAGCCGCGCGGCGCGCCAGCGGCTGGGTGTCACCGACGCGATGCTCGAACGCCCGCGCCCGGTCGCGCAACTGATGGGCGGCGATGCGGCGCCGTCGTTCGAACAGGCCGACCGGACGATCCTGCGCCAGGCGCTGGCGCAGGCGGGCGGCAATGCCAGCGAGGCGGCGCGGCTGCTCGGTATCGGGCGCGCGACGCTCTATCGCCGCATGGCGCGCGCGGGGCTGCGCGGCTGACCGGCGCGACCTGTCTCGGCAGCGAGACAGGTTGGCTTGCCCCGCGATCCCGGCGGCTTTCGTTTGCGCGGCGCGGGTGAAATGCTCGCCCCCGACAACGCCGGTCCCGATTCGGCGCTGCATTTGGGAAGAGGACAGAGATATGGACGCCTTGGTTCAGGACCGCGCCGCGACGCTGCGGGCACCGTTTGCGGATCGTTACGACAATTTCATCGGCGGCAAGTTCGTCGCCCCCCGTTCGGGCCGCTATTTCGACAATATCTCGCCGGTCACCGGCAAGCCGGTCGGCCAGATCGCGCGCTCGGACGCCGCCGATATCGAGGCGGCGCTCGATGCCGCGCATGCCGCGAAGGACGCGTGGGGCCGCACCTCGGTCGCCGAACGCGCGCTGATCCTCAATCGCATCGCCGACCGCATGGAAGCGAATCTGGAGAAGCTCGCGACCGCCGAGACGTGGGACAACGGCAAGCCGATCCGCGAGACGATGGCCGCCGACCTGCCGCTGGCGATCGACCATTTCCGCTATTTCGCCGGTGCGATCCGCGCGCAGGAAGGCTCGCTGGGCGAGATCGACGACGACACCGTCGCCTATCATTTCCACGAACCGCTGGGCGTCGTCGGGCAGATCATCCCGTGGAACTTCCCGCTGCTGATGGCGTGCTGGAAGCTCGCGCCGGCGCTCGCCGCGGGCAATTGCGTCGTGCTGAAGCCCGCCGAGCAGACCCCGGCGTCGATCATGGTCTGGGCCGAGCTGGTCGCCGACCTGCTGCCGCCGGGCGTGCTCAACATCGTCAACGGCTTCGGGCTGGAGGCGGGCAAGCCGCTCGCCTCGTCGAACCGCATCGCCAAGATCGCCTTCACCGGGGAGACCACCACGGGCCGGCTGATCATGCAATATGCCAGCGAGAATCTGATTCCGGTGACGCTCGAACTCGGCGGCAAGTCGCCGAACATCTTCTTCGAGGATGTGCTGCGCGAGGACGACGATTATTTCGACAAGGCGATCGAGGGTTTCGTGATGTTCGCGCTCAACCAGGGCGAGGTCTGCACCTGCCCAAGCCGCGCGCTGATCCACGAGAAAATCTATGACCGCTTCATGGAGCGGGCGCTGAAACGCGTCGAGGCGATCGTGCAGGGCAACCCGCTCGACCCCGCGACGATGATCGGCGCGCAGGCCTCGTCCGAACAGCGCGAGAAGATCCTCTCCTATTTCGACATCGGCCGGCAGGAAGGCGCCGAAGTGCTGATCGGCGGCGCGGCGGCCGAGCTCGGCGGCGAATTTGCCGACGGCTATTATATCAAGCCGACCGTGCTCAAGGGCCACAACAAGATGCGGATCTTCCAGGAGGAGATTTTCGGGCCCGTCGTTTCGGTGACGACCTTCAGGGACGATGCCGAAGCGCTCGAAATCGCCAACGACACCCTCTATGGCCTCGGCGCCGGGGTGTGGAGCCGCGATGCCAACACCTGCTACCGTTTCGGCCGCGCGATCAAGGCCGGGCGCGTGTGGACCAACTGCTATCACGCCTATCCCGCGCATGCGGCGTTCGGCGGCTACAAGCAGTCGGGCATCGGGCGCGAGAATCACAAGATGATGCTCGACCATTATCAGCAGACGAAAAATCTGCTGGTAAGCTACAGCCCTAAAAAGCTCGGCTTTTTCTGACCTCCCCGGCCCGCGCGCAGCCGCGCGCGGGCCATCCTGTCGAAAGGCGCCGCATGACCGCCCGCGTTGTCGCCACCGATCCGGCCCTTGCCCTGATCGCCGAGCTTCAGGCCGAATATGGCGACATATTGTTCCACCAGTCGGGCGGCTGCTGCGACGGGTCGTCGCCGATGTGCTACCCGGCCGGCGATTTCCGCCTCGGCGCGGGCGATATCCATCTTGGCGATGTCGGCGGCGCGCCCGTCTATATCGGCCGCGCGCAGGGCGATGCGTGGGCGCATACCCAGCTCATCCTCGACGTCGTGCCCGGCCGCGGCGGAATGTTCAGCCTCGACAACGGCCGCGAACAGCGGTTCCTGACCCGCGGGCGGGTGTTCGACGAGGCGGAGCGGCGGGAATTGGGGATCGACCGGTAACGGCCGGTAGCGGACCTAACCATCGTGATCCCCGGCGAAAGCCGGGGCCCAGATCACGATCGCGCAAACGTCGGCTTTCTATCGCCCTGGGCCCCGGCTTTCGCCGGGGTACAGATTAGGGGTAACGACAGCTCACCACCCCAATGCCGTCCTTCCTCGCGCAGCCTGCTACAGCGCCGGCAGTTTCTGGCTCGCAAACCCCCAGCCCTTGAGTTCGGCGCTGCCCGCGCGTTCGAGCAGTGCGGCGGCATCCTTGATCGTCCACGCCCCGGCGCTTTCGATATCGGCGAGCGCATCCCAGCCGACCGGCACCGCGACCGGCGCGCCCTCGCGGGCGCGGGCCGAGTAAGGCATGATCGCGGTGCTGCCGCGCTGGTTGCGGAGGTAATCGATGAAGATCTTGCCCTTGCGCTTCGCCTTGCTCATCGTCGCGACATAGCGGTCGGGCTCGGCGAGGCTCAGCGCTTCGGCAAAGCGTTTCGAGAAATCCTTGTGCGCGTCCCAGTCATGCCCCGGATCGAGCGGCACGACGACATGCACCCCCTTGCCGCCCGAGAGCATCGCGAAGCTGACGAGGCCGATATCGGCGAGCTGGCGGCGGATGTCGGCGGCCGCCTTTTTCACATCGGCGAACGCGAGCCCTTCGTCGGGGTCGAGGTCGAAAACCATGCGGTCGGGCTTTTCGAGCGCGTCGACATGGCTGCCCCAGCCGTGGAACTCGATCGTCCCCATCTGGACGCAGGCAAGAATGCCGTCGGCGTCGTCGACATAAAGATAATCCTCGTGCCCGCCGTCCTTCTCGCGGATCGGGATGTGGTGGACATGGTCGCCGAACGAACCGCTGTCGTGTTTCTGGAAGAAGCATTTTTTCGCGCGCCCCTGCGGGCAGCGGACGAGGCTGATCGGGCGGCGCGCCATGTGCGGCAGCATCACCGGTGCGATCGCGGCGTAATAGTCCGCGAGATCGCCCTTGGTCGCCTTGGCCTCGGGAAAGATCACGCGGTCGCGGCTGCTGATCGTCACGTCGCTCGCCGGTTCGGGCGCCGGCTGCTGCTTTTCGGGGGTCACCTCTTTCGCCTCCTTGTCGCGGCGCAGGCCGAGAAAACTGGCATGGCGCACCGAGCCGCCCGCCGTGAATTCGGCAAAGGCGATTTCGGCGACCAGATCGGGCTTCAGCCAATGGACCTTGCGCGCGACCGTCGCATCGACGTCGAGCGGCGCCGTCTTGCGTTCGCGCGCCGCAAATTTCTTCGCGAGGTCGGCCATCGTCGCGGCGTCGAAACCGGTGCCGACATTGCCCTTGTAGACGAGCTTGCCTTTCTCGCGCTGGGCGAGGAGGAGCGAGGCAAAGGCGCGGCCCTTGGCCGATGACGGGTTCCAGCCGACGAGGATGAACTCCTGACGGCGGGTACATTTGACCTTCACCCAGTTTTTCGAGCGGCGGCCCGAATAAGCGGCGTCGGCGCGCTTCGAGATGATGCCCTCCTGCCCGGCGCCGCACATCGCGGCATAGAGCGTCTCGCCGGCGCCGATGACATGATCGGCGACCGCGATCGGGGGCTGCGCGTGGCGGAGTAGCGCTTCGAGCCGTTCCTTGCGTTCGAGATTGCCGAGTTTGGCAAGCGATTTGCCGCTTTCTTCGAGCAGGTCGAAGGCAAAAAAACTAAGGTCATTATCCTCACCCTGTTCGCCGTGACCGCGTTTCAGCACCGCCTGCAAGGCCGAGAAGTCGGGATTGCCGTCCTTGCCATAAGCGACGATCTCTCCATCGATCAGGCACGGCGGCAGATCGAGCGCCGCGATGTGGCGGACGAGCGGGGCGAACTTGTCGGTCCAGTCGAGGCCGTTGCGCGTGAAGACTCGGACGTCGGAGCCTGCCGCAGCGATTTCGGCGCGATAGCCGTCATATTTGATCTCGTGGAACCAGCCGTTGCCGCCGGGCACCGCGTCAACGAGCGTCGCGAGCTGGAGCGGGCGGAATTTCGGCGGCTTGCCGCGTGCCTTCGGTTTGGCGACGGGTTTGGCGACCTGTTTGTTATGTGCCGTGGCGGCGGCCATCTTCTTCGCGAAAGCCGCGCCCTTCGCGCCCTGCAGCGACTGCTCGCCGCCCTTGTCGGCGGCAATGTCGGCCATCGTCCGGTCGGTGAGGACGCTGGTGAGCTGACGCCCCACCAGGTCGTCGGCACCCCCGGCAAAAGCATCGTCGACCTTGCGCAGCAGCCAGTTCTCGCGCTTCTCGCCCGGGCGCGGCTTCATGCGGACGAGCAGCCATTCGCCCTTCATCCGTTCGCCGTCGAGGGTGAAATGGAGATGACCCTTTTCGATATCCTTGGCGCTCTTGCCCGCGATGGGCGCCCAGGTGCCGCGATCCCACAGCATCACCGTGCCGCCGCCATATTCGCCCTTGGGGATCACGCCTTCGAAATCGGCATAGCTCATCGGATGGTCTTCGGTGCGCACCGCGAGGCGCTTGTCGGCCGGATCGGCGCTCGGGCCTTTGGTGACCGCCCAGCTTTTGAGCACACCGTCGATTTCGAGGCGGAAATCATAGTGGAGCCGCGTCGCGTCATGCTTCTGGACGATGAAGCGGTTGCCGGCTCCCTTTTCGACCTTCCCTGCCGGTTCGGGGGTCAGCTTGAAGTCGCGCTTGGCATTATATCGGGCAAGGGGATCGGCGCGCGCCATGTCACGCGCGCTTGCGTTCCGGCGCCTTTCGCGCGGGTGCCTTCTTCGCCGCGGCTTTCTTCGCCGGTGCCTTCTTTTCGGCGGCGGCGGGCGGCTTTTTCTTGCCGTCGACCGACGCCTTCAGCGCCGCCATCAGGTCGATGACGTTCGAGCCGCGATCGATTGCGGCAGGCTCCTCGACATCCTCGAGGATCTTCCTGCCCTTGGCCTTCGCCTTCTTGGCGATCACGCGCTTCAGCGCGTCGACATAATGATTATGATAGTCCGACGCGTCGAACTTGCCGCTTTTCTTGCCGATCAGCGTTTCGGCGAGATCGAGCAGGTCGGCGTCGGGCTTGCCGCTGCCGACGTCGCGGAAATAATTCGCCGCCTTGTTCACCTCGTCGGCGTAGCGCAGCACTTCGAGCACCAGCCCGCGCCCGCACGGCCGGAGCGCGACGAGCTGCTCCTGCCCGCGCAGCGACAGCTGGCCAAGCCCGACCTTCTTCGTGCGTTTGAGCGCCTCGCGCAGCACGATATAGGCCTCTTCGGCGAGCTCGTCGGCGGGGACGACATAATAGGGCTTGGTATAATAGAGGACGTCGATCTCGTCGGTGCCGACAAACTGAACGAGTTCGAGCGTGCGCTTGCTTTCGAGCTTCACCGCCTCGATCTCGTCCTCTTCGAGCAGGACATAATTGCCCTTCGACATCTCGTAACCCTTGACGATGTCGTCGGTGTCGATCGGCCCAATGCCGGGAACGATCTTTTCATATTTGACCGGCTTGCCGCTCGGTTCGTGGATCTGGCGAAAGCTGATCGCCGCGCCCGATTTGGTCGCCGGATAGATTTCGACCGGGATCGACACCAGCGCGAGCCGGATCTGTCCTTTCCAATAAGCGCGTGCCGCCATGATTCACCTCTGCTTCGGGCCGGGGCTCCCACCCGAGTCCCAATGCATGGCGGCGCGCGGCGTTCCCGGCGCACCGGAATCGACTTTCAACCGATTGCGGGGGGGCGCACCGCTTGCTATGGGCGCGTTCGATGAGCAACGCCGCCCCCGCCCCCGAAACGATCCGCACGCCCAAGACCCGCATCGCCTGCGACGGGACCGGCGACGGGCTTGCCGACGCCGCGCTCGGCCACCCGCGCGTCTGGCTCGAGATCGATACCGACGAAGGCTTTGCCGACTGCGGCTATTGCGACCGGCGCTTCATCCTCATCGGCGGGATCGCCGATAAAGGTTAGGCGCCGGCGGGATCGCCGATAAGGGCTAGGCGCCGACGGGCGAATCCCGGCCCGGCTTCATCCCCCATGCTGATCGGACGGCATCTGCCGTCTCCAGCCTTGGTTTGTCGGCCGCTGGGACGGGCAAAGCCGCCACTCCTGCGAACCTGTCAAACGCCCCGTATTTTTTTGGTGGGGGTGTCTCCATGCGCCGGTGTCTTACCGCCGGAAGGAGAAATGCTTTCTCCTGCACCGATCAGAATGGAGAAAAACGTGGCATTCCTTTGTCGTCGTCTGGCTTTGTCCGCCGGAGCCTTGGCCTATATCGTGGCGTTGGTGCCGGTGAGTGCGCCGGCGGCCGCCCAGAGCTGGGAGAGCGTCCGCACCTGCCGCGGTCTCGACGGCAGAAGCCGGGTGAATTGCGAGCGCGAGCAGGAACGCGAGCGCGAACGTGAGCGCGTGCGTTGGGACAAGGACCGCTACGACCGCAAGGATCGCCACGCCCGTGACCGCGAACGCGACCGCCGCGAATGGGAGCGCAAGAAGCGGAAGGACGCCAAGAAGGACGGCGTCGTGGCGGGCGCGGTCGGCGCGGTTGTGGTCGGCGGCATCGTCGCGGCGATCGCCAGCAGCGAAAACAAGAAGAAGAAGGAACGCCAGCGCCGCGAATATTGCGAGGACCGCTATGGCACCTATGACGTCAAGAGCGACAGCTATCGCGCGTCCGATGGCCGCTGGTATCCGTGCGAGTGAGGGTAAACGCAGTTTTTACCACACCCGTGCATCCTCGATGAAGGTCGCCCTGGCATGGTCTGTGCCAGACAGGAGCAGAATCGTGGGGATTCGAGGGACCAGAAACTGTCGGGGCGCCGCGCGCGCCCTGACCATCGGCATGGCGGCGGCGGGTGCCGCGCTGTGCGGGCCGGCCAGCGCGGCCGATACCAGTGTCACGGCCAATGCGGCGATCGTCCGCCCGAACACGCTGATCAAGACCGACGATCTCGATTTCGGGACGCTGGTCAGCGGCGCGACGGGCGGCACGGTTACCGT
This sequence comes from Sphingopyxis macrogoltabida, assembly GCF_001307295.1. Lineage (NCBI taxonomy): Bacteria > Pseudomonadati > Pseudomonadota > Alphaproteobacteria > Sphingomonadales > Sphingopyxidaceae > Sphingopyxis > Sphingopyxis macrogoltabida. Next base: position 4,515,145 of record NZ_CP012700.1, on the reverse strand, counting down.
CAATGCGCTGACCGGCGCGCGTACGACGAGCGGCGGCGTGTCGCCGGTCGGCAACGACGCGCAGCGCGCGGTCTTTCAGGGCACCGGCGGCATCCTGCTGATCACCGTTTCGGGCAGCACCTCGGTGACGCTGGCGCGCGCCGGCGGCGGCGCGCCGACGATGACCGCCAGCCTCGTCCGCGCCGCGAGCACCAGCGGCGGCGGCATCGCGCTGCTCGGCTCGACGCTGCTGCCGAGCGGCGTGCAAACCTATTATATCGGCGGCACGCTGACCGTTCCAGCGAACCAGCCCGACGGCGATTATAGCGGGACGTTCACGCTGACCGTAAACTATCTCTAGATTAGCGTCTGCTTTCAACCGAACGCGGACATTCCCCTCTTCGTCACCCCGGACTTGATCCGGGGTCCATGACTTGGTGCCGCAGTGGACCCCGGATCAAGTCCGGGATGACGAAAATGCGGGAAGCAACGTCCGCTCTCCAACCCAAGACCGACACCCCGGCTCGCGCGTGCTATCAACTCGCTGCGAACGGGCCTTTGCGTCGATGGCTCGCGCCCCTATATCGGCGTGATGACAAGCCCGACCGACCCCCGCCGCTTTCTCTACCGCGCCGACGCGCTCGACCCCGATCTGGCGCAGAAGCTGGCGCGCGAAGCGCTCGCCAAGGCGGACGACGGCGAGCTGTACCTGCAATATCGCGCGACCGAGAGCTTCGGTTTCGACGACGGGCGGCTGAAGACCGCCGATTATTCGACCGACGCCGGTTTCGGTCTGCGCGCGGTGTCGGGCGAGATGACGGGCTTTGCGCATGCGAGCGACGTCAGTGCCGGGGCGATCCGCCGCGCCGCCGAGACGCTGGCCTTGCTCGACCCGGCGACGCAGGCCCCCGCCGGCCCGCCGCCGCGCACCAACCGCCATCTTTATGACGAGGCGAACCCGCTCGACCTTATTCCCTTCGCGAAGAAGGTCGAGCTGTGCCAGCAGGTCGATGCCGCCGCGCGGGCGCGCGATCCGCGCGTCGTGCAGGTCTCGGTGGCGCTCGCGGGAAGCTGGTCGGTGGTCGAGATCGTCCGCGCCGACGGTTTCCTCGCCACCGACATCCGCCCGCTCGTCCGGCTCAACGTCTCGATCGTCGTCGAGGAGAATGGGCGGCGCGAGAGCGGCTATTTCGGCCTCGGTGGCCGGTACATGTACGATCACCTGTTCGAGGAAGCGCAGTGGAACCGCGCGATCGACGAGGCGCTGAGCCAGGCGCTCGTCAACCTTCGCGCGGTCGATGCGCCGGCGGGCGAATTCACCGTGCTGCTCGGCCCCGGCTGGCCCGGCGTGCTGCTCCACGAAGCGGTCGGCCACGGGCTCGAGGGCGATTTCAACCGCAAGGGCACCAGCGCCTTTTCGGGAAGAATTGGGGAACGTGTCGCGGCGCCCGGCGTGACGGTCGTCGACGACGGCGCAATGGAAAGCCCGGTCGGCGGCGGCCGCCGCGGCTCGCTCAGCATCGACGACGAAGGCACGCCGACCGGCGAGACGGTGCTGATCGAGGACGGCATCCTCAAGGGCTATATGCAGGACCGCCTCAACGCGCGGCTGATGGGCGTCGAGCCGACCGGCAACGGACGGCGAGAAAGCTTCGCCCACGCGCCGATGCCGCGGATGACCAACACCTTCATGCGCGGCGGAGGCGACGATCCCGCCGAACTGCTGAGCCGCGTCAAGAACGGCATTTTCGCGAAAAGCTTCGGCGGCGGACAGGTCGATATCGTGTCGGGCAAGTTCGTCTTTTCCTGCACCGAGGCGTACAAGATCGAGAACGGCAAATTGGGCGACTCGATCAAGGGGGCGACCCTGATCGGCGACGGGCCGAGCGTGCTGACCAAGGTCACCGGCATCGGCAACGACATGGCGATCGACGAGGGCATCGGCATCTGCGGCAAGGGTGGCCAGAGCGTCCCCGCCGGGGTCGGCCAGCCGACGCTGCTGGTCAGCGGGCTGACGGTGGGCGGGACGGCCTGACATGAGCGAGTGGCCCGCTGCTGCCGATTTCTATAATCGCCAGCGTGCCGCCGACCCGGCGTTCGATGTCATCGAGGATATGTACCGAAGCCGCAGGCCATGGAACGACCTGTCGGACCGGCCTGCCAGCTGGTTCGAACTGGTCAAGATCGTCCGGTCGGTCTTCGGCGTTTCGATCGATGAGGCGCATCGCCTGATCCTCGCGCACGCCGGCTTCCGTCGGCTGACCCAGGCCGCAATCGACACCGATCCGGGCTGTGCCCGCTATGTCCGCCGGGGCATCGTCCGCGGACGGATGGCAGAGATCGCCGAGCTACAGGGTGAGCGGCCTGTGATCCGCCTCACTTGGCCTTCGCCCGCGCCGCGTCTATAGCTCGTTCAAACATACCGAAGAATCGGGTCGCATCATCCGCGGGGCCATGCCCCTGCAAGAGGGGGGTTATCATGCGTTCGAGTCTGCGTTTCGTTTCCGTCGCCGCGATTGCCGCGATGCTCGCCGCCGTTCCGGGGTCGGCGCAAAAGTCGACCGGACCCAAGGAACGTTACGAGATGGACGTCGCGACGATGTCGGGGTTCGCCGCGATGGGCGGCGGCAAGGGCGGCATCGGCGGTGCGATGGGGATGATGTTCGGCGGCGATCCGGCGAGCAAGGTCGCCTATACGCTCGACCTCCGCCTCGGTTCGAACGACGCGCCGACCGCGCCGCCGCCGAAGGGCGACCATTTCTTTCAGCCGCAGGCCAAGGTCGGCAAGTCGCTGCCGCTGATCGCGCCCGAACGCGGGACGCCCGACCTGCCCGGCGATTTCGAACGGCCGAAGGGCCGCCTGCTCCTCTATTGGGGCTGCGGCGCCAAAGCGGGCCCGGGGCAGCCGGTGATCATCGACTTCGCCAAGGTCGCCGCGGGCCAGATGCCGCCGGGGCTGATGTCGACCGCGGTGCCGATCATCCGCGAAGTGTCGGCGGCGAACAGCCGTTCCTATACCCACTGGCCGAACGGCAAGGGCAAGCAGCCCTCGTCGGGATCGTCGCTGCTCGGGGCGCACCGCATCGCGAGCAATTATGGCTCCGACATCAATTTCACCCTCGCGCAGGATTATATGCCCGGCCTGCAGGCGTCGACCGCGATCCAGCCCGACGGGTCGGTGATGATCCGCTGGGGCGCGCTCCAGCCCGCCACGGGTTACGCGGCCTGGGCCTTCGGCGGCATGGACCGCGCCGGCAGCGGTGGCGACGTCGTGTGGTGGACGAGCAGCGCGACGAAGGAATTCGGCGGCGGGCTGTGGGACTGGTTGCCGCCGGCGACCGTCGCGAACCTGATCACCAAGAAGATCGTGATGCCGCCGAGCCAGACGAGCTGCCAGATCCCGGCCGAGGTCAAGAAGGCCTCGGGTGACATGCTGGTCGGCAATCTCAACGCCTTCGGGCCCGAGGCCAATTTCTCCTATCCGCCGAAGCCCTCGGGCAATGCGGTGTGGAACATCGACTGGACCGCGAAGGTGCGCTTCCGTTCGCACACGATGCTGCTGATCGGCGCCGATTTCGGCGGCATGGGTGCCATGGGCGGCGCGGCGAGCGGCGGCAGCGATGACGGCGCGCCCGCCGAAAAGCCCAAGAAGAAGAAATGCAAGGGTCCGCTCGGCATCCCGCTTCCCGACGGCGCCTGCTGAGCTCCGCGGAGGGAATGGCGGGTTTCGGCCGATAGTTGCCATCAATGCTGTGTACCCCGGCGAAAGCCGGGGCCCAGAGCGCCATAGCGCAATCTTTGCTTTCCGACGCCCTGGGCCCCGGCTTTCGCCGGGGTACACGGTAAGGGCAACGTCCGCTCCCCACCCCAAAGCCGACCTCTTGCTGGCTTTTCAGTCAGGCGCCGTTCACACGATGAGGCGTAAGAAAACCGCGGGGAGCTGAGTCATGAAGTACAGGAGTCGTATCATGCGTCCGCTCATATTCACCATCCTTGCCGCGGCTGCCATCGCGGCCGCGCCCGGCGTCGCCGCGGCGAAAGACAAGCTCGCCCCCGAAGCGAAGCTCGAGAAATTGCTCGACGGCCGCATCGCGGGCGCGCCGCAGGATTGCATCCCGCTTTCCTCGGTCAGCAGCAGCCAGATCATCGACAAGACCGCGATCGTCTATCGCGTCGGCAGCACCCTGTGGGTCAACCGCCCGAAGGGCGGCGCGCAGACGCTGAACGACGACGATATTCTTGTGACCAAGCTGACCGGCAGCCAGCTGTGCAGCATCGACACCGTCGAACTGCGCGACCGGACGAGCCATATGTACAGCGGTTTCGTCTCGCTCGGCGAGTTCGTGCCCTATCGCCGCGCCAAGGCGGAGTAGAAGCCCGCTCCAAACTATCTGCCGTCATCCCGGCGGAGGCCGGGATCTCTTCGTGGCGAAAAATCGTTAGGTTGAGATCCCGGCCTTCGCCGGGATGACGATGTATACGAAGGATCGGCCTTGCCTTACGAAAATATCGCTCCCCCCGCCGACTGGGCGCGGCAATTGCTCGCCTTCTGGTTCGACGCGCACGGCATGGACGACTGGTTCGGTGGCGGTCCCGGTTTCGATGCCGACCTCGGCGCGCTGGTACAGGACTGGCGCGCCGCGCTGCGCTCGCTGCCCGCCGCGAGTTTCCTGACCGATCCCGAGACCGCGCTCGCGGCGATCCTGCTGTTCGATCAGGTGCCGCGCAACCTGCACCGCGGCGACGCCGAAGCCTTTGCCACCGACAGCCTCGCCGTCGCGATCGCGCGCGGCGTCGTCGAGCGCGGCTGGGACCGCGACTGGCCCGACGAGCGCCGCGTCTTCGCCTATCTGCCCTTCGAACATAGCGAGGATATCGCCGACCAGCGCGAATCGCTGCGCCTCATGGCGCAGCTCGCCGATCCCTCGTTCCTCGAATATGCGCAGCAGCATTTCGATATCATCGACCGCTTCGGCCGTTTCCCGCATCGCAACGCCGCTCTCGGCCGTGCATCGCGCCCCGGCGAGGAAGCCGCGATAGAAGAGGGCAAGAATTGGTGATAGAGCCGTTGCGAACCCTTGCGGAGCCCCGACGATGGCCGAATTCACCGAGACGCTGACCGACAAGCATATCGCCTTCATCGCGAAGCAGCCGGTCTTCTTCACCGCGACCGCCGCGGCCGACGGACGCATCAACCTGTCGCCGAAAGGCTATGCCGACACGTTTCGCACGCTGTCCGAAACGCAGGTCGCCTATCTCGACTTCGGCGGATCGGGGAACGAGACGCACGCGCATCTGGCGGCGGATGGGCGGATCACGATCATGTTCTGCGCCTTCGACCGCAGCGCGCTGATCCTGCGCATCTACGGCCGCGGGCGCGCGGTGTTGCCGCAGGATGCCGATTGGGCGGCGGTCGCGGCACATTTCACGCTGCTCCCCGGCACCCGCCAGATCTTCGTCATCGATGTGACAAGCGTCCAGACGAGCTGCGGCTGGGGCGTGCCGATGATGGAACTCAGCCACGAACGCGACACGCTGCAGAAATATCACCGGCAGGCCGACCCGGTATTGTGGGTCGAAAAATTCAAGGAACGCGACCGCAGCATCGACGGGTTGCCTACGCGGCCGACCGATCGCTTCATTACGGGCGATGCCTGATGCCGCTCGTCGAGCTGGTCCGCCTGCCGAACGGTGCCGAAGCCGAATTGCTGCGCGGCCGCCTCGAAAGCGCCGGGGTGCACGCCGTATGTTTCGACGCGGGGATGAACATCGCCGAAAGCGTCGGGCTGCTCATCCCGGTGCGGCTGATGGTGCTGGACGAGGATCTGGACGAGGCGAAGGCGTTGCTCGCCGCGTTCGACGCGCGATGAACGCAACCGAATCGGCGGCCCGTTCGTCCTGATCAAGAGACAAGCCAAGGAAAGCAGCCCCTCTCCCCCATGATCAAGGTCGCCAGTTACAATATGCGCAAGGGCATCGGGCTCGACCGCCGCCGCGATCCGGGGCGCGTGCTGTCGGTGCTCGGCGAGCTCGACGCCGACATCGTCGCGCTGCAGGAAGCCGACCGGCGTTTCGGCACCCGCGCGAGCGCGATCCCGCCGCACATGTTCGCCGAGCATAGCGATTATGTCCCGGTCGACCTGCTCGATGGTCGCCCCTATGCCATCGGCTGGCACGGCAATGCGCTGCTCGTCCGCAAGGGCGCCGAAGTCGAGGAGAGCCACGCCCTCCACCTGCCGACGCTCGAACCCAGAGGGGCCGTCGCCGCGACGATCCGCCTCGGCGATACCCGATTGCGGGTGGTCGGCATGCACCTCGACATTTCGGGACTCCGCCGCCGCCAGCAGGCGCGCGCGATCCTGAACCATGTCGCCGAGGGCGAAGAATTGCCGACGATCCTGATGGGCGATTGCAACGAATGGCGCGCGTCGGGCGGCTGCCTGGCCGATTTCGGCGCCCGGCACCGGCTGGTCGATACCGGACACAGCTTTCACAGCCGCCGCCCGGTGGCGAAACTCGACCGTATCTTCGCCTCGCCCGACCTCGAGGCAATCGAGGCCGGGGTTCACCGCAGCCCGCTCGCGGCGCGCGCGTCGGACCATCTGCCGATCTGGGCCCGCTTCGCGAAGGCCGACGGATAGCCGCAAGCGGCACTATCCGGATGCCATGACCGCCATGGGTGGGGAGCGGACGTTGCCCCATCCACTCTCGTCCCGGGCTTGATCCGGGATCCACGGCGGCGCCGTGTCATGGACCCCGGATCAAGTCCGGGGTGACGGGACGAAATGTCCGCCTCCGCGGCTCCAGCTGCACAAAAAATAGGCATAGCGTTGCTCAGCCTGCCCATTTGACGACCGTTTCCATCGTGGTTGCGCCGCAAATCTTCACAAAATGTCAATTCTTCCCGCCCGTGCGCAATTTGGCACGGCTGTTGCACCGCAACATTTGGCAGCAAGCAGAAGGGGGCATCATGAAGCTGATCCTGGCTATCATCAAACCGTTCAAGCTCGACGAGGTGCGCGAAGCGCTCACCGGGCTGGGTATCGCCGGCATGACCGTGACCGAGGTCAAGGGGTTCGGCCGGCAAAAGGGGCAGACTGAAATCTATCGCGGCGCCGAATATGCGACCAATATGGTCCCGAAGGTGAAGATCGAACTCGTCTGCGACGACGCGCTCGCATCGCGGGTGGTCGAAACGCTCCAGCAAAGCGCCGGCACCGGCTCGATCGGCGACGGCAAGATCTTCGTCCTCGATGTGGGTCAGGCGGTGCGCATCCGCACCGGCGAGACCGGCGAGGCGGCTCTCTAATGACGAAGGGGGAAAATATGACGTTCGCAAAGAAGATTGCGGCCGGCGCCGGGGCCACGGGCCTCGCGCTGTTCGCCGCGCTGCCCGTATGGGCGCAGGAAGCCGCCGCCGCGGCGCCCGAACCCGTCGTCGACAAGGGCGACACCGCGTGGATGATGATGTCCACCGTGCTCGTGCTGGCGATGATCCTGCCCGGCCTCGCGCTGTTTTACGGCGGCCTGACGCGCACCAAGAACATGCTCTCGACGATGACGCAGATCGGCGCGCTCGCCTGTCTCGCGATGATCGTCTGGGTCTGCTACGGCTACGGCCTCGCTTTCGGGCCCGAAGGCAATGCCTTCATCGCGTGGGGCAAATTCTTCCTTGCCGGCGTGACCCCCGACAGCCTTGCCGACACGTTCAGCGACGGCTTCAAGCTGCCCGAATATGTGTTCATCAGCTTCCAGATGACCTTTGCCGCGATCACCCTCGCGCTCGTCATCGGCGCGACGGTCGAACGCATGAAATTCTCGGCGGCGCTCGTCTTCGGCCTGATCTGGCTGACGATCGTCTATTTCCCGATCGCGCATATGGTGTGGGCGGCCGGCGGCTTCCTCTTCGAAGGCGGAATGTTCGGCACTGAATTGCCGGCAGCGCTCGACTTCGCGGGCGGCACGGTGGTGCACATCAACGCCGGCGTCTCGGCGCTCGTCGCTTCGCTGATCCTCGGCAAGCGCATCGGCTACCAGAAGGAAATCATGGCACCGCACTCGCTGACGCTGACCATGGTCGGCACCGGCCTCCTCTGGGTGGGCTGGTTCGGCTTCAACGCCGGTTCGGCGCTCGAGGCCAACGGTTCGGCGGCGCTGGCGATGATCAACACCTTCGTCGCCACCGCATCGGCCGGCCTGTTCTGGATGATCGCCGAGAAGGTCGCCGGCCACAAGCCTTCGGCGCTCGGCTTCTGCTCGGGCATCATCGCGGGCCTCGTCGCCGTGACGCCGGCTGCGGGCAATTCGGGGCCGTTCGGCGCCATCGTCCTCGGCGCGGTCGCTTCGCTGATCTGCTTCTATGCGGTGACCGTCCTCAAGCCGAAGCTCGGCTATGACGACGCGCTCGACGCCTTCGGCATCCACGGCATCGGCGGCATCGTCGGCGCGATCGGCACCGGCATCGTCTATGCGCCGAGCCTCGGCGGCCCCGGCGGCGACGATTTCGCCATGGGTCCGCAGATCGCAACCCAGATCATCGCGGTTATCGTCGCGATCGTCTGGGCCGTCATCGGCACGACGATCGCGGTCTACATCGCCAAGGCGCTCACCGGCCTCCGGGTTTCGGAAGAGGTCGAACGCGAAGGGCTCGACCTCGGCGAACATGGCGAGCGTGCCTATAATATCTGACGAGACAGGATACCCGCCGCCGCGCTCTCTCCTCTTTCAAAAGGGCGGCGGGATCCTACCGGGGTTCCTCCTGCGAACCACTGGCCGGGGCTTGTCCCCGGCCTCTTTTTTGATCGCCAGCGGCCAGGTTCGCGATGGCTATCCCGCCTCATTTTTGCCCGGTTTTTTTGTGCACACAAAGGGCATTCGGCAAAGCGAAATTACCCCTTTCCAACATGACATTAATGTGGCATTCATTGCGTCAACAGTTTCAGGAGGGGAGAGCCTGAAAGGCTGGGCCGGGACGCAAGTCCCGGCCCTCTTTTTTTGTGCGCAGCATGTGCATCACAAAGAAACGGCGGTTTTCAGCCCTTGTTGCGGCGATAGTGCAGCACGGCAAAGACGCGCCAACCGCCGTCGGCCTGCAGGACCGAATCGCTGACGGTCAGCGTTCCGTCCGTATCGAGCGCATAGGTCGAGCGGCCGATCTCGACATCGGCGCTGCCCCAATGAGTCCACCAGACCGGCCCTTCGATGCCCCCCGAAACGGGGCGCGTACGGCCATAGCTGTCGGTCCATTTTCCACTGACCCGGCCCTTCGTATCCAGCCCGTAATCCGCCTCCGCCGAATAGTGCACCGGCGGCGTTCCATCGATGCTCAGGCGATAGGCAAGCGACGTCGCGCCGCCTTCGCCGGGTGCAATCTCCAGCGTCGCGGTCGCCGGCTTGCCGAACGCTTCGCCCGCCCCGCTCCAACTGCCGTGCCAGGCGGCGAGCGATGGCGATTCGGCAGGCGTCGCCGGCGCGATCAGGCCACCACCGCCCACCAGAGCGGCGTCACGCCGCCATCTCGGACTGCGAGAACATGAAGGCGTTGCCGTCGGGGTCGTAGAAGGTGATCAGCTTCACCAGTCCGGGGATATGCTGGATGTCGCCATCCTGCCGCACGCCTTCGGCATCGAGATGCGCCTTCGCCGCGTCGATGTCGGCCACCTCGAACACATTGGTCGCGCCGCCGCCCTGCGTCACGCTTTCGACCTCGCTGAGCCCGATGTTGACCCCCGCCATCGGCGTCGCGAGTTCGCACCAGCCGATTTCGTCGGCGCGGTAGAGCAGCTTGCACAGCATCACCCGCTCATACCATGCGATCGACGCGGTCATGTCGCGGACCCCCATCGAACAGGTGAGTTCGGATCCGATCTGAAGCGCCATGTCTGTCCTCCCGTTGTCAGAGGGAAATCGACCATCGCAGGAATCATCCGGCCCAAGTCGCTTGCCCCTATGGTCCGGTTTGTATAGTTAGTTGCAAATGCGGTCAACCACAGCCGATCCCTTGCTTGTCCAGCTTGGCAGCCATCGCTGGCTGGTGCCGCTGCTCGCCGATCTGGCGGCCCACCGCGGCGCGCGCTTCGTCGAGCTGGTGCACCGGCTGGGCCTGCCGCGCGACAGCCTGACGCGCACCCTCGACGCCGCCGCGGCGCTCGGCTGGGTGCAGCGCAACCCCGGGCACGGCCACCCGCTGCGCCCCGAATATATCCTCACCGAGGCGGGCCAGTTCGCCGCCACGCGCGCCGCGACGATTGCCGAAGCGCAACGCGCGATCGGCCTGCCCCCCGGGGCCGCGACGCGCTGGGGCCTGCCGCTCGTCGCCGGGATCGGCGCCGGGCATGGCCGCTTCAACGCGCTGTCGCGCCTGCTCGCCCCCGCGACGCCGCGCGCGCTGTCGCAGGGGTTGACCGCGCTCGGCAGGCATGGGCTGGTGACGCGCGAAATCCTCGACCTGCGCCCGCCGGCGAGCTGCTATGAACTGACGGAGAATGGGCAGCGGCTGGCCGCCGCCTGCACTTAATGTACCCCGGCGAAAGCCGGGGCCCAGAGGCTTGGCGTGAACTCTCGTGGGCCCCGGCTTTCGCCGGGGTACAGTTTAATTCAGCGCCGCCTTCACGAAATCGGCGGCGCGTTCGCCGATCATGATGCTCGGCGCGTTGGTGTTGCCGCTGACCAGTCGCGGCATGATGCTCGCGTCGGCGACCCACAGCCCCTCGATGCCGTTCAGCTTCAGCGCCGGATCGACCACCGCATCGGCGTCGCTGCCCATCCGGCACGTGCCGGCGGGGTGATAGACGGTATCGGCGCGGCTGCGGATCAGCGCGTCGAGCGCGGCATCGTCGCCCAGATCGACCGGATGGCGGTCGACCCCGGCATAGTCCGACAGCGGCGGCGCCGCAGCGATGCGGTGCATCATCCGCACCCCCGCGCGCAAGGTCGCCATGTCGCGGTCGTCGGTCAGGAAGCCCGGATCGATCAGCGGCGCCGCGGCGGCATCGGGGGAGGCAAGCGTTACCGACCCGCGGCTTTCGGGACGCAGGACGCAGGCGTGGCAGGAAAAACCATGTCCCTTCACCTTCGTCCGTCCATGGTCCTCTAGCATCGCGGGAACGAAATGATACTGGATGTCGGGCGCGGGCAGGTCGGGGTGCGATTTCCAGAAGCCGCCCGCCTCGGCGAAGCAGGTCGTCATGATCCCGGTCCGTTTCGTCCGATGCTCGAAGATCGCCTTGACCATCCGCCAGGTGCCGCCGGCGCTGTCGCCGAACGGGTCGGTCGAGCGCGTCTCCCAGCTCGACACATAGTCGATATGGTCCTGCAGGTTCGCGCCGACGCCGGCCCGGTCGAGCGCGACGTCGATGCCCTTGTCCTTCAGATGCGCGCCCGGCCCGATCCCCGACAGCATCAGGATTTGCGGGCTGTTGAACGCGCCCGCCGACAGGATCACGCCGCCCCGCGCGCGCAGCGTCTCGCGCTTCGATCCGCGGCGGATGACGACGCCGGTCGCGCGGCCATCCTCGACGACGATCCTTTCGACCAGCGCGCCGGTGCGGACCGCGAAATTGCCATGCGCGCGCAGCGGCTCGACATAGGCGCGCGCCGCCGACCAGCGCTCGCCCGCCTTCTGCGTCACCTGATAGAGGCCGAAGCCTTCCTGATGGGCGCCGTTGAAATCGGCGGTGCGCGGCAGTTGCAGCGCCGCGGCGCTTTCGACGAACCGCCGGCTGGTCACATTGGTCCAGCGCTGGTCCATGACATGGAGCGGGCCGTCGGCGCCGTGCCATTCGTCGGCGCCGCGCTCATTGCCCTCGCTGCGCTTGAAGAAGGGCAGCACGTCGGCGTAGCTCCACCCCGTCGCGCCGAGTGACGCCCACTGGTCGTAATCGAAGGCAGCCCCGCGGATATAGACCATCGCGTTGATCGCGCTCGACCCGCCGAGCCCGCGGCCGCGCGGCTGGTAGCCGACCCGGCCGTTCAGCCCGCGCTGCGGCACCGTCTCGTAGCGATAGTTGGACGCATCGGGGATGAAAGGCATGAAACCCGGCGTCTTGACCCGGATCGTGTCGTTGCGGCCGCCCGCCTCGATCAGGCAGACCGTCCGCCTCCCGTCCTCGGCGAGCCGCCCCGCCGCCGCACTCCCCGCGCTGCCGCCGCCGATAACGATGATGTCGAACTGATCCATAAGCCGCTCCCCTCGCCACCCGTGCGGTGGTCATTGGGATGCTTACATGAATGTCATTAGGGAGCGAAGCAAGAGCGAGATCGCATAGTTCAACGTCACCCCGGACTTGATCCGGGGCCTGCCTTGTTTTGAAAAAAGAAAAGGCGGGTGCCGGGTCAAGCCCGGCATGACGGCAAAGGGAGAATTACTCCGCCGGTTCCTCGACCCGCCGTCCCGCCGCCCAGCGTTCCTTGATCATCGCGCTCGTCGCGCGGCTGCCGTCGTGGCTCCAGCCGGGCTCGCGCCACATATAGCCGAGCTTGTGCCGCCACGGCGCGTGCCAGACGTCCTTCGCGATGCCGACCCATTCGTGGACCGCGGCCCACAGGATGTTGAAGCTGCCGAGCTGCTTCACGATGCCATAGCGCACCGGCTCGTCGTCGCGTTCGGCGACGAAGCTGCCGAACATTTTGTCCCAGATGATGAAAACGCCGGCATAGTTGGCGTCGAGGTAGCGCGGATTGACGCCGTGATGGACGCGGTGATGCGACGGGGTGTTCATCACCGCCTCGAACCATTTCGGCATCCGCCTGATCGCCTCGGTATGGATCCAGAACTGGTAGATCAGGTTGAGCCCGGCGCAGAAAAAGACCATCGCGGGCGGAAAGCCGATCAGGAACAAGGGCATGCGGAAGAGGAAGGTCAGGCTGAAAAAGCCGGTCCACGTCTGCCGCAGCGCGGTCGAGAGATTATAATGCTGCGAGCTGTGGTGGATGACATGGCTCGCCCAGAACCAGCGCACGCGGTGCGCGCTGCGATGGAAGGCGTAATAGGCCAGGTCGTCGAGGAAGAAGCAGAGGATCCACGCCCACCACCAGCTTTTGAATTCGATCCCGATGTCGACCAGCCGATATTGATAGACCCAGACCGACATGCCGATCACCGCCGCGCCGACGAGCGCCCCCGCGACCTGACTGACCGTTCCGAGCATCAGCGACGTCAGCGTGTCGCGCGCCTCGTAACGGCTCCTGTCGCGCCGCAGCGAGAGGATCATCTCGGCGATCAGCAGCAGGATGAAAGCGGGGACCGCATAGACGACGGGATCGGGAAGCTCAGGCACGGTTGGTTGTCCCTTCTGACGAAGGGGCAGCGGCACCGGCCCGCTCCCCCACCCGGCCTCCCATTTCAGGATACTCAGTGGGAGGCCGGGTGGGGGAGCGGGCCGGTGCCGCTGCGTTCGGCTCCGCCGAACGCCCCGAAAGCGTTCGCATCCGGCTCGCCCACATCCCCGCATCCTTTCCCAGTTGCAGCGTCACCGCGCCGAAGGTCTTCTCCGGCATCGTCAGCGTCAGGAAATCCTTGTCGAGCCGCCCCACGACGCTGGCGTCGACCGGCCGCGCCGCAAAGAAATTGCCGTGCGCGCGCACCAGCATCATCCGCCCCTCGGCATTGCGGACGATCGCCGCGAAACCGGCGCGGTCGCGCGCGACCTCGACGCCATGAAACCCGGCCTCGGCCTCTTCGGCAAGGCGGATCGCATGATCGGCATCGGCGATACGCGGGTCGGCGCCAAGCCCCATCCGCTTGACCAGCCAGGCGACGAAGATCACCGCGACGAGCGATGCGCCGAGCTGGATCAAAGCGGCCTGATTCATTTTTCCCCCGCGAGCGCGTCCAGCATCGGCCGCAGCCCCGACAGATCGTAACCCGCCTTCGCCGCCGCATCGACGATGCCGCCGACATCGTCGCCGGCGCGGGCGCGGGTCAGCGCCCAGAGGTGCGTCGAGCGTGTCCCCGAGCGGCAGTAAGCGAGGATCGGCCCCGTCGCGTGCGACAATATCTTGTCGAGCGCGTCGATCTGCGCATGGCTGAACCCCGCATGGCCGACCGGGATCGCGGCATAGGCGAGCCCCTCGGCCGCGGCCGCGTGGGCGATGTCGTCGCCCTGCGGCGCCGACGGTTCCTCGCCATCGGGACGGTTGTTGAGCACCATCGCAAAACCTTGCGCCTTGGCCTCCGCGACATCTTCGATGCCGATTTGCGGCGCGACGCTGAACTGGGCGGACAGGGGACGAAAATCGCTCATGACCGCGATCTACTCCTGCGACCCGCGTGCTGACAAGCGTGAAGGTGCGAAGCCAATCCAAGGAGGGCCGCTTCGGGGTGGGAAGCGGACGTTCCAAATCTTTGTCATTCCCGCGAAAGCGGGAACCCAGTGTGGGGTAAGCGCACGCACGCCCTGGGTCCCCGCTTTCGCGGGGATGACAAAACAGGAAAGAATGAGCCGTCCGACTTCGGCCGCAAGCCGCCAATCAATATTGCCGGATCACGTTCAGAAACGCATCGCCCCATGCCTCGAGCTTCTTGCCGCCGACGCCGGGGATATCCGCCAGCGCGCTGCGCGTCGCGGGGCGCTCGCTCGCCATCGCGCGCAGCACCGCGTCGTGGAAGATCACATAGGGCGGCACCCCCGCCTCGGCGGCGAGTTCGCGGCGCATCGCCCGCAGCGCATCGAACAGCGGATCGCCGACGGGGTTTGCCGCGGCGCGATCGGCCCGCCCCGCGCGCTGCATCCGCTTCGCGGGCGGTTCGGCGATCAGCACCGGCAGTTCGCCCTTCATCGCGGCGCGGCCGACAGGACCGAACATCAGCCCGCCATGCTCGGTGGTCGCGAGGACCTCGCGCGCGACGAGCGTCCGGACGAGCGGCTTGATCAGCCGCGCCTCCTCGCCCGCAACGATGCCGAACACCGACAGCTTGTCGTGTCCGCGCCCCACGATGCGTTCGTCGCTCTTCCCCGTCAGCACTGCCTCAACATGCCCGGCGCCGAAGCTCTGCCCGGTGCGATAGACGGCCGACAGCAATTTCTGCGCGAGCACCGTCGCATCGACCTGGCGCGGCGGATCGAGGCAATTGTCGCAATTGCCGCAACGTTCGGGCGGGGTTTCGCCGAAATGGCGAAGCAGCAGCGCGCGGCGGCATTCGACCGTCTCGACGAGCGCGCCGAGCGCATTCAGCCGGGCCCGCTCGCCCGCGATGCGCGCCTCGGGCAGCTCGCCGAGCCGCATCCGCGCGCGCGCGAAATCCTCGGCGCCCCACAGCATCAGCGCCTCGGCGGGGTCACCGTCGCGGCCGGCACGGCCGGTCTCCTGATAATAGCTTTCGATCGACTTCGGCAGGCCCGCGTGCGCGACGAAGCGCACGTCGGGCTTGTCGATCCCCATGCCGAAGGCGACCGTCGCGGTGACGATGCCGTCCTCCGACGCGACGAAATCATGCTGGACCTGCGCGCGCCGTTCGGGGTCGAGCCCGGCGTGATAGGCCGCGACGCTGCGCCCCGTCGCCGCAGCGAGCTTTGCCGCCATGCGCTCGGTCCCGTCGCGCGTCGGGCAATAGACGATCCCCGGCCCCGGATTGGCGGCGATGAAGTCGGTGAGCTGCTTTGCCGGACTGACCCGCGGGGTGACGCGATAGCGGATATTCGGCCGGTCGAACCCGGCGAGCACCAGCCCCTCGCCCGGGATGCCGAGCTGGACCAGGATATCCTCGCGCGTGTGCCGGTCCGCCGTCGCGGTCAGCGCGAGCCGCGGCACGTCGGGGAAGGCGTCGAGCAGCGGGCGAAGCAGGCGGTAATCGGGGCGGAAATCATGCCCCCATTCCGACACGCAATGCGCCTCGTCGATCGCGAACAGCGCCGGGCGCCGCGCGTCCATCAGTGACCGGAACCCCTCGCCCGTCGCGCGTTCGGGCGCAATATAAAGGAGGTCGAGCTGGCCGTCGCGATACGCCTGCCGCGTGTCGGCGAAATCGGCATCGACGCTGGTCAGCGACGCGGCGCGAATCCCCGCCGCGCGCGCGCCGCGGAGCTGGTCGTGCATCAGCGCGATCAGCGGCGACACCACGACGACGCAGCCGTCGAGCGCGACGGCGGGAAGCTGGTAGGTCAGCGACTTGCCCGCCCCGGTCGGCATCACCGCTAGCGTCCGTTCGCCGGCCATCACCCGCCCGACGACCTCCGCCTGCTTGCCGCGGAAGGCATCGAAACCGAAGGTCGATTTAAGCAGCGGGAGGAGCGCGTCGACGGGCATTGGACGGGGCGATAGGGCGGAAGCGCCAAGGGGGGAAGCCCCGATCTCGTCAATATCGGGAGCAAACACCCAACCTTGTCATCCCCGCGAAAGCGGGGACCCAGAGCAGGCATCAGCTGACCCCGCTCCTGGGTCCCCGCTTTCGCGGGGATGACGAAGGGGACGTAATAGCGTTAGCCCCGCGCCAGCAGCGCCCGTTCGGCCATTCGCGCCGCGGTTTCGCGTTCGGCCATCACGACATGGTCGGCGCCGCGGCGGACGAGGTCGTTCACCTCCTCGTCCGAATGCGCGCGCGCGACGATCACCAGCTTCGGATTGATCGCGCGCGCGCGGCGGACGATCGCGCCGGCCTCGACCCCCTCGGGGATCGCGATCAGCAAGGTCGAGGCGGTGTCGAGCCCGGCCTGGCGCAGCACGCTCTCGCTCGCGGCGTTGCCGACGATCACCGTTGCGCCCGCCGCCCCTGCGGCGGCGGCCATGTCCTTCTGGTCCTCGATCACCGTCAGCGTCTCGCCGCGCCCGCACAAAAGCTCGCCGATATGGCTGCCGACGCGGCCAAAGCCGATCAGCACGGTGCGCGCGGGTTCGGCCGCCACCGCCTCGACATCGGCGTCGCCGTCGGCCGCGGGGGCCTCCTCCGACCGGATCCGCCGCACCGCGAGCGTGAAGAAAAGCGGGTTGAACAGGATCGACAGGATCGATCCGGCAAGGATCAGGTCGCGCGCCTCGGCGGGCATCACCTTCAATCCGACGCCGAGCCCGGCGAGAATGAAGGAAAATTCGCCGATCTGGGCGAGGCTGACCGACACCGTCAGCGCGGTCTGATTGGGGTGGCCGAAGGCGCGGACGATCGCCCATGCCGCGAGCGATTTGCCGAACACGATGATCGCGACCGTCGCGATCACCGGCCCCGGCTGCTCGACGAGCACCTTGGGATCGAAGAGCATGCCGACCGAAACGAAGAACAGCACCGCAAAGGCGTCGCGCAGCGGCAGCGTCTCCTCGGCGGCGCGGCGGCTCAATTGCGTCTCGCCGAGGATCATCCCCGCGAAGAAGGCACCGAGCGCAAAGCTGACGTCGAACACCACCGCCGCGCCGAACGCGACGCCGAGCGCGATCGCAAGTACGGCAAGGCGGAACAGCTCGCGCGAACCGGTGTGCGCCACCCAGTGCAGCACCCACGGCAGGATGCGCCGCGCGACGACCAGCATGAAGGCGACGAAGCCGACGACCTTCAGCGCGACGATCCCCGCCGACTCGAGCAAGCCCGCCGAACCCCCTTCGTCCCCGCCGCCGCCGAACAGCGCGGGGAGGAGGACGAGCGCCAGCACCATCGCCAGATCCTCGACGATCAGCCAGCCGACCGCGATGCGGCCCTTTTCGGTCTCGACCATATCGCGCGCCTGCAGCGCGCGCAGCAGCACAACGGTGCTCGCGACCGACAGCGCCAGCCCGAACACCGCGCTGCCCGCGAGCGACCAGCCGAGCCACAGCCCGAGCCCGATGCCAAGGCCCGTCGCGACCGCCATCTGGACGATCGCCCCCGGCACCGCGATCTTGCGCACCGAGAGCAGGTCTTTCAGCGAAAAGTGCAGCCCGACGCCGAACATCAGCAGGATGACGCCGATCTCGGCCAGCTGCATCGCCAGCCCGGTGTCGGCGACGAAGCCGGGCGTGAACGGCCCGACCATCACCCCCGCGAGGAGATAGCCCGCGATCGGCGAAATTTTCAGCCGATGCGCGAGCGCGCCCATCAAAAAGGCGACGCCGAGGCCAGCGACCACGGTGCCGATGAGGGTGGTGTCATGCGGCATATTTCCTGCCTAGGGGGCGCAGGCGCGGGGGGTCAACCCAACCCGGCCAATTTAGCTGCGATCGATGGCGACAAAGGCGCCGCGTGCAACCGCCAGCACCGTCGCCCGTTGATCGACCGTCCCGGAAAGGCCCGCCCGATGCTCCGCTCCCTGCTCCTCGCCCCATTCGCCACCCTCCTCGCCGCCGCGGATCGCGCCCCGCTGCCTGAGGTTCCGGCGCGCGCCGAGACTGCGCCGGTCACCGACAGCAAGGGCGACCGCGCCGACGACCCCGCAATCTGGCGTAACCCCGACGATCCCACGAAAAGCCTCGTCATCTCGACCGACAAGAAGGCGGGCATCGCGATCCATGACCTCGCTGGCCGACTACTCAGCTTTCAGCCACTCGGCGACCTCAACAATGTCAACCTGCGCAACAATGTAAGGATCGCCGGCCGCAAGGCGACGCTGGTCGCAGCGTCGGACCGCAGCGACAAGGACGTGCCGCTGCTTCACCTCTTTCGTCTCGACCCCGCCGGTCCGACCCTATCCCGATCGGCACCATCGCCTCGCCCGAGGGGCAGGCCTATGGCCTCTGCCTCCATCGCCGCGGCGGCGGGATCGACGCCTTCATGGTGCATAAGGAAGGCGTGATCGAACAGATCGCGCTCGACCTGTCGGGTCCGCGGGCGACCGGCAAGGTCGTCCGCCGCTTTGATCTCAAGAGCCGCAGCGAGGGCTGCGTCGCCGACGACCGAACCGGCCTGCTCTATGTCGCCGAAGACAAGGTCGCGCTGTGGCGGTTCGACACCGCGCCCGGCCGCGCGATGACCCCAGTGAAGATCGCCGACGTCGACGGAGTGCAGCTACACAAGGACGCCGAAGGCCTCGCGATCCTGCCGCACGGTAAGGATGGCGGCCTGCTCTTCGCCTCCAGCCAAGGGGATGACAGCATCGCGGTCTTCCGCCTGCCGGGCGCCGAATATGCCGGTGCCTTCCGCATCGCTGGCGGGAGCATCGACGGCACCGAGGACACCGACGGCATCGCGCTGCACGCGGGTGATTTCGGCAAGGACTGGCCTGCCGGGCTGTTCGTCGCGCATGACGGCGAGAACCGCGATGCGACGGGCGGGAAGGCGCCGCAGAATTTCAAGCTGGTGCCGCTGGGTGAGATATTGGCGGCGCTGGGCGAAACTGCGGAGCGCGAGCCGGAATAACGGCTACGGGGGTGGAGAGCGGACGTAGTTCCGCCCATTGCGTCACCCCGGACTTGATCCGGGGTCCATGACTTCGGCGCCGCAGTGGATCCCGGATCAAGTCCGGGATGACGATGAACGAAATGTCCGCTTCGGCCGACCGCGGACCAGGCCGCCGCCGCCCTAAACCGTCCCTTCTTCCTTCTCCGCCTGCTGCCGCGCCCACATGTCGGCGTAGAGCCCGCGCATGGCGAGGAGCTGGTCGTGCGTGCCGGTTTCGGCGACGCGGCCCTTCTCGAGCACGATGATCCGATCGGCGCCTGTCACCGTCGACAGGCGGTGCGCGATCACCAAGGTCGTGCGGCGCTCGGCAATCCGTTCCAGCGTGTCCTGGATCGCCGCCTCGGTGCGGCTGTCGAGCGCGCTCGTCGCTTCGTCGAGGATCAGCAGCGGCGGATTCTTGAGCAGCGTGCGCGCGATCGCGACGCGCTGTTTCTCGCCGCCCGACAGCTTGAGCCCGCGCTCGCCGACCTCGGTGTCATAGCCCTGCGGCAACAGCGCGATGAAGCTGTCGATCGCCGCGCCCTTGGCCGCCGCCGCGATGTCGTCGGCGCTCGCGTCCTCGCGGCCATAGGCTATATTATAGCCGATGGTGTCGTTGAACAGCACCGTGTCCTGCGGGACGATGCCGATCTCGGCGCGCAGGCTCGCCTGCGTCACCTGCGAAATATCCTGGTCGTCGATCGTGATCCGCCCGCCCTGCGGATCGTAGAAGCGGAAGAGCAGCCGCGCGATCGTCGACTTGCCTGCCCCCGATGGCCCGACGATCGCCAGCGTTTCGCCGGCGCCGACCGCGAAGCTGACTCCGTTCAGGATCGTCCGGTCGGGCTCGTAACCGAAGACGACATTCTCGAACGCCACCGCGCCGCCGCCCACGAGGAGCGGCCAGGCGCCGTCGACGTCGCGGATTTCGGGCGGCGTGTCGATCAGGCGGAACATCGCCTCCATATCGATGAGGCCCTGCCGGATCACGCGATACACCATGCCGAGCATGTCGAGCGGGCGGAAGAGTTGCGCGAGCAAGGTGTTCACCAGCACCACATCGCCGACCTTATACTCGCCGGTCGACCAGCCCCACACCGTATAGCCCATCGCGCCCGCCATCGCGGCGTTGGTGATGAAGCTCTGCCCGACGTTGAGCCACGCGAGGCTGTTCTCGCTCTTCACCGCGGCGCGCGCATATTGGTCGGCGACGTCGCGATAGCGCGCCGCCTCGCGTTCCTCGGCGCCGAAATATTTGACCGTCTCGTAATTGAGCAGGCTGTCGACGCTGCGCCCGACGGTCAGCGTGTCGAGGTCGTTCATGCGGACGCGCAGGGCATTGCGCCAGTCGGTGACCTTGCGCGTGAAGATGATGTAGAGGATCACCATCAGCGCCGTCGCGCTGGCGAGGCCGAAGCTGAACTTGCTCCAGAAGATGACGAGCACCGCGACGAGTTCGATCACCGTCGGCGCGATGTTGAAGAGCAGGAAATAGAGCATCGTGTCGATGCTCTTGGTCCCGCGCTCGATCACCTTGGTCACTTCGCCGGTTCGCCGCGCGAGGTGGAAGCGCAAGGACAGCGCATGGAGGTGGGTGAAGGTCGCGATCGCGAGTTCGCGCGTCGCATCCTGCCCGACGCGTTCGAACACGACGTTGCGCAGATTGTCGAAGAGCACCCCGGCAAAGCGCGCGCCGGCATAGGCGAGGACAAGGCCGATCGCGAGCGCGACGCCCTCCTCCATCCCCGGCGCCATCCGATCGATCGCGGCGCCGTAGAGGAAACCCATCGACAGTTGCACGCCCTTCGACGCCAGCACGATGAGCGCCGCGACGACGATGCGCAGCTTGTGTTCGGTATGCCCCGCCGGCCACAGATAGGGCAGGAAACGCTTCAGCGTTGCCAGAACGGGCGGTTCGCGGCTGGCGTTGGCGCTGGTGGAGGTATCGGGCGGCATGCGCGCCCCAATGTAGGGACGCGCGGCGCTTACGCCAAGCGCCGAACGGTCAGCGCGATTCGCGGTATCCCGATCGCTGCATGATACGGTCGATCAGCCGGCGTTCGGCGGGCGTCGGACCGGGAATCACCGGCGCGCCGGAATTGTCGCGATGGCGGGGCAGGGGACGCCGCGGCGGGGCGATCGGCGGGATGCGCATGACCTTGATGCCTTTTCAGCGCGGCATCGCCCCCTTGGCACCGCGGGTGGTTGGTCCCCCGCATCCTGCCTGTCGCGGCGATGCTTTCCGCCCTGCAAAAAGGCGTGGTTACTGCTTTCTTTCCGGTACCGTGAAGGTGCCCGTCACGCGCCCGCCGGTACCACCCTGCACCGGATTGCCGTCGGGACCGCGCGCGGCGCCGCGGCCGTCGACCGTCGCGCGGCCGCTATTCAGGTCGATCACCAGCCGCCCGCCGTTCAGGCGGTTGCCGCGCTGGGTCAGCTGGACATTGCCGACCATCGTGATCAGCCGCCGGTCGAGATCGTAGATCGCGACATTGCCCGATGCGCGTTCGTCGCCCTTGACCACGGTCACCCCGCCGGTCGCGTCGAGCCGGTTGACGTCGGTGCCGCCCGAGCGCGTGTAGGCGACCGTCATCCGCGGCGCGGTGACCGTCAGCCCGGCCTGCGTTACCCGGACATCGCCCGCGAGCACGACGCGGTCGGCGCGGTCCTGCACCTCGATGCTGCCAGCGGCGAAATCGACCGGGGCGCTGCTGTTATGATTCGCGAGCGCCTGCGCCTGCGCCGTGTCACCTGATCCCGTCGATACGAGCGCGAGGGCGGTGAGCGCGAAGGAGGCGCCAGCAAGTGCCATGCTCTTCATGGTCCAGAGGCGGTTCATTTGAGCACTCCCTGATTGATCCTGAGCCGCGCATTGCCCGACAGGCGGACGATCCGCTGGTCGAGGTCGGCCGACAGCTGATTGGCCGAAAACGGCCCGATATTCAACGCCCCGCTGACCCCGCCGCGCCCGACGAGGCTGCGGCTCTTGAGGTCGATCGCGACATTGCTGGCATCGATGCGGTACCCGCCGGCGCTGCGCACCTTCACCGTTCCCGGCACGTCGACCTTTTCGGTGTCCATATTATAGGCGCCGTTCGCCGCAGCGATCGTCGCGGGGCCGTCGGCGAGCTTGATCGCGCCCGACAGCTCGTTCATCTGCACGACCGGCTCGGCGCTCGACTGCTGGACCGCGCTGCCCGCGAGCAGGGCGAAGGGCTGTCCCTTCGAATCCTGGCCGCGATATTCGGCGCGCGTCACCTTCATCCGCTCCTTCGCCACCTCGACCTTGTCCTTGGCGAGCAGGAAGCTGATCTCGGTGCGCTGGGTAAAGGGCGAGAAGATCAGGATTGCGGCGACGACGCCGATGACCAAAGGCAGGCCATAGCGCAAGATGCGCACGACCTTGTCGTGGCTCGACCCGCTGGCCGCCCACATCCGGCGCATCGTGCGATCAAGGTCGGCGCGTTCGGACATCCGCGAATCGCTTCCTTACGTGTGCGCGAAAATGTCGACCTCGGGCCAGCCCGCAAGGTCGAGCGCCGCGCGCGTCGGCAGGAAATCGAAACAGGCCTGCGCCAGCTCGGTGCGTCCCTCGCGCGCCAGCCGGGCGTCGAGCACCTCCTTCATCGCGTGCAGGAAGCGGACGTCGCTCGCCGCATAATCGCGCTGCGCCTCGCTGAGTTCGGCGGCGCCCCAGTCGCTCGACTGCTGCTGTTTCGACACGTCCTGTCCGAGCAGTTCGCGCACCAGTTCCTTGAGCCCGTGGCGGTCGGTGTAGGTGCGCACCAGCTTCGAGGCGATCTTTGTGCAATAGACGGGCGCGGTCACCACGCCGAGCGCCTGCTGCAGCGCCGCGATGTCGAACCGGGCAAAATGGAACAGTTTCAGACGGTTGGGATCGGTCAATATCGCCTTCAGCACCGGCGCGTCATAGGCGCTGCCGGGGCCGAAGCGGACCAGATGCTCGTCGCCCGTCCCGTCGCTGATCTGGACGAGGCACAGCCGGTCGCGCAGCGGGTTGAGCCCCATGGTCTCGGTATCGATGGCGACGGCGCCGGGGCCCAGCACCCCTTCGGGCAGATCTTCTTCGTGGAAATAGACGCTCATCCGCCCGCCTTAGGCCAAGCGGCCGCGCCGCTCAATGACTGGTTTGCGCCGGCCTGCGCGACCCGCCCGAAGGCCACGGCAAAGCGTGGTAATCGCGCAACAGCGGCTTGAATTTTCTGTTCGCAGGAGCCTCGCAAATAGGTTATATATTGCGTTCTTGGCGGCACGGGGCGAGTCTGTGCCCGTGGTGAACTGCGTCCCCGTCCGGCGCAAAGAGCCGGCTGAATGGGTGATGGACGAACCGAAAGCGACTATTAGACTATGAGTTTCAACAAGGATCGCCGCGGCCAGCGGGGGCGCGGCAAGCGCGATGATTTCGGCAATTTCGACAGCTTCGAACCTGCACCCTATGGCGGCGATAGCTATGGCGGTGGGCGCGGCGGCTTCGGCGACCGCGATCGCGGTGGTTTCGGCGGCGGCGACCGTGGCGGCGGCTTCGGTGGCGGCGATCGCGGCGGCTTCGGCGGCGGCGGTGGTGGCGGCTTCGGCGGCGGACGCGGCGGCGGCATGCCGGCGCAGGTCGTCGGCGAAGGCAATGGCACGGTGAAATTCTTCAACCCGTCGAAGGGCTTCGGCTTCGTCGCCCGCGACGACGGCGGCGAGGACGTGTTCGTGCACATCAGCGCGGTCGAGCAGGCGGGCCTGCAGGGTCTCGCCTCGGGCCAGCCGCTCGGCTTCACGCTCGTCGAACGCAACGGCAAGGTGTCGGCGATCGATCTCAAGATCGAAGGCGAGCCGCTGCCGGTCGAGGAATTCGCTCCGCGTCGCGACGATCGCGGCGGCCCCGGCGGCGACCGTCCGGGCGGCGCCCGCGGCCGGCGCCAGCTGACCGGCGAACGCACCTCGGGCACGGTGAAGTTCTTCAACACCACCAAGGGCTTCGGCTTTATCGCGCGCGATGACGGACAGGCCGATGCCTTCGTCCACATCAGCGCCGTCCAGCGCGCCGGCATGGCGGGCCTCGAAGAGGGCGACCGCGTCGCTTTCGACATCGAGGTCGACGATCGCGGCAAGTTCGCCGCGGTGAACCTGCAGCCGCATCAGGACTGACCGCGGCACAAGCAAAACGGAAAGGGCGGCCTCGGGCCGCCCTTTTTGTTTTAGGCGGTGAGCGGACGTTCGCCTGTTTTGTGTACCCCGGCGAAGGCCGGGGTCCAGAGCGTTGGAAAGCCAGCGCCGCATACTAACGCCCTGGACCCCGGCCTTCGCCGGGGTACATGCCAGTTACGGCAGCACCCGGCCGAAACCGGTCCCTCGCACCCTCTGCGCAATCGCTTGCCGCAAACGCCGCGGGGGCGTAGATTGGCGAAAAATACAGAGGATGCCGCCATGACCCGTCTTGCCGCGCCTTCGCCGCTTTGGGCCCTGCTGCTCGCCACGCCGCTGCTGCTGGGTTCGACCCAGCCCACCGCCGCCCCGCCGGCGTCTGCGTCGGCCCCGGTGCCGCACCCTGCCGACATGGTCGCGAACCCCGCCACGACCGGCGAGGTCGTGCCGTTCATCCAGCCTTTCGACCTCGACGCGACGCGGCGGATGGCGGTGCCGGTGATGGTCGGCGGACAGGGGCCCTTTTCCTTTCTGGTCGATACCGGCGCCGAACGGACGGTGATCGCCCGCGAACTCGCCGACCGCCTCGGCCTCGCCGAGGGCGCGAAGCTCCGCCTCGCGACGATCGGCAGCTCGGCGATCGTCCAAAGCTATCGCGTCGCGGCGCTGCAGATGACCGATCTCAGCCTGTCGCCGTTCGAGGCGCCTGCCTTCTCGGGGCGGCATATCGGGGCCGCGGGGCTGATCGGGGTCGACATGCTCGAGAAGCGCCGCGTGCTGATCGACTTTCGTGCCGAGACGATGGAGATTCTCGATTCGCGGCCGCGCGCGAAGCCGATCATCCACGACGACGACGCGATCGTCGTCACCGCGCGCAACATGGCGGGGCGGCTGATCCTGTCGGATGCGCGGATCGACGGCAAGCGCGTCGACGTGATCGTCGACACGGGGGCGCAGACCAGCGTCGGCAATCTGGCGCTCCAGCGGCTGGTCGCCGCGCGGCGCCAGAACCGCGTGCCCTTTTTCCCGACCGTGCTCAATGCGGTATCGGGCGAGGCGGTTCCGGCGATGCGGACGGCGATCAAGCGGATCACGATCAACGGCGCCGAGGTGAGCGACCTGCCGGTCAGTTTCGCCGATTCACAGGCGTTTCGCGCGCTGAACATCGAAAACCGGCCGGCGCTCCTGCTCGGCATGGACAGCCTGGCCTTGTTCGACCGGGTCGAGATCGATTTCCCGAACAAGCGCGTCGTCTTCGACCTGCCGAGCCGGGCCGACCGCCAAACGCGGCAGCGCTTTGCCGCGGCTACCCCGACGAGGATGCTTGTGGCGAGCCGGTGAGCTTGCCATAGCGGCGCCATGCCGCCGCCGCCCGTCCTCGATTTTGCCGGCCACCAGTTCGTCGCTTTCGCCGATCGCGCGCTGTTCTGGCCGCGCCACGGCGCGCTGATCGTCGCCGACCTGCATCTCGAAAAGGCGAGTTGGTACGCGGCGCACGGCCAGCCGCTGCCGCCCTATGACAGCCACGACACGCTCGACCGGCTGGCGCGGCTCGCGGCCGAGACCGGTGCACGCGCAATCTGGTGCCTCGGCGACAGCTTTCACGACCGCCACGCCGCGAGCCGGATCGTACCGGCGGTCGCCGGGCGGCTGCACGGCCAGGCGGCGACGACGCGGCTGCTGTGGATCGCGGGCAATCACGACGGGCTTTCGGGCGGCGCGTGGGGCGGCGAGGTCGCCGACGAGCTGGCGATCGACGGTATCGTCCTGCGCCATCAATGCGACCCTGCCGAAACGCGGCCTGAACTCAGCGGCCATTTCCACCCCAAGGTGCGGCTGACGATTCGCGGGCGCAGCGTCGCCCGCGCCTGCTTCGCGGGCGACGCGCGGCGGCTGATTCTGCCCGCTTTCGGCAGCCTGACCGGCGGGCTCGACGTGCAACACCCGGCGATCGCCGCAAATTTTTCTGGCAGCTACCGCGCGATGCTCGTCGCGCAGGGTCGGTTGGTCGCCTTTCCCTGCCGCGGCGGGGCGAGCGATGACGCTACGGCAAGCCGCATCGCAATCGGCGGATGAGCCGCCGGCGACCTGCGGGCGGGATGTCACCGCGTGTGACCAAAAAGCATCACCGGGGCAAAAATGACGTAAAAGCGCGGGGTTGCGCTGGATCGGCATCGGTCTTCGGTTAAGATCGCCCTCCAACAAAAATAATTAAATGTTGAGAGGAGTGCCCACCATGAAATCATCTTCCCTTCTTGCTGCCCGATTGCTGCGTAGCAGCGCGCTCGGGCTTTCGATTGCCATCGCCGCGACCGCCGTCCCCGCCTTCGCGCAGGATGCCGCACCGCAGGACGAAGCCACCGACGACAGCGGCGACGCGCCGATCGTCGTCACCGCGCAGGGCCGCTCGCAGCTCCTGTCCGACGTGCCCGTCGCGATTTCGGCGGTCAGCGCCGAAACGCTGCAGAACAGCGGCGCCAACGACATCCGCCAATTGAACCAGGTCGCGCCGTCGCTGCTCGTCTCCTCGACCGGCAGTGAAGCCAATGGCTCGGCGCGTATCCGCGGCATCGGCACCGTCGGCGACAACCCCGGCCTCGAAAGCTCGGTCCCCGTCTTCATCGACGGCGTCTATCGCTCGCGTTCGGGCATCGGGCTCAACGAACTCGGCGAAATCGACCGCGTCGAGGTTCAGCGCGGCCCGCAGGGCACGCTCGGCGGCCGCAACTCGTCGGCGGGCCTGATCAGCATCTATTCGAAAAAGCCGAGCTTCGAATTTGGCGCCTCGGGCGAAGTGACCTATGGCAATTACGACTATTGGCGCCTCGGCGGCAGCGTCACCGGCCCGATCACCGACACGATCGCCGCGCGCCTCGACGGCGTGTGGGTGAAGCGCGACGGCTTTTACAAGGACACGACGAACAACACCGACGTCAACGACCGCGACCGTTATTTCCTGCGCGGCCAGTTGCTGTTCGAACCGACCGACGCGCTGTCGATCCGGCTGATCGCCGACTATACCTATCGCAACGAGAAATGCTGCGCCGCGACCTATATCGACAACAGCGTCAATCCCTATATCGGCAACCTCAACAACCCGGGCGTTCCGGCCGATGACATGACGAACAACATCACCCAGGTGCTGATCGACCTCGGCCAGCCGGCGGGTGCGTTCAACCAGGGCTACAGCCGCAACATCTCGGTCAGCGACGGACGCAGCTTCGCCGGCAAGACCAAGGATTACGGCTTTTCGGGCCAGATCGACTGGGATCTCGGCGGCGCGACGCTGACCTCGATCACCGGTTACCGCGAATATCGCTCGGGGCAGGCCGGCGATCTCGACTATGGCGCGGTCGACATCCTCTATCGCGCGCCGAGCGACGACGCCTATCGCCAGTTCCACACCTTCACGCAGGAACTGCGCCTGCAGGGCGAAGCGTTCGACGGCAAGCTCGACTGGCTCGTCGGCGGTTTCTACGCCAACGAAAAGCTGACGGTGCGCGACAATCTCCGCTTCGGCAGCGAATATGGCAAGTTTGCGGCGTGCCGCCTCGTCACCGGCTCGACGCTGGTGCCGCTCTATGACCCGACCTCGGCCAACTGCATCAGCCCGGCGGGCCAGTTCGCGCTGACCAACAACCTGCTGCCGCTTCCCCCCGGCGTCGGCGGGCTCATCCTTGCCGGCGTCAACAATCTGGCGTCGATTTCGGACAAGGGCAGCATCGACGACGTCTATCGCCAGAACGATCGCAACTGGGCGCTGTTCACCCACAATATCTTCCACATCACCGACAAGCTCGATTTCACTTTTGGCGTCCGCTACACGAACGATCGCAAGAAATTCAACGCGAGCTTCACCAACGACAACACCGCCTGCGTCGCGAACCAAGCGCTGTTCGAACCGCTGCTCAGCGGCCCGCTGGCCGCTACCGCCGCCGGGATCCTGGGCCTGAGCTGTCAGGGCAATTCGACCTCCGAACTCGATGGCGTGTCGATCAACGACAAGCGCAGCGAGGACGAATGGACCGGCACCGCGATCCTGTCGTACAAGCCGGTCGACGACCTGATGCTCTACGCCAGCTTCTCGCGCGGCTATAAAGCGGGCGGCTTCAACCTCGACCGCTCGGCGCTGAAAAACCCGGTGATCCTCGCCGGCGCCGATTCGAGTTCGAGCTTCGCCGCGGTCGGTGGCGCGCAGGCGCTGGTCGGCAATCTCCAGTTCGATCCCGAACTGGTGAACAGCTATGAAGTCGGGGCCAAATATTCGACGGGGCCGTTCGGCGTCGGGCTGACTCTGTTCCGGTCGGACTTCAAGAATTTCCAGCTCAACACGTTCAACGGCAGCGTCTTCATCGTCCAGACGGTCAACGGCTGCTCGGCCGACCTGAACGGCGGCGACCGCGACCAGAGCAAGTTCCCCGGGGCGCCGAACTACAATCCCGGCGCGTCGGCGAGCGGCGCCTGCAACCCCGACGACGTGAGCTGGGGCGTGCGCACCGAGGGCTTCGAACTCGAAGCCTCGCTGGTTCCGGCGCGCAGCTTCCGCATGACCGCGGGCCTCACCTATGCGAACACCAAATATCGCAGCAATCTGGTGGGCAACAAGTCGGGCGCCCCGCTCGATCAGGCGCTGCGCCTGCTGCCGGGCAACAATCTGTCGAACGCGCCCGAGCTGGTCGCGACCGGCAGCATCACCTGGACCCCCGAACTGGGCGGCAGCGGGCTGACCGGGCTTGTCTATATCGATGGCCGCATGACCAGCGATTACAACACCGGGTCCGACCTGTTCCCGCAGAAGGCGCAGGACGGTTATGCGATCTTCAACGCCCGCGTCGGGCTTCGCGGTCCCGACGAGAAATGGGGCGTCGAACTCTGGGCGCAGAATATGTTCAACAAGAAATATGCCCAGGTCGCCTTCAACTCGCCGTTCCAGGAAGGCGCGACGTCGACCACCGCCGCGTTCGCCGACCCGCAATATCCGGGTGGCCGCCAGATCTTCTCGCAGTTCCTCGCCGAACCGCGGACCTATGGCGTGACGCTGCGCGGCAAGTTCTGATCGCGTAGGACGAAACAGGAGCCGCCCGCTCATTCCGGTGAGCGGGCGGTTTCTTTTTGGGCGGTGCCCTTTGGCCGCTCCCGTCGGAATGGCCGGTTTCGGCCGGAAGCTGCCGTTTGGGCCAACCTACCCGTTCGCATCGAGCGAAGTCGAGATGCCCCTCAGGCTGGGCGCAAGGCCGACGGGTGTCTCGACTTCGCTCGACACGAAGGGGAATAGAGGGCGGTCAGGAAACCACCCCAACGCCGACATTCTCACTTCCGTTCGCAATCGACATATGCGCCTTCTTTTTTGGAACCTTTCCCGCAGCATGGCATAGGCTGATCGCATGTTCGCGATCGACTCCCTGCTCGTCAAAATCGCCCTGATCGGCGTCATCGGCATCGGCGCCCAATGGGCCGCCTGGCGCACCGGCAAGCCGGCGATCGCGCTGATGCTCGTCGCCGGCATCCTCGCCGGACCGGTGCTAGGCCTGATCGATCCCGAGCGCGATTTCGGCGCCTTGCGCGAACCGATCATCAAGCTCGCGGTCGCGGTCATCCTGTTCGAGGGCGGGCTCAGCCTCAAGTTCCGCGAGCTTCGCCATGCGGGGATCGCGGTGTTCATGCTCGTCGTCGTCGGCGTGCCAGTTGGCTGGGCGCTCGGTACCGCGGCCGCTTATTATGGCGCCGGCCTGCCGTTCGAGCTGGCGGCGCTGTTCGGCGGCATCATGGTCGTCACCGGGCCGACCGTGATCATCCCGATGCTCCGCTCGCTGAACATCACGCCGCGCGTCAAGCATATGCTGAAATGGGAAGCGATCGTGAACGATCCGATCGGCGCGCTACTCGCCGTCGGCATCTTTGCCTATATCACCCATGGCGGGGCAGAGGCGAACACGATCGGCATCGCCACCGACGTGGTCGCGGCAAGCCTGCTCGCGGTGATCATCGGCAGCGCCGCCGGTTTCGCGCTGACCTTTGCCTTCCCGCGTGGCTGGGTGCCCGAATATCTGAAAGCGCCGGTGCTGCTGACGACGGTGATCGCGGTCTTCGTGCTTTCCGACCTCATCATGCACGAAACCGGCCTGATCACCGTCACCGTGATGGGGGTGGTGATGGCGAACCGCGAAACCTATTCGAGCCACATGCTGATGCGCTTCAAGGAGGACCTCACCGTCCTCCTCGTCTCAGGCGTGTTCATCATCCTGTCGGCGACCCTCGACTGGAGCGTCGTGCAGAATTTCCAGTTCCGCTTCCTGCTGTTCCTCGTCCTGCTGTTGTTCGTCGTCCGGCCGCTGACGATCATGACCGCGCTCCTGTTCACGCGCATTCCATTCAAGGAGCGGCTGTTCGTCGCGTGGATCGCGCCGCGCGGCATCGTCGCCGCGGCGGTCACCGGCCTCTTCGCGCTGCGCCTCTCCGACTATGGCGTGCCCGGGGCCGAGGCGCTGGTGCCGCTGTCCTTCGCGGTCGTCATCGCGACGATCTTTGCGCACGGTTTCACCGCCGCACCCTTTGCGCGCTGGCTGGGGCTCGATCGCGGCAAGGGCGACGGGGTGCTGCTCGTCGGCGCCAACAGTTGGACGATCGCCTTCGCCGAATTCATCAAGGCGCAGGATCGCAAGGTCCTCGTCGCCGACCCCAGCCAGCTCGCGCTCCGCCGCGCCCGGCGCGCCGATCTGCCGGTCTATCATGGCGACATATTGGACGAAGTGCGCGAGGATCATCTCGACCTCGGCGAATATCAGCAACTGATCGCGGCGACCGACAACGACGCCTATAACGCGCTGATCTGCAGCGAGCTGGCGGCGGAAATCGGCCACGACCGCGTCAGCCGGACGGTCGGAGAATCGCGCGCCGGCCATGTCCGGCGCGGGCGCGTCTTCACGCTGGCGGGAACGCCGATCGAGGAACAGCTCGACCGGCTGCAGGCGGGCTGGACGTTCAGCCGCACCCGGATCACCGAGGTGTTCACCTACGCCGATTATGCGCAGCGGATGAAGGCGTCGGGCGGCGACAGCCTCGCGGTGGTCAAGCCGTCGGGCGACCTCATGATCTTCTCGGCCGGGCATCGCCCCAGCGTCGAGGCGGGCGATACCATCTGGACCTTCGTCCCGCCCGACGCGCCGAAACGGCGCAAGGCGGAAAGCGATTCGGCCTAGGCCCCTGCCGCAGGCGGGAGGGGAAGAAAGTGCGGATCAGCGCGCCCGCGCCGCCTGGTGCGCGATGTCGGTCATCAGCTTGCGGAACAGCACCGCGCCCGCGGTCCCCGACGCTTTCAGCGCCCGCTCGCAATCGAGCAGCCGGCTCATCAACCGCGCGACGCGCACCGAATCCCAGATGTGGAGCTGCGCCGTCACCGCGTCGCGTTCTTTCCAGAAGACGCCGCTGCTCTTCGCGGCCACGACGGTCGCGGGATGCGCGCCGGCATCGACCTCTGCCCTCAGCCGGGCGAGCTCCATCGCGCGGATCGCCAGCGCGCGGATGATGCGGATTTCGGCGACGCCGACCGCCGCCGCGGTCGCCAGCATGACGGGCAGTTCGCGCACCTTGCCGCCGAGCGCGACATTGATGCACTCGCTGACATCT
The DNA here is from genome assembly GCF_001307295.1 of Sphingopyxis macrogoltabida. Taxonomy (NCBI): domain Bacteria; kingdom Pseudomonadati; phylum Pseudomonadota; class Alphaproteobacteria; order Sphingomonadales; family Sphingopyxidaceae; genus Sphingopyxis; species Sphingopyxis macrogoltabida. The sequence continues at coordinate 4,483,110 of NZ_CP012700.1, read as the reverse complement.
TCTTCGTGCGTCGCGGCGCCCAGCGCGGCGATGTCGGCGGCGGTCACCTGCCGCTGCCGGTCGCGCCCCGCGTCGAGATAGAGCGCGATCTTCTCGATCTCGCGCCGCATCAGCGCCTGATCGCCCGACACGAGGTCGACGAGCAATTGCGCCTCCGAATTGGCGATGCGCAGCCCCTGTTCCTCGGCGGCACCCATCGCGATGCCGACCAGCGCGCGCCGGTCGGGCTGGTAACAGATGGCGGCGACCGCGCTGTCCGACCCCTCGACCAGCTTGACCAGTTTCGACTTGGCGGTGACCGACGCGCCGGTCGCGACCACCGGGTTAATCGCATTGTCGGCGGCGAGCAAAGCCTCGACCGCCGCGACGCTGTCGTCGCCGCTGCCGGAGATTTCGAGCCGGATCACCCGCGCGGGGGAAAACAGCGACATCGACGCGGCTTCGGCGGCGAGCAGCGACGGATCCTGCGCGAGCTGGGTGCCCGTCAGGTCGAGCCGTTCGGCATCCTTGCCGGCGAGGCCAATCAGATGCCCGGCGACGGCCGCCATCGTTGCTTCGTCAGGGCCGGTGAGCAGCGTGAAGCGCACCGCGGGATCGAGGCGCGAGAGGCGTTCGAGTTCGGCGGGTTTGACGGTTTTCATCGCCAGCTAGGGCGATGGCGGCGTCGTTGCAGGCGCCGCAGCCGGGGCCGCGCCGCCGCGATCGGCGAAGACCGCAAGGCGCGCGACGATCTGGTCGGCAATCCCCGAGGCGAGCCGTTCGAGCGCCGAGCTTTCGGCGGCGATCGTCGCATATTCGCTGCCGACGACGTCGATCCCTGCGTCGGCGGCGGCGGTCGCATCGAGCAGCACTTCGCCGCTCGCCGCATCGACGAGCTGGTAGCGCGCGCGCAGGGTGCGGCGTTCGCGCGTCACCGCATCGTCGGCGCGGACGCCGAAGCCGGTGATCGAGTCCTCGAGCCGGACGTCGAGCCGCAGCCGTTTGCCCTGCCCGCGCCCGCCCTCGGTCGCGACGAAGCGGTCGCGCAGCGCGTTGCGGACGAGCCAGCCCGAATGTCCCTCGATCGGCGCGACGTCGATATCGGCGAGCACCGTCGCGACCGCCCCCTTGCTGCCGTTCGCGTATAAGGGACGCAGGCCGCAACCGCCGATAGTCAGCGAGGCGGCAACGAGAGAGGAGATCAGAAGGCTGCGCATCTTGGACACTATGAACCCTTATTCCCGTTCGTGTCGAGCGAAGTCGAGACACCCCGAGAGCACGCTTGAACGATGGGCATCTCGACTTCGCTCGATGCGAACGGAAGTGAAAGATGCCCTAGTTACGGTACGATATTGACCAAACGGTCGGGGACCACAATCACCTTCTTCGGCGCCGCGCCCGCGAGCAACTCGACGATGCGCGGACGCGCGAGCGCCGCGGCTTCCACCGCATCCTTGTCGAGGCCTTTGGCGAGCGTCATCGTATCGCGCAGCTTACCCGCCATCTGGATGGCGATTGTCACCTCGTCATCGACGAGCAGTGCCGGATCGGCGGCGGGCCACGCCGCATCGGCGATCATCGCCGTCGTCCGCTGACCAGCGGGCAGCGCCGCCCATGCCTCTTCGGCAAGGTGCGGCATCATCGGCGCGACGAGCAGGACGAGCGTGCGGCAGGCCTCGGCGCGGGTCGCCGACGGCTTTGCCTTTTCGATCTCGTTCGCGAGCGCATGGATTTTCGCCACCGCCTTGTTGAAGCCCAAAGCCTCGACGTCGGCGGCAACGCCGGCGATCGTCTGGTGCAGTTTGCGCGCGAGGCTCATATCCTCGCCGCCGTCGCCGCTATTGTCGGTATCGCCGAACAGCCGCCATAGCCGCTGGACGAAGCGCCACGCGCCCTCGATGCCCGCCTCGCTCCACGGCAGGTCGCGTTCGGGCGGGCTGTCGGAGAGCATGAACCAGCGCACCGCGTCGGCGCCATATTGGTCGAGGATGGCGTCGGGATCGACGACATTCTTCTTCGACTTCGACATCTTGATCACGCGGCCGACATCGACCGGCGCGCCATCGGCTTCGAGCGTCGCGCCATCGGCGGTGCGGGCGATCTCGTCGGGAGTGAAGAACAGCGGCGGCAGGCCTTCGCCCTGCGCGCGGCTGTAGGTTTCGTGCGTCACCATGCCCTGTGTGAACAAGCTGGCGAACGGCTCCTTGATGTCGATCATCCCGAGCTTGTTGAGCGCGCGCGTCCAGAAGCGCGCATAGAGCAGGTGGAGGATCGCATGTTCGATACCGCCGATATACTGGTCGACGGGCAGCCAGCGGCGGATCACCTCGAGATCGAAGGGCTTGTCCGCGGGGGCCGACGCGAAACGCAGGAAATACCAGCTCGAATCGACGAAAGTGTCGAGCGTGTCGGTCTCGCGCACCGCGTCGCCGCCGCACGACGGGCAGGCGACATGCTTCCAGGTCGGATGGCGGTCGAGCGGATTGCCGGGGACCGAGAAATCGGCGTCCTCGGGCAGCACGACGGGGAGCTGGCTCTTCGGCACCGGTACCAGCCCGCAGGCATCGCAATGGATGAACGGGATCGGCGTGCCCCAATAGCGCTGGCGTGAGACGCCCCAGTCGCGGAGGCGCCACACTGTCGTGCCCTTGCCCCAGCCCTCATGCTCGGCGCGCGCGATCACGGTGGCCTTCGCTTCGTCGATCGTCATCCCGTCGAGGAAATGGCTGTTCACCAGCTTGCCGGGGCCGACATAGGCCTCGTCGCCGTGGAAAACCTGCCCCGTCTCGTCGCCGTCGGCGATGACGCGATGGACGGGCAGGCCATATTTGCGCGAGAAATCGAGGTCGCGCTGGTCGTGCGCCGGGCAGCCGAAGATCGCGCCGGTGCCGTAATCCATCAGCACATAGTTCACGACCCAGACGGGCAGGTGCCAGTTGGGATCGAGCGGATGCTCGACCGAAATGCCGGTGTCGAAACCCAGCTTCTCGGCGGTGTCGATCTGTTCGGCCGCGGTGCCCTGACGCCGGCATTCCTCGATGAACGCCGTCAGCTCGGGCGAATCCTTCGCGAGTTTTTCAGCGAGCGGATGGTCGGGCGAGATCGCCGCGAAGCTCGCGCCATAGAGCGTGTCGGGACGCGTCGTGAACACGTCGAAACCGACCGCGCCGCCGGCCAGCTTGAAGCTGAACTCCAGCCCTTGCGACTTGCCGATCCAGTTTTCCTGCATCAGGCGGACCTTGTCGGGCCAGCTATCGAGGCCGCCCAGCCCTTCGAGCAGTTCGTCGGCAAAGTCGGTGATCTTCAAAAACCACTGCGACAATTTCTTCTTCTCGACCAGCGCCCCCGAGCGCCAGCCGCGGCCGTCGATCACCTGCTCGTTGGCGAGCACGGTCATGTCGACCGGGTCCCAGTTGACGTAGCTTTCCTTGCGCGTGACCAGTCCTGCCGCAAACAGGTCGAGGAACAGCGCCTGCTCCTGCCCGTAATAATCGGGTTCGCAGGTCGCGAGCTCGCGGCTCCAGTCGATCGCGAGGCCGAGGCGTTTCAACTGGCCGCGCATCGCCGCGATATTGTCGCGCGTCCAGCCGCCGGGATGGACGCCCTTTTCCATCGCCGCATTTTCGGCGGGCATGCCGAACGCGTCCCAGCCCATCGGGTGCAGGACGTCGTGCCCGGTCATGCGCTTGAAGCGCGCCAGCACATCGCCCATCGCATAGTTGCGGACATGCCCCATATGGATGCGCCCCGACGGATAGGGGAACATCTCGAGGATATAGGCCTTCGGCTTGTCGCCCGATTCATTGGTCGCAAAGCTGTTTGCGGCGTCCCATGCCGCCTGCCAGCGGGCATCGGCAGCCAAAGCGCCAAAGCGCGTTTCGCGGGTCATTTTTCTGCTACCCCGTTTTGTCTAGTCTGGCGCGATCCGCGCCTCTGGATCAGCCTTCGATGGCGCCGCGGCGCAGGTCGCGGGCGCGGGTGAGGATGATTTCCTCGAGCTTCTGCACCGTTGCCGCCTGCACCGGCGCATCGACCCATACGCCGCCCTGCGACACCTGACGCGACGCGGCGACGCGCAGTGCGTCGGCGCGCAGGTCGCGATCGAGGATCGACACCGTCACCTTCAGCCGCTCGCCCGGATTCTGGGGATTGGCGTACCAGTCGGTGATGATGACGCCGCCCGACGAATCGGACGAAAGCAGGGGCATGAACGACAGGGCATCGAGCGAGGCGCGCCACAGATAGGCGTTGACGCCGATCGTCGTCACCTGGCTCGCGGCCAGATCGGCACGCGGCCGTTCCTTGCCGCCGCCGCAGCCCGCAAGGCCGAGCGCCGCGACGCCGAGCAGCGCGAGCGTGGCCGGACCGCGACCGGACGTGGCAAGAACCGAAAGCTTGAACATGCCGAAATACCTTATCTTGGGCGCCGCCGGGCAGAAGAAAATCCGGCCGCGCATACGGGAATTTCCAGCGTCTCTATCGCTCTTGCCGCCGTCCGGCAAGCGCGGCAATTTTGCGCTCGCGGCCATTCATGCACCGCTCATGCGGGCGCGAAACTGTGATCATCGCGCAACAACTCGGTGAAAAGCTGGCCTTGTGCGATTAATCGGTATGGAATCACTGGAAATATCGCCGGACTCGTCCTATCTCCGACTCGATTGGGGATGGAGTCGCAGAGCAATGGCGCGGAAACCGCGACATTTTTGGAAAGCCGGTCTCGTCGCTGCGGCGGCGATTTCGCTTGCGTTGCCGCCGGCACTGGCGGCGATGACGCGTGCCGACCGCATCCGTGACACCGCCCTTTCCGAAACATTGCTCGGCCAGTTCACCCCGGCTTCGGGCGACCCGCGCCTGATCGCGCGTTATTCCAAGATGTCGGCGGAAGCGCGCCGCAGCTTCATCTTCACCCCCGCGATCACCGACGACAGCCGCAAGAACCGCGCGATCACCGTCGTGATTCGCTCGCGCGACGACAGCTCGAGCGCGGCGCGCACCGCGGCCATCGCCAGCGGCCGCACCACCCCGGTCGCGATCGCGCCGGTCGCGTATAACCTCGGCGCTTCGGTCGGGTTCGAGAAATTCGTCACGCCGCAGCTCCCGCGCGGAACCGACCTCAGGAACCTGCCGGTCGCACGCGCGCCCGAACAGGCCGAGAAGAAGTCGCGCTTCGCGACGAAGATGCTGACGCGGCCGAGCGATCCCGCCGGCGCGACCGACCGCCTCACCGCGCCGGGCAACGACCAGACGGTCGATGTCGTCAGCAGCTATCGCCTGACCAAGAATATCGATGTCACCGCCGGCGTTCGCTATCGCAGCGACGACCGCGTCGAGCCGCTGACCGATTCGCGGCGCGACAGCCAGGCGGTCTACGTCGGAACCGCGTTCCGCTTCTAAGGTAAAGCAAGGTCATTCTGATATAATTCGTCATCCCGGACTTGATCCGGGATCCACTACAGCGCCGAAGTCATGGACCCCGGATCAAGTCCGGGGTGACGATGGAGAGAGTGGCCGCTTCCGCCCGCAATCTTTCTTCGCCCCTTTTTCCACCCATGCATCGATCGCGGCCCAGCCCGGCATCCCGCCCGCGCGTTTGAGTTGGCGCGCGCGTCCCGGGGTCATTCCGCCCAACGCAACCGGCTGGGCCCCCGCCGTCCGCGCGAGCCGCAGCCACGCCGCCACGCCGAGCGCGGGGGCACCCGGATGCGAGCGTGTCGGGTGGAGCGGCGAGATGAAGACCGCATCTGCCCCGGCGCGGCGCGCGCGGCGCGCCTCGCGCGCGTCGTGGACCGGCATGGTGAGGATCAGGCCGAGCCGGCGCGCGCGCGCTGCGTCGCGGGCCAAGTGCTGGCGCAGGTGGACGCCGTCCATGCCCCAGCGCCTAGCTTCGGCAGGCGATCCGGCGAACAGCAGCACCAGCCGCCGCGCCCGCGCGAGGCGCATCAGCCGCCGTGCGAGGCGCCAGCGCGGCCCCTTCGCGAGGCCGTCGTGGCGCAGCACGATACCGCTGCCGGGCGGCAATCGCGCCGCCAGCGCCGCCATATCTTCCGCGATCCGTTCGTCGCTGAACAGCCATTGGCTCGGCAGGGGGTGGCGCCCGGTCATCGCGCTTTCTATAGGCGCGTCGCGGGCGCACGCAACGCGCCGCCGAGGCAGGATGATTTATGAGCGAAGCGGCAGACAGGCTGGCCGGTGTCGAGGCGGCCATCGCGGGCGCGGCAAGCCGCGCGCAGCGGCGCGCAGGCGACGTCACCTTGATCGCCGTGTCCAAGACCCACGACGCGGACGCGATCCGTCCGCTGATCGCGGCGGGCCAGCGCCACTTCGGTGAGAACCGGGTGCAGGAAGCCGCGGCGAAATGGCCCGCGCTGCAGCGCGAAACGCCCGGCATCGCGCTCCACCTGATCGGCCAGCTCCAGTCGAACAAGGCCGAGGAAGCGGCGCTGCTGTTCGACGCGATCCATTCGGTCGACCGCTCCTCGCTGGTACAGGCGCTCGGCAAGGCCTGTGCTAAGGTCGGGCGGCAGCCGCTATTGTTCGTCCAGGTCAATATCGGCGACGAGGAGCAGAAGGGCGGCTGCGCGGTCGCCGATCTTCCGGGGTTGCTGGCGGAAGCAACAGAAGCCGGGCTGAAGATCGAAGGGCTGATGGCGATCCCGCCCGCCGAACTCGAACCCGCGCCCTATTTCGCGCTGCTCGACGAACTCGCCGAGCGCCACGGCCTGCCGCTGCGCTCGATGGGGATGAGCGGCGATTACGAAACCGCGGTCATGCTCGGCGCGACGCATGTCCGTGTCGGGACGGCGCTGTTCGGATCGCGGGACTAGGGTCCGTACTCAATTACAGCTGCGTCGAGGCGCCCAAATGGCGAACAACTCGGGCCGAAAGACGCGCCGGGAAGGCTGGTGGCCTTTCCAAGCGGCTTTCGGACCGAGATGGAAGCCATTTGGGCGTCCCGCAGGGATTTGATCAAAATGGCCCATTGCTTCGTCGAGAAGGCTTGAAATATCGACATATTACTTCGCCCTCTCTCCTCGCACTGGGCCATTTTGCTTCAAACCTCGACGCCGCCGTAATTGAGTACGGACCCTAGACATCTACAGGAGCAGCCAGCCGGCAACGGCCCCGCCCGCGACGACAGCCGGGGTGACCCACGCCCCCTTCAACCGCCAGACGGCCGCCAGCGCCAGAGCGAAGAGCAGCACGGCAAGGAGAGTGTCGGGGACGCGCGCGCCGGTCGCCGCGCCGAGCTGGAAGAAGGTCGCGGCGATGATGCCGACGACCGCCGCCGCGACACCCGCCAATATCCGGTGGAGCGCCGGATTTTCGACCATCGCCTCCAGCCGCTCGAACAGGATCAGCGAAAAGGCGAAGGCGGGCAGGAACATCCCCGCGGTGATCGCGAGCGCGCCGCCGACCCCGCCGGCGACATAACCGACGAAGGTCGCGAAGATGACGAGCGGCGCCGGCAGCACGCCGGCCAGCGCGATCCCGTCGAGAAAGGTCGCATCGCCGATCCAGCCGCGCCCCACCGTGTCGGCGCGAACATAGGGAATCGCCGTATAGGCGCCGCCGAAGGTCAGTAGCCCGCCCTTCAGGCCAGCGACGAACAGCGCGGCGAGCGTCACCGGCGCTCCCGTCGCGATCGCGGCGTCCGCACCGGGCATGGCGATCAGGCGCGCGGCGAAGGCGACCGCGACCGCCGCAGCCAAGGTTATCGCCGCCAGCATCGGCCGATGCGAGCTGGCATAGACCAGCCCGCCGGCGACGAGCGGGATCCAGAACGGTACGCCCGCCAGCGTCGCGAGCAGGCAGGCGGCTGCGATCGCCCCGAGCAGCCAGTCCTCGACGATATGCTGGCCGATCCTGACGACGGCGCGCAGAATGATCGCCAGCACGGCGACCTGCACCCCCAGCAGCACGCCCGATAGCCCCGCGTGACCAGTGACCCATGTCGTATAGAGCCATCCCGCCAGCAGCATCAGTACGAGGCCGGGCAGCATGAAGCCCAGCCCCGCGAGCAAACCGCCGATCCGGCCCCGCGCCACCATGCCAAGGTGCACGCACAGTTCATGCGCTTCGGGTCCGGGCAGGACTTGCAGCACTGCAAGCAGGCGGTTGAAGCGTGCCGGGTCGATCCAGCGCTCCTCCTCGACCAGCGCCTGCCGGATCATCGCGATCTGCGCGACCGGGCCGCCGAAAGCGAGAGCGCCGAAGCGGAGGAATTTCAGGAACAGCGCCGCGAGGCCGAGCTGCGATGGACGAGATTCGGGAAATTGGTCGGTGGCCATAAACGCTCCGTGCGCCGCAGATGCGGCGGGATGGAGCGGACTTGGACGGACACCGTCTGAACGGGCGTCCGCGTCGGCCCGTTACGGTCCCTATCAGCGAAAATATGGGCCGGTGTCAACGCCCGGCTGGCGCGCTATTGATATTCGACCGTCACCGGAATCCGCCCGCGATAATCTCCGTCGTCGAGCGCCGCGACCTGCAGCCGGCCGCCGAAACGGAATTGCAGGCGCCCGTCGGGACCGAGCCGCGGTGCCGCCGCAAGGTCGGTGGCAAGGCCGGTGACGCGCGCGCGGCGGCCATTGCCCCCTTCGAGTTCGATCGTCGCGGGCAGGATCACGCGCACCTCGGCGCCCGGCTCGCCTCGCACCGTGACGGTGCCGGTCAGCGCAAAGCCGCCGAGGTCGACGACATCGCCGCCGAGGCGGCGCACGCCCGACACCGGATCGACCTCGATCGTACCGCCCGTCGCGCCGACCGCGACGCGGCCCATGTCGAGCTGGGTTTCGACATCGATGCGCAGCGGCGTTTCGGCCTTGCGAGTCGATGCCGCGCCCTTCGCCGCGTCCGGGGCGCAGAGCAGGCACTGCGCCGTCGCCGCGGACGGCAGGGCGAACAGGGCGAACAGGGCCAGACAAAGGAAAAGGCGCATTTTCACAGACCTGCGCCTATCATTTCATGGTTAAGCTTGCGTAAAGCCGGCGCGGCGCCAATTCGCTGGCCAGCCCCCTGCTTTTGGGTCACACCCGCGCGATGAACAGCTCCCCGCCGCCCGTCCGGCTGAACGCCCTCGCCACCGCTGTCCCGGATCACGACATCCACCGGCCGTTCATCGACTGGGCGACGCCGCGCCTTGCCGATACGCGCCTGCGCGCCCTCTTCGCGCGGATGGCGGCGCGGTCGGGGATCGAGCATCGCTGGTCGGTGCTACCGCCGACGCCCGACGGCGGCTCGCCGGTTGCGCCCGGCGGCTTTTACGACGTTCCCGGCCTGCCGCCGACCTCGGCGCGGATGGCGGCCTATGCGCGGCACGCGCCCGATCTTGCGATGCAGGCGATTGCGGCGCTCGGCGACACCTTCGATCCGGGGCGCATCACCCATATTGTCGCGGCGAGTTGCACCGGCTTCGTCGCGCCGGGGATCGACCAGATCCTTGCCCGGCGGCTCGGCCTGTCCGCCACCGTCGAGCGCGTGCTGATCGGCTTCATGGGCTGTTACGCCGGGATCACCGCGCTGCGCACCGCGCGCCATATCGTGCGATCCGACCGCGAGGCGGTCGTGCTCGTCGTCAGCGTCGAACTGTCGACGCTCCACCTCAGCCTCGCCGACCAGCCCGAACCGCTGCTCGCGATGCTGCAATTCAGCGACGGCGCCGCCGCAGGGATCGTGTCGGCCGCCCCGGGCGGCATGGAGCTCGGCGAAGGGACGAGCCTCGCGCTGGACGAGAGCGCGGATCTCATTCGCTGGGACATCGGCGACAAGGGGTTCGAAATGGTCCTGTCGGGCGAGGTGCCGGCGCGGCTGCGCGACGCGCTCGCGGCCCCCGGCGCGCAGCAGCTGCTGTTCGGCGACACGGGACCGCCGCCGCTGCTCGCGGTGCATGCCGGCGGCCGGTCGGTGCTCGACGCGGTCGAACATGCGCTTGCGGTTCGCCCCGAAGCGCTCGCCGACAGCCGTTCAGTGCTGTCGCGCTTCGGCAATATGTCGTCGGCGACGATCCTCTTCGTCCTTGCCGACATGATGGCGCGCGGCGCGACGGGGCAGGGGATTGCGATCGCTTTCGGCCCCGGCCTTGCCGCCGAAGCGATCCGTTTCGCCGCGTCATGAACCCGTTCGCGAGCCTTGGCGCGCCAATTGAACGCGAGGAGGAAATGGATGCGGTCGAACTGCCGCCCGAACGTTATGCCAGGGTTCTTGCCGACCTGTCGCGGATCAACGCGCTGACCATGGCGCCGCGCCCGACGCTGGGCTTTCTGGAGCGGGTCCGGGCGCGCGGGACCGGCGGCCGGCCGTGGCGCATCCTCGACGTCGGCTTCGGTGCCGGGGACATGCTCGCCCGCATCGCGCGTTGGGGCGATCGGCGCGGCGTCGCGCTCGAGCTTGCCGGGGTCGACCTCAACCCCAAAAGCGCGCCGGTCGCCGAGGCGCGGCTCGGCGGGCGCGCGCGGCTGGTGACCGGTGATTATCGCGATCTGGCGGGGCAGGGGTGGGACATCATCCTCTCCAGCCTCGTCACCCATCATATGACGCCGACGCAGCGCACCGGGTTTCTGCGCTTCATGGAGGCCGAAAGCGCGCGCGGCTGGCTGGTCAACGACCTCCACCGCCAGCGCCTGCCCTTCATGGGCTTTCCGCTGCTCGCGGTGCTGGCGCTCGCCGACCCGATCGTGCGGCGCGACGGGCAATTGTCGGTCGGGCGCAGCTTCCGCCGCGCCGAATGGCAGGCGATGCTCGCGGCGGCGCTGCCCGAAAGCGCCGGCGCGTGCCGGATCTTCCGCAGCTTTCCCTACCGGCTCTGCGTCGAGCGGATCCGGTGAGCGAGGCGATCGTGATCGGCGCCGGGCCCGCGGGGTCGGCGGCGGCGATCGGATTGGCGCGCGCGGGTGCAAAGCCGCTGCTGCTCGAACGGTCGCGCGAAACCGGCGATGCACTGTGCGGCGGCTTCCTGAGCTGGCAATCGCTCGCGCGCCTGGAGGGTCTCGGCATCGACCCCGCTTTGCTCGGGGGCCAGCCGGTCGCGCGGGTGCGCCTATTCGCGGGCACACGCCGCAGCGAAACGATGCTGCCCGCGCCCGCGCTCGGGGTTTCGCGCCGCCGGCTCGACACCGCGCTGCAGGCGGCGGCCGAGCGCGCCGGCGCCGGCCTCGAACGCGGCGTCCATGCCACCGCGATCGGTGACGGCGCCGTGCAGACGCGCGACGGCGCCAGCCTCGCCGCGCCGTCGCTGTTCCTCGCCGCGGGCAAGCATGGCTTTCGGGGATTCCCCCGCGATCCCGCCGCATGGCAACGCCGCGACCCGGTGATCGGCCTGCGCCTCCGGCTCCCCGCCCACCCGGCGCTCGACCGGCTGGTCGGCGACGCGGTCGAGCTTCACCTGTTCGATCGCGGCTATGCCGGGCTGGTGCGGCAGGAGGACGGCAGCGGCAATCTTTGCCTCGCCGCGCATAAATCGCGGCTCGACGCGGCGGGAGGCGATCCCGCCGCGCTGCTCCGTGCGCTCGGTGACGCGCATCCGGCGCTCGGCGCGCGGCTGGCGCACGCCGACTGGACGCACAATGTCGATGCGATCGGCCATGTCCCCTATGGCTGGCGCGCGCAGAGCGGCGAAGCCGGCCTCTTCCGCCTCGGCGATCAGGCGGGGGTCATCCCCAGCCTTGCGGGCGAGGGCATGGGCCTTGCCTTTGCCAGCGCCGCTGCGGCGGTGGCGGCATGGCGTCGCGGCGGCCCCTGTGCCGCGCCCGCTTTCCAGCGGCGGTTGGCAAGCCGCATGGCGCGCCCCTTCGCGCTCGCGAATATCGTCTGGCGCGCGGGTGAAAATCCGTATCTCGCTGGCGGTGTGATCTCGCTCGCAGCCTTGCTGCCGCGGCTCGTGCAATGGGTATCGCACGCAACGCGCATCCGGGGCGCTTGAGCGGCTTCCCCTTGCCGCCGGGCGCTTTCGGTCCGATATTATCGGCAACGACGGCGGTCCCGGGATCGGGACGCCTGAAAAGGAGTTTTTTCCGCATGACCGATCCGAACCCCGAAAAGACCCTCGACCCGATGGCGCACCATGTGCTGCGCGAGGGCGGCACCGAACGCGCCTTCACGGGCAAATATACCGACCACAAGGGTGACGGCATGTACCGCTGCGCCGGCTGCGGCGCGCCGTTGTTCGACAGCCGCACCAAATATGACAGCGGTTCGGGCTGGCCGAGCTATACCGCACCGGCCGAGGGTGCGGCGGTCAGGGAACTCAGCGATACCAGCCACGGCATGGTGCGCACCGAAGTGCGCTGCGCGACGTGCGAAGGCCATCTCGGCCACGTCTTCCCCGACGGCCCCGGGCCGACCGGGCTGCGCTATTGCATCAACAGCGCGGCGCTTGACTTCGCGGACCGCGGGCAGGATGACGCAAGCACCGGCAAGGACTGAACCCCTTCGCCGGGGGGCTGACGATGAAGGGCCGCAGACAGGGCGCGGCGAGGGAAGGAAAATAACGCTTTGCGCCGCGAACGACAGCAGGCATCGTCGGGTAAATCATCATCTGCGGGCAAAGGCAGCGGCGCGTCCCCGAATGGCGAGCCGCCGCGCTGGCGCGTCTGGCTGCGCCGCCTGTTCCGCTGGGGACTCGGCCTCGCGCTCGTCGGCGCGGTCGCGGTCGCGGTCGCGGTCGGCATCGCGGTGCAGCGTATCCCGAGCTTCGAGGAGCTCAAGAAATCGCCCGCCGGCCAGACGATCCGCATCCACGCCGCCGACGGGACGGTCTTCCTGTCGCTCGGGCCGAATTACGGCCGCTGGCTGACCCTGCGCGAGACGCCGCAGGTGATGCAGGACGCGATGGTCGCGGTCGAGGACCGGCGCTTCCGCTATCATCCCGGGGTCGATCCCGTCGGGATGGCACGCGCTGCGGCGGTCGCGGTGAAGAATCGCGGCAGCGGCCGCCGCCTGCAGGGCGCCTCGACGATCACCCAGCAGCTCGCGCGCAACATCTTCCTGTCGAACAGCTACACCTGGACGCGCAAGATGCGCGAAATGGTCCTCGCGCTGGCGCTCGAATGGAAATTCTCGAAGGACGAACTGCTCGAACTCTATCTCAACAAGGTTTATTTCGGCGGCGGCAGCTATGGCATCGACGCCGCCTCGCGGCGCTTCTTCGGGCATAGCGCGACCGAAATGTCTCTCTCGGAGGCGGCGGTGGTAGCGGGGCTGGTCAAGGCGCCGTCGCGCTATTCGCCGACCGCCGACGCGCAAGCGGCGCTGGGCCGCGCCGGGGTCGTGCTGGACGTCATGGTCGACGCGGGGGTAATCACGCAGGCACAGGCGGATAGCGCCGAACCTGCCAACGTCCAGCTGGCGGCGGAAACGGGTCAGAACAGCGCGCGCTATTTCACCGACTGGGCGCTGCCGCAGCTCGACATGCTGATCGACGAGGGCAGCGAGGCGCTCGACGTCTATACGACAATCGATTTGGGCATGCAGCGCGCGGCGACCGCGTCGATCCAAGCCAATGTGCCGAAGGGCGTGCAGGGCGCGCTGGTCGCGCTCGACCGTGACGGCGCGGTGCGCGCGATGATCGGTGGCACCGACTATGTCACCTCGAACTACAACCGCGCGACGCAGGCGCTGCGCCAGCCGGGGTCGGCGTGGAAATTGTTCGTCTATATGGCGGCGCTCGAATCGGGCTATAAGGTCGACGACGAAGTGGTCGACGAACCGGTGACGATCAACGGCTGGAGCCCACGCAACTCGTCGGGGCGCTTTTCGGGTGCGATGACGCTGCGCACCGCTTTCGCCTATTCGGTCAACACCGTCGCGGCGAAACTGGGCGACGAGGTCGGCTTTTCGGCGGTCGCCAACATGGCGCGCCGCTTCGGGATCACGACGCCGGTCAACACCCACCCGTCGATGGTGCTCGGCAGCGCCGAGGTGCGCGCGATCGACATGACCGCCGCCTTCGCCGCGGTGGCGCGCAAGGGCGTGTCGGTGCAGCCCTATGGCATCACCAAGGTCACCACTGCCGACGGCCGCCTGCTCTACCAGCGCCCGGCGGAGCGCGGGCAGGTGCTGGTCGACAATTGGGTCGCCGCGGGCATCACCGACCTCCTGCAGACCGCGGTTGCGACCGGTACCGGTAGGGCGGCGCAGATCGGGCGCCCCGTCGCGGGCAAGACCGGCACGACGTCGAGCAACAAGGACGGCTGGTTCCTCGGTTTTTCGAGCGGCATCACCACCGGCGTCTGGATGGGCCGCGACGATGCGAAACCCGTCGGCGGGCTGCAGGGCGGCCGTGCGCCGGCCAAGGCCTTTGCCGACTTCATGCGCGTCGCGGTCGCGCGGCGCCCGGTCGAGGCCTTCGATACCGAGGTCAAGCTGCCCGAATGGCAGCTCGAGGAAGAGGATGACGCCTATTTCGGCGCCCCCGAAGAAGGCGGCGGCGGACTGACCGACGAGAATGGCATGCCGATCGAGCTTCCCTATGACAGCCGCCCGCCGCAGGGCGATGCCCCGCCGGCGGCGCCGCCGCAGGACGACGGGCCGGTGCTCAACCAGCAGTGGATCGAGGAGCAGACGGGCCGGCGACCGCCCGAAAACGGCGCTGCGCCCAAGGCGCCACCGCAGACGAAAGCGCCCGCACAGCCCAAGGTCGTGGTGCCCCCCGTGGTGAAAGCACCCCCGCGCGAACCGGCGCGGACCGACGGCAACTAACGCGACCGGCCGGTATGGGGTGGGGAGCGGACCGTCCTCTATTCCCGTTCGTGTCGAGCGAAGTCGAGACACTCATCGAGGTTGCGCCTAGCCCGAGGGGCATCTCGACTTCGCTCGATGCGAACGGGTGGGGTTGGCCTAAACAGCAGCAACCAGCCGAAAGCCGCCAATTCGCAATGATCAGTTAGGCCGTAAACCGGTAGCGGTGGAGCCCGCGGCCTTCGCGGCGCAGCCAGCCGCGCGCCGCGGCGACGTCGCCGTCGTGGAGTTCGTCGACCAGCGCGTGGAAATCAGGGCCATGGTCCATGTGCCGCAGATGCGCGACTTCGTGCGCGACGGTCGCGCGGCGGACGTGCGCGGGCGCCATCACCAGCCGCCAGCTATAGCGAAGGTCGCCGGTCGCGGTGCAGCTGCCCCAGCGGCTGCGCGGATCGCCGACGCCGACGCGGCCGACCGCCAGCCCGGCGCGCGCGGCAATGTCGCGGCTTTCGCGCTCCATCAGCGCCAGCGCCTCGCCCTTCAGCCAGCGCTCGACGCGCCGCCCGACGGTTTCGCGCGGCCCGCCAAGCGTCAGCGCCTCGTCGCTCAGCCGCACCGCGCGCGGCGCCGCTGCCGACCAGTCGATGCGGCGGAGGGCACCGAAAACGGGGACCGCCGCACCGGGTCCGACAAGCACCGGCAGCGCCGCCTTGCCGACCTGTTCGGCGAGCCACTCCTGTTGCTCGCTCGCCCATTTGAGCGCGCGCGCGGCATTAGCGCGGCGCGGCAGGGTCAGGCGCAGCTCGCCGCGCGGCGCGTCGAACACCAGCCGGTAACGGCGCGACTGCGCGTGATGGACAAGCCGCACCGGCCAGGCTTCGTCGCCGACCAGGATATGTGGGCCCTCTGCCCGGAAATCAGACGATGCGTTCGACAAGGTGATTCTCGAGCGGCCCGGCCATATCCTCGCTGACCGTCCAGCCGACGATAGATTCGCCGGCGCGGTGGACGGCATCGCGGTCGCCGCAGACCAGATAATGCCAGTCGGGCAAGGGCTCGCCCTCGGCGCGCAGGCGATAGGCGCAGGTCTGGGGCAGCCATTCGATGCCGTCGACCTTGGCCTTGGTTAGCGTCAGGCAATCGGGGACGTGGAGGCGGCGATGCTTGTAATCGCCGCAGCGCGCGGTTTTGAGGTCGAGCAGCCGGCACGCGACATTGGTCGGATAGATGCGGCCGGTGTCTTCATCCTCCAGCTTGTGCAGGCAGCATTTGCCGCAGCCGTCGCACAGCGCCTCCCACTGACCCGCGTCGAGGCTGGCGAGCGGCGCTTCCCAAAAGGGGCGCTGCGATGTCGCCCCCGCCATCGTCATTTCACCCATTTCGCCAGCTCGGCGGCAACCTTGTCGGGCGCGCCCTCGTCGGGATCGGTCGACGGGTCGTCGAGCGGCACGAGCGCCAGCGGCTTGCCGTCGGGGTCCATCAGGAAGGCGAGCTGGCTGTGCGCCATCAGATAGCGGTCGGGCGCCGAGCCCTCGACCTTGTGATAGGTGACGACATAGGCCTTCGCCACCGCCGCGATCTGCTCGGGCGTGCCGGTCAGTCCGAGCAGACGCGGGTGATAGCGTGCCACGAAGGGCTTCAGCGCTTCGGGCGTGTCGCGCGCCGGATCGACGGTGATGAAGAGCGGCGCGACCTTGGCGCCGCGCGCGGCATCGGCCTTTTCGAATTGCGACAGGCCGCGCATCAGCTTTTGCAGGTCGACGGGGCAAATGTCGGGGCAGAAGCTGTAGCCGAAATAGACGAGACGATATTTTCCGGCGAAATCGCTGTCCTTGACCGTCTTGCCATTCTGATCGGTCAGCGTGAACGGGCCGCCGATCCGCGCCCCTTCGAGCGGCGGCTTTGCGGCGGGCGGCGACGCCGCGGGACCGCCGCATCCGGCAAGCGCCGCGGTAAAGAACAGCAGCAGGCTTGAACGGACAAGCTTTTGTCCCATAATTGCGATATTCATCATGCGGCCAGCCTTGGTCGGCTAGCCGCCGAAAATCAACCTTTGCGTCGCATCACGGCGCACACCGCCAGGGGTCGCCCGAATATGTTCCGACGCGTGAAATTCCGTTTCATCGCACCCTTGCTCGCCGTGGCCATCGGCGCCGGGGCGTTTACCGCGTCGCCGGCGCTCGCGCAGTTCCGCGGCGGCTTTGCGTTCCTGCAGGCGGTCGAGAACCGCGACGGCACCAAGGCGACCGACGCGCTGAAGGACGACGCCACGCTCGTCAACACCCGCCACCCCGACCGCGGCGAGACCGCGCTGGCGATCGTCACCAAACGCCGCGATACGAGCTGGCTGCGCTTCCTGATCAGCAAGGGCGCCGATCCCTCGATTGCCGACCGACAGGGGGTGACGCCGCTGATGCACGCGGCGCTGCTCAACTATGTCGATGGCGCGCAGGAATTGCTCGATGACAAGGCACCGGTCGACCAGGTCAACCGCCGCGGTGAAACCGCGCTGATCCTTGCCGTGCAGGCAAAAAATGCGGCGATGGTCCGCCTGCTCGTCAAGAACGGTGCCAACGCCGACAAGGCCGACCATATCGCCGGCATGTCGGCGCGCGACTATGCCAAGCGCGACGATCGGACCGGCCAATTGCTGGCCCTGATCGAGGCGAAGCCCGATGGCGCGCCGCGCGACAATAGCGCGGTGTTCGGACCGAAATGATAGGCCCAATGTGATTGCCTGATTGACAATCACATTTCAGTGTGAAACATCCTCGGCATGTCTACACAGCTCATCGACCGCATTCGCGGCATCGTCGACGACGGGACCATGTCCCGTTCGGGTCTCGCGCGCGCCGCCGGCCTGCACGCCAACAGCCTGCGCGACCTCGATTCGCCCGGCTGGAACCCGACCGCGGAGACGCTGCGCAAGCTCGAAAACTGGCTCGCGAACGGCAGCGACCTGTCGCCGATGGCGACCCCCGAGGAAATCATCGCCGAGGCGCGCAATGGCCGCATGTTCATCCTCGTCGACGACGAGGATCGCGAGAATGAAGGCGATCTGGTCATTCCGGCGCAGATGGCGACTCCCGATGCGGTCAATTTCATGGCGACGCACGGCCGCGGGCTGATCTGCCTGACGCTGACGAAAGCGCGCGTCGACCTGCTCGGGCTCGAACTCATGAGCCGCGCCAACGGCACGCGCCACGAAACGGCGTTCACCACCTCGATCGAGGCGCGCGAGGGCGTCACCACCGGCATTTCGGCGGCCGACCGCGCCCGCACCGTCTCGGTCGCGATCGACGGCGCCAAGGGCCGCGACGATATCGTCACCCCCGGCCATGTCTTTCCGCTGATCGCCCGCGACGGCGGCGTGCTCGTCCGCGCCGGCCATACCGAGGCGTCGGTCGACATCGCGCGGTTGGCAGGGCTCAACCCGTCGGGCGTGATCTGCGAGATCATGAACGACGACGGGTCGATGGCGCGGCTCGACGACCTCATCCCCTTCGCGCGGCGCCACGGGCTGAAGATCGGGACGATCGCCGACCTGATCGCCTATCGCCATCGCAACGACCGGCTGGTCGAATGCGTCGCCGACGAACCGTTCGAATCGGATTACGGCGGCGACTGGCGGCTCAAATCCTACCGCAACAAGATCGACGGCAGCATCAACATGGTGCTCCAGAAGGGCGCGGTCGATCCCGACAGCGTGACGCTGGTGCGCATGCACCCGGTGTCGCTGCTCGACGACCTGATGGGCCGTCCGGGCGCGCGTAAGCGCCGCCTGCAGCGCTCGATGGACGCGATCGGCGAAGCGGGATCGGGGGTCATCGTCCTGCTGATGCGCCCGCTGCCCGGGTCGGCCGAGGCCGAAGCGACACCGCCGCCGAGCGGCGGCATGGACCTCAGGACCTATGGTATCGGCGCCCAGATCCTCGCCGACCTTGGCGTCCATGCGATGGAACTGCTCACCCCCTCGCACAACAATCTCGTCGGCCTCGAAGGCTATGGCCTGTCGGTCGTCGGCGAACGCTCGATCCCCGGGGAGGCCGCATAATGGCGCATGTGCTGATCGTCGAAGCCCGCTTTTACAGCCACCTGAACGACATGCTGATCGACGGCGTCAAGAGCGCGCTCGAGGCCGAAGGGCATAGCCACGAGACGGTGACCGTCCCCGGCGCGCTCGAAGTGCCGGCCGCGATCTCGCTTGCCGCCGACAGCGGCCGCTATGATGCCTATGTCGCCCTGGGGGTCGTGATCCGCGGCGAAACCTATCATTTCGAGGTGGTCTCGAACGAAAGCGCGCGCGGCATCATGGCGCTGACCCTCGACGGCCTTGCGATCGGCAACGGCATCCTCACGGTCGAAAATGAGGAACAGGCGCTTGCGCGCGCCGACAAGACGCGCAAGGATAAGGGCGGCGAAGCGGCGAAGGCCGCGCTCGCGATGCTGTCCCTGAAGGAACAATTCGGCATTGGCTGATCGACTACCCCCCAGCCGCTATTCCGTCGTCGAGCGCGGCGGACGGCTGGTGGTCATCGACCGGGAGACGGGGCTGACCCCGCTCAGCGCCGCCGAGCGCATGGACCTCTACGATCGCAAGATGGGCATCGAGCCGATGCGGCCCGTCGCGCGCGAACCTGCTCCCGAAGCGGCGCCCGCCGCGAAAACCCCGCCGACCCGCACGCCGCCGCCGACCGCGCGCCCCGGCAACCGGATGGAGGCCGCCGTCGCGGCGATGAACCGCAAGCAGCCGTGGGAGGACAAGCCCAAAGCAGCCGCCGCTCCGCCGCCGCCCCGGATTCCGGCGCGTTCGCCCTCTTCTACCGCCGCCGCGGCTGGCGGCCGCAAGACGATCGTCACCGGCAAATGGTGGGATGCGAAGGGCCCGCGCACGATCGAGCTCGGCGAAAAGGGCCAGCAAGCGCTGACCGGCGGCTTCGTGACGATCGCCGTCGTCTTCATCATCGCGTCGATCGTCGCGCTGTTCAACGCGCCGGTGATCTTCTTCGTCGGGGTCTTTCTGTTGTTCCGCTTCGGCAGCAATATCCTCGGCCCGATCGGCGCAGGAATCATCGACAAGGCGATCGCCGAAAAGGGATAGGAAAAGGCGCCGCTCCTTTGCGGGAACGGCGCCTTTCGGAACCTCAGGCCGCGACCAGCGCGGGATAGTCAGTATAGCCCTCGGGGCCCGGCGAATACCAGGTCTGCGGGTTGTCGGCGGCCCATTCGGCGCCGGCGCGGATACGCTCGACAAGGTCGGGGTTGCCGATGAACGGCCGGCCGAACGCGATAGCATCCGCCGCACCGCTCGCCAGCGCCTCTTCGGCCAGCGCGACGTCATAGTCGCTGTTCAGGATCAGCGGCCCCTTGAACGCCTGCCGGATCGCCGGCGACTGCTTCGGCACGTCCGTGCGCCCGAAGGTGCCGTCGGGGCCGGGCTCGCGCAGCTCGAGGAAGGCGATGCCGAGCGCATCGAGCGCCGCCGCAGCGGCCGGAAACAGCTTTTCGGGCGCACTGTCGTCGACGCCCTGCGTTTCGCCATTGGGCGAGAGGCGCACCGCGACGCGGTCCTTGCCCCACACGTCGATCAGCGCTTCGCTCACCTCGCGGAGCAGCCGGATGCGGTTCTCGACCGGGCCGCCATAATCGTCGTCGCGCAGGTTCGATCCGTCGCGCAGGAACTGGTCGATCAGATAGCCGTTGGCGCCATGGAGCTGGACGCCGTCGAACCCGGCGCGCTTCGCATTCTCGGCCGCCTTCGCATAATCGCCGATCAGCCGGGGAATCTCGTCGAGGCGCAGCGGGCGCGCTTCCTCAAGGTCTCGGCGCCCGACCGGCGTGTGGGCGCGGCCGGTGCCCGTCGTGGCCGACGCCGAGACCGGCTGTTTGCCGTCGTTGAACACCGAATGGACGAGCCGCCCCATGTGCCAGAGCTGCGCGACGATACGCCCGCCCGCTTCGTGCACCGCGTCGGTCACCGGCTTCCAGCCCTCGACCTGCGCGTCGGTCCACAGCCCCGGGGCGCTGGGCCAGCCAAGGCCCTCTTGCGAAATGCCCGTTGCTTCCGAAATGATCAGGCCCGCCGAGGCCCGCTGGCGGTAATAGTCGCGCGCGAGTTCGTTCGGGACGAAACCCGGCCCCGCGCGTCCGCGTGTCAGCGGAGCCATGATGATGCGGTTTGGCGCCGCGATGGCGCCCAGCTCGATCGGATCGAACAGCGATACAGTCATAGTACCTCCCTATTTGCCACTTTTTCCGCGACGGCCCGCCGGGCTGCCGCTATGCGCCCGAAGCTATGGACGCCCGGGCGCCAAGGCAATGGTGGGTAGCAAAAGAAAATCTAAATGACAGCGAAGATCGAAGGCATCGTTGGCGCGAACGACGCGCCGCTCCGTGCAGGCCGCTGGGGTTTCGCGGCGCTGTTATTCGGCAACATTGCGCTGTCGCTTGGCGCGATGCTTGTACGGCTCGCCGATACCGGCCCCGTCGCCTCGGCCTTCTGGCGCCTGCTCCTGGCGCTGCCCCTGCTGGCGCTGTTCGCGTGGCGCGAAGCGGGCGGACGGGTGCCGCCGCGCGGCGCGGTCATCGTTGCAGCAGGCGCAGGGGTATTCTTCGCGCTCGACCTCGCCGCTTGGCACGTCGGAATAGTCCAGACCAAGGTCGCGAACGCAACGCTGTTCGGCAACAGCGCCAGCCTTTTCCTCATTCTGTGGAGCATTTTCCTGACGCGTACCCTGCCCCGCGGCTGGCAGGCGCTGGCAATCCTGCTCGCCTTTGCAGGCTCGGCGCTGCTGATGGGGCAAAGCTATGAACTGTCGCCCGACTATCTGGTCGGCGACCTGCTCAGCCTGCTCGCCGGGGTGCTCTATACCGTCTATGTCATCCTGATGCAGCGCGTGCGCGGCACGCTCGCGCCGTGGACCGCGCTTGGCATCTCCTCCTTCTTCAGCGCTCCTATCCTGCTCGGCGTTGCGCTCGCGCTCGGCGAATCGGTCATGCCGCATGACTGGACGCCGCTGATCCTGCTCGCGCTGACCAGTCAGGTCATCGGGCAGGGGCTGATCATCTGGTCGCTGCCGCGCTTCTCGCCGCTCGTCCTCGGGCTGACCCTGCTCGTCCAGCCCGCCGTCGCGGCTTTGGCCGGCTGGTGGGCGTTCGGAGAAACTCTGGGTCCGATCGACCTGTTCGGCGGGATGATGGTCGGGGCGGCGCTGGTATTGATCCGGTTGCCGAGCCGCACCGCGCGGCCTATCTGATGGTTATGGCTTCAATTCTGCCCGCCGATCCCACCCTCGACGAGATTCGCGCCACGCTCGCGCCGCTGATCGCCCGGAACGCCGCGTTCGACGGGTTCGGCGACGCCGCACTCATCGGAGCCGCCGCGCGTGCCGGCGTCGATCCCGACGTCGCACGGCTCGCCTTTCCCGGCGGCGGCCGCGATATGGTCGACGCATGGTTCGCCGATATCGACTTGGCGATGGCGGCGAAATGGCCTGCGGAAAAGCTCGCGACGCTGAAGATTCGCGAGCGCATCACGACACTCGTCGAAACGCGCATCGACCTGTTGGCTCCCGATCGCGAACCGCTGCGCCGCGCGCTGGCGCTCCTCGCGCTACCGAACAATGCGCCGCACGCCGCAAGGCTCGGCTGGCGCGCCGCCGACCTGATGTGGCGCCTCGCGGGCGATACCGCGACCGACTATAACCACTACAGCAAGCGGGCGATCCTCGGCGCCGTCTACGCCTCGACGATGGCGGTGTTCCTGAGCGACGACAGCGAGGACTTCGCCGATACGCGCGCTTTCCTTGCGCGGCGCATTGATGCGGTGATGCGCTTCGAAAGCTGGAAACACCGCCGCGCCGCGAACCGCATCGAACGACCGAGCCTCGCCCGCTTCGTCGGCCGTCTCCGCTACCCGGGACGCTGATCGGCCCACGATAAAGAACTGGCGTCGGGCGATTGTTATTGATAATCGCTCGCAATGACTGCTGCACTTGAACATCTGCTGGACCGGGCGCCGCTGGGCGTTGCGGTGCGGATCGCGCGTATCGACTGGAATGCCATGTCCGCCGACGAGGGACGCCGCCTGCGCGAATTCGGCCTGATGGAGGGCGTCGAAATCACCCCGCTGCATCGCGGCAGCATCTTTTCGCGCGACCCGCTCGCGCTCGCGGTCGGGCGGATGCGCGTCATCATTCGCGCGCGGCAGGCGGCAATGATCACCGTCGAAGCGGCCGCCGGGGACGAAAGGCGAAGCGCATGACCGGCGCCATCCCGTCGATCGCGCTCGTCGGCAATCCCAACGCCGGCAAGTCGAGCCTGTTCAACGCATTGACCGGCGCGCGGCAAAAAATCGCCAATTACCCGGGCGTCACGGTCGAACGAAAGGCGGGGCATGCCAGCTTCGCCGACGGCCGCCCGATCTCGCTGATCGACCTGCCCGGCAGCTACAGCCTGACCCCGGCGAGCCCCGACGAGGCAGTGACGCGCGACGTCATCATGGGCCGCCAGCATGGCGAGCAGCGCCCCGACGCGCTGGTCGTCGTGCTCGACGCCGCGAACCTCGACAACCATCTCTGCTTTGCGCTCGAACTGATCGCGCTCGGCCTGCCGACGGTCGTCGCGCTCAACATGCTCGACCTTGCCGAGCGCGACGGGCTGACGCTCGACCCGGCACGGCTCTCGGCCGAACTCGGCGTGCCCGTCGTCCCGACCGTCGCGGTGCGGCGGCGCGGCCTGACCGAGCTGCTCGCCGCGCTCGACGAGGCGATGCGGACGCAGGTGCCCCGCACCGACGCCGCCGCCGCGGCGCCGGCCGCCGACAAGTCGCTGCACCAGCGCGCCCGCGCGATTTCGCGCGCCGCGACGCTTGCCGAAACCCCGGTGCGCCGCTGGACGCAGCGCGTTGATGCCGTCGTCCTGCACCCGGTCGCGGGCTTCGTGATCCTGCTCGCGCTGATGTTCGTGATGTTCCAGGCGGTCTATGCCTGGGCCGGCCCGCCTGCCGACGCGCTCGAAGCCGGAGTCGGCGTGCTCCAGCAATGGGTCGTCGCCAACCTCCCCGAAAACTTCCTCCGCGACCTTGTCGTCGAGGGGCTGCTCGCGGGCGTCGGCGCGGTCGTCGTCTTCCTGCCGCAGATCCTGATCCTCTTCCTCTTCATCCTCCTCCTCGAAGCGTCGGGCTATATGACGCGCGCCGCTTTCCTGATGGACGGGCTGATGGCCAAGGTCGGATTATCGGGACGCGGTTTCATCCCGCTGCTCTCCAGCTTTGCCTGCGCCGTCCCCGGCATCATGGCGACGCGCGCGATTCCCGATGCGAAGGACCGGCTGACGACGATCCTGATCGCGCCGCTGATGACCTGTTCGGCGCGATTGCCGGTCTATGCGCTGATCATCGCCGCCTTCATCCCCGACCGCGGCGTCGGCGGCACGAGCATCGGGTTGCAGGGGCTGGTGCTGTTCGGCCTCTATCTTGCCGGCATCGTCGGCGCGCTCGCCGTCGCTTTCGCGCTCCGCCGCACGGTGGCAAAGGGCGATGCGGCGGGCTTCATGATGGAAATGCCGCGCTACCAGATGCCGCAGTGGCGCGACATCGCGATCGGGCTGTGGCAGCGTGCGTGGATCTTCCTCCGCCGCGCCGGGACGATCATCGCGATGACCACCGTCATCCTGTGGCTGCTCCTGAGCTTTCCCAAGGCGCCCGAAGGCGAAAGCCAGGTCGAATATAGCGTCGCCGGGCGCATCGCGAGCGGGCTGGAGGTCGCGGTCGCGCCGATCGGCTTCAACCACGATATCGCGCTCGCGCTGATCCCCGCGATGGCGGCGCGCGAAGTCGCTGTGTCGGCGATGGCCACAGCCAATGCCATCGACGCCGATGGCGACGAGGAGGCAATGGCCGAGTCGCTCGGCGAACGGCTACAGGGCAAATGGAGCCTCGCCACCGCGCTCGCTTTCCTCGCCTGGTTCGTCTTCGCGCCGCAATGCATTTCGACGATCGCGATTACCAGACGCGAGACCAACGGGTGGAAATGGCCCATGTTCATGGTTGGCTATTTGTTCCTGCTCGCCTATGCCGCTGCTGGTATCACTTACTGGACAGCCGTCGCCTTTGGCCTAGGCTGATCCTTCCAACTTTTGAGCGGAGCGGAGCGGCGATGGCTGGCAGCGTCAACAAGGTAATTTTGATCGGCAACCTCGGCGCCGATCCCGAAATCAAGTCGTTCCAAAACGGCGGCAAGATTGCCAATATCCGCATCGCGACCTCCGAACAGTGGAAGGATCGCATGACCGGCGAGCGCAAGGAGCGCACCGAATGGCATAATGTCGTCATCAACGGCGACGGGCTGGTCGGCGTCGTCGAGCGTTACCTCAAAAAGGGCTCGAAGGTTTACATCGAAGGCAGCTTGCGCACCCGCAAGTGGCAGGATCGCGACGGCAACGACAAATATACGACCGAGATCGTGATTGCGGGCATGGGCGGCACGCTGACCATGCTCGACGGCGCCCCCGGCGGCGGCGGCTCGCGCGGCGGCGACAGTTGGTCGCAGGGCGGCGGCTCGTCGGGCGGCTGGGATCAGGGCGGCGGATCGGGCGGAAGCGCTGGCGGCGGCAGCTCGGGTGGCGGCTGGAACCAGGGCGGCGGTGGCGGCTCGGGCGGCGGACGCCCGCCGTTCGACGACGATCTGGACGACGACGTCCCCTTCTGAGGATTTCCGGGCGATGGCGAGTGACCTGCTGACCGCCGCGGACGTCGCGCGCGGTGTATGCCGGCTGTTCGCGCAGCAGGGGCTGGTTGCGATCCCCGAGGTGCCGCTGCCCAACGGAAGGCGCACCGACCTCACCGCGATCGACGCGAGGGGCAATATCACCATCGTCGAGATCAAGGTCAGCCGCGCCGACCTGCACGGCGACGGCAAATGGCCCGACTATTGCGACTGGTGCGACCGTTTCTACTGGGCGCTCGCGGCGGGGCTCGACCCCGCGATCCTCGAAACCGAGGGCTACCGGCCCGAAAGCTCGGGGCTGATCGTCGCCGACCGCTATGGCGCCGCAGTGGTCCGCGAAGCCGCGAACTGCAACCTCGCCCCGGCGCGGCGCAAGGCCGAATTGCTCCGTATCGGCCGCCTCGCGATGCGGCGATCGATGCTCGCGGCCGATCCCGAACTGGCGGCGGGGTGGGGCGAAGGGCTTTAGAGCATGATCATCCTTGAGTGGAACCAACAGGGCTAAACCCACTCATCGTCACCCCGGACTTGATCCGGGGTCCATGACTTCGGCGCGGCTGTGGATCCCGGATCAAGTCCGGGATGACGATACATCAAAAGATGATCTTGATTTTAGGAGTTTCGCACGAAGATACGAAGGCACGAAGGTGTCGCGCTTGCCGCGAAGCGACCTTCGTCCTTACCGGTGCATTGAGGCGCAATATCGAGAAGAAGGGGCCCGTTGGCCAAAGTGATCGTCTTTGTGTCTTCGTGCGAACCCAATTATCCCCGCACTTGCTGCATCCGCGCCAGATAACGGGCAAGCACATCGATCTCCAGATTGACCGGCCGCCCCGCCGCCGCTTCGTCGAGCGTCGTCATCGCCTGCGTGTGCGGGATGATGTTGAGCGTGAAATGCGCCTCGCCGTTCGGCTGGTCGGTCACTTCGTTGACCGTCAGCGAAACGCCGTCGACGGTGATCGAGCCCTTGGGGGCGATATGCGGCGCCAGCGCGGCGGGGGCGGCGACGGTAACCGTCACGCTGTCGCCGATCGGTTCGACCGACACGATGCGGCCGATATCGTCGACATGGCCGGTGACGATATGCCCGCCGAGTTCGTCGCCGATCTTCAGCGCGCGTTCGAGGTTGAGCCGGCGCCCCTCATCCCACATGCCCGGCGCGGTGCACGCGAGCGTCTCGGCGCTCGCGTCGATCGCGAACCAGCCTGCCGGTCCGTTGCTGCCCTGATCGACGCCCTTTTCGACGACGGTCAGGCAAGCGCCCGAACAGGCGATCGACGCGCCAAGGTCGATGCTGTCCACATCATAGGCGGTTTCGATGACGAGCCGCGTGTCGCCGCGGTCCTCGCGGCTGCGGATGGTGCCGATGTCGGTGATGATTCCGGTGAACATATAGGTCCTCAAATTGTCCTGATGCGCTCGTAGACGTCGAGCCGGTCGCTGCCAAGCAGGCGGCTGTCGGCAAGCCGCCAGCGGCCGTGAGCATCGGCAAGGTCGGTCAGCCCGATGTCGCCGAGCGCCGGCCGGCCGCCGCCGATCAGCACCGGCGCGCGATAGAGGAGCAGCCGGTCGACGCGGTCGGCGGCGAGAAAGGCCGATGCCGCCCCCGCGCCGCCCTCGACGAGCAGCGAATCGACGCCCTCGACCGATTCGGGCGATGCGACGGCGGTCCACCCCGCAGGCGCGCTTCCCGACGTCAGCAGCAATTTTTGCGGGCTGCGGTGCTCGATCCCCGGCAGGCGCACGTCGAGCCTCGGCGCATCGGCGTCGAACGTCCCGCGGCCGACGAGGATCGCCTGATGCTGTGCGCGTTCGAGGTGGCCGTGCGCCCGGGCGCGGTCGCCGGTGATCCAGCGACTCGTCCCGTCGGCGAGCGCGATACAGCCGTCGAGCGAGGTCGCCAGCTTGAGCGTCACGAACGGCCGCCCTTCGGCCCGCCGCGCCCACCATGGCGCCATCGCGCGGCGTGCCTCGGCCGGCAGGACATTGAACAGGACGTCGATCCCCGCATCCTGCAGCCGCGCGATCCCGGCGCCGTCGGTGCGCGGATCGGGGTCCTGCGCCGCGATCACGACGCGCGCGACGCCCGCTGCGATCAGCAGGTCGCTGCACGCCGGACCGCGGCCGCCGGCATGGGCGCAAGGTTCGAGGCTGACATAGGCGGTTGCGCCGCATGCGGCGTCGCCCGCCGCCGCGAGCGCCACCGCCTCGGCGTGCGGGCGCCCGCCGGCCGCCGTCCAGCCGCGGCCGACGACCCGCCCCGCCTGCACCAGCACACATCCGACATTGGGGTTGGGCGCCGACTCCGGCCGGCCGCGCGACGACAGCGCGATGGCGGCCGCCATCCAGTCGGCGTCGGCGGGCGGACGCTGCATCAGCGCCGGGGTTGATCCGCGGGAGCGGGCGGCGCGCCGCGCGCGGCGCGTTCGGCCAGCGTCGAGCGCGCTTGCGACGGCGCAGGCTTTTTCTTCGCCGCCGCCGCTTCTTCCGCACCGAGCGTTTCGCGCGTCACCTTGTCGGCCTCGCTCGAATCATATTCGATCCCCATGCTGTCGGCGAAACGCTGGTATTCGGCGCGCTTTTCGGCGTTGCGGCGGGTCGTTTCCTTGGCGCGCGCGACCCAGTCGGCGCGAATTTCGGCCTCCCCGCGCGTCGCCTTCCAATTTTCGAAATAGATGATCTGCGGCTTGGGCTTTTCATACGGGATCAGATATTCGGACACGCCGTGGAACACGACCCACGTCAACGCCACCGCGACCCCCCATATCGCCCAGCGGTGCGGGCGCGGTTCGCGGATATAGCTCCAGAAATCGGCGACGCCGCCGCCGACATCCATGTTGTTGAACATTCCCATGGCGCCAATTTAGGCGATGTCGCGGCGATTTGCGAGAGGGGCCGCGATTGCACAAATCGATGGCCGCGGCGCGATACGATTGCAAAAAATGCAACTACAGATGTCTTTTTCGCAGTTGCGAAATTCATTGTGCACTGCAATATCACACTTGCCTTTTAGGCATCCTCTCCCAAAACTTTCACGGGCCACCCACGGGTGGCCCTTTTTTTTCGACTTTTTTGGTTGAGAGGGTCGATCCGGCTCGTCCGAATCAATCTTGCGACGGGGTTCGCGTTTCGAATCGCCTAACTTCGGCGATGAAGCTTCCCGGCAGCGGGGTTGGCTGGCCGCTGTCGGTATCGAGATGCGCATAGCTGATCTCAATGTCGGTCAGCCGTTCGGTCCCGCGGAAAATCCCGCAATGCAAGGTGAAGCTCGTCCTTCCGAAGCGGCTGACCCGCGCCGCGATGGTAATCAGTTCGTCGAGCCGCGCCGGCGCGTGATAGTCGATCTCGCAATGTGTCTCGCGAATATCCGTACCATATTGGTTAAAGTACGGCCCGGGCTGCCCTTCGCCGAGCGCGCGGAAATATTCGGTCACGCCGATATCGGCATAGACGAGATAATTGGCGTTGAAGACGATGCTCTGCCCGTCGATCTCGTTGAACCGCACCCGCACGCGTTCCTGCACGCGGAAGTCGGCGAGCGGTACGTCGCTGCGAAGGCCGGTCATGCCGCGCCTCAGGCCGCAAGCGCGGTCGGGGCGCGATCGATCGGCGCGCACGCGGCGGCAAGCCATTCGCGGTCGGCACCGTCCATCGCCGCGCCCAGCTTGTCGAGCACTTCGGCGTGATAGGCGTCGAGCCAGTCGGCCTCGGCCGGCGACAGCAGCGCCCCATCGACGAGGTCGCGCGCGATCGGTGCGAAGGTGATCGTCTCGAACGCCAGCATATCCTCCTCGGCCCCATCGATGCGCGCCGGGACCACGATGACGAGATTCTCGATACGGATGCCGAAGCTGCCCGCCTTATAATAGCCGGGCTCGTTCGAAAGGATCATGCCGGCGTGGAGCGCCTCCTCGGTGCCCGCCTGCCCGCCGGCGGGCTTGGCGATCCGCTGCGGCCCCTCGTGCACCGCCAGATAGGTGCCGACGCCGTGCCCGGTGCCGTGGGCATAATCGACCCCGTCGGCCCACAGATATTGCCGCGCGAGGATGTCGAGCTGGCTGCCGCGCGTCCCCTTGGGGAAACGCGCCGTCGCCAGCGCGATATGGCCTTTCAGCACCTGCGTGAAGCGGCGGCGCATTTCGGCGGTCGGCGTGCCGATCGCGATCGTGCGCGTGATGTCGGTGGTGCCGTCGTCATATTGCCCGCCCGAATCGACGAGGTAGAGCGTGCCGGTTTCGACCGCGCGGTTCGTCGTTTCGTCGACCTTGTAATGCGGCAGGGCGCCGTTGGGGCCGGCGGCCGAGATGGTGTCGAACGACAGGTCGCGGAGCGCGCCGCTCGCGTCGCGAAATTCGCGCAGCTTCGCCGCCGCGCCGAGCTCGTCGAGCCCGCCCTGCGGTGCGACCTCCGCCATCCATTTCAGGAAACGCGACACCGCGACGCCGTCGCGCACATGCGCAGCGCGGGTGCCGTCGAGCTCGACGTCGTTCTTGATCGCTTTCGGCAGCACCGCCGGGTCGCGGTGGCGTTCGATCGTCGCACCCGCGGCTTCGAGCGCAGTGAAGATCGCCGCGACCGCGCGGTCGGGATCGACCGCGACCTTCTTGCCGGCGAGATCGGCGAGCGCCGCCTCGAACGCATCGCGATCATGGATCCGCACGCTGTTGCCGAGGTGCGCACGCACCGCGTCGGTGATCTTTTCGGGGGCGATGAACAGGTCGGCGGTCGCATCGGCATGGAGCAGGGCAAAGGCGAGCCCGACCGGCGTGTGGCTGACGTCGGTCCCGCGGATGTTGAAGGTCCAGGCGACCGAATCGAGCGCGGTCATCACCGCCGTCTCGAGCCCTTTGCCCTTCAGCCAGTCGGCAATGACCGCGCGCTTGTCGGCGGCCGCCTGCCCGGCGAGTTTCGTGTCGTACACCGTGACCACCGCATCGCTCGGCGCCGGCTGGTCGTCCCACGCCGCGTCGAGCGGATTCGCGTCGACCGCGACGAGGGTCGCGCCCTTCGCCGCCAGTGCCTTTTCCAGCCCGCGCGCCCAGTCGATGCTGTGGAGCCACGGGTCGTAACCGACCTTCTGCCCCGCACTCACATTGGCGCCCAGCCATGCGGCGACGCTCGACTGCGGCACACCGACATAGTCGAACAGCGTGCCGTCGACCTGATCGCGCACCTGCACCGTGTAGCGCCCGTCGACGAACACCGCCGCCTTTTCGGGGAGCACCGCCGCGGTCCCCGCCGAGCCGCCGAAGCCGGTCAGCCACGCCATGCGCTGCGCATATTCGCCGACATATTCGCTCATATGCTCGTCGCTGATCGGCACGACGAAACCGTCGAGGCCGCGCGCTGCCAGTTCGGCGCGCAGGCGGGCGAGGCGCTCGGCGTGGATAGTGCCGGGGACGGGGCTGGACATGAGCTGTTCCTTGTTTCTACATCGCGGCAATCCCGCCCATCGGGGCGACACCGCGGGAGTTTTGTGATGCGCGCTATTTGGATGTTTCTGGCCGCAATTGCCACCCCGCTTGTCGCGGCCCCGGGCGCTTTCGCCGAAGAGAAAGAGACTGCATTGACCAGCACCACCCCTGCCCTGCCCGCCGCGCCGGTCGCGGAAAAGCGTCCGCACGAGATGACGTTGCACGGCAAGACCCTGTCCGATCCGTATCACTGGCTGCGCGACGAAAGCTATCCGACCGTCGATGACAAGGATGTCCTCGACTATGTGAAGGCCGAAAATGCCTATTTCGACGCCGCGATGAACCCGCATGCCGCGCTCGTCGAAACGCTGTTCCAGGAGATGAAGGGCCGGATCAAGGAGGCCGATTCGAGCGTGCCGCAGAAGGACGGCGACTGGGTCTATTGGGTCGAATATGAGGAAGGCGCCGAGTACAAGAAATGGTACCGGCGGCCCGTCGTCGGCGGCGAGACACAGCTGATCCTCGACGAGGTCGCGATGTCCGCGGGCAAGGACTATTTCCGCCTCGCCGAAGTGTCGATCAGCCCGAACGGCAAGCTGATGGCCTATTCGTTCGACGACAATGGTTCGGAGCGGTTCGAGGCGCGCATCCGCAATCTCGAGACGGGCGAACTGCTGCCCGATACGATTCCCGGCACGCTGTCGTCGCTCGTCTGGACTTCGGGCAACGACGCGCTGCTCTATGGCCTCGCGAACGAGAACTGGCGCACCGACAATGTCCGGCTGCACAGGCTCGGCACGCCAGTCGCCGACGACAAATTGCTCTATAAGGAGCCCGACATCGGTTTCGGGGTTGGGATCGGCAAGACCGCCGCCGACAATTATATCGTCATCGCGACGGGGGATAACGAGACGAGCGAGGTCTACCTGCTCCCCGCCGACAATCCCGAAGCGAAGATGCAGCTCGTCTCGGCGCGCCAGAAGGGCCGCGAGTACAGCGTCGACGAGCGCGACGGCACGCTCTACATCCACACCAACGACGAGCATCCGAACTTCCGCGTCGCGACCGCGAGCGTCAAGGATCCGGGCAAGTGGACGACGCTGATCCCCGGATCCGATCACAGCTACATCACCGGCGTGTCGGTGTTCCGCGACTATTTCGTCCTCGAATCGCGCGAGGACGGGCTCGACCAGGTCGATGTCCGCAAATATGATGCGCCGCTGACCCCCGGACGGATCCAGTTCCCCGAGGCCACCTATGTGGCGGGGCTCGGCGACAATCCCGAATATCATCAGGACAAGCTCCGGCTCGACTATGAATCGATGGTCACCCCCGACACCGTCTATGACTATGACCTCGCGAGCGGCAAGCTCGAGACGCTGAAGGTGCAGGAAATCCCTTCGGGTTATGATGCGACACAATATGTAACCGAACGGGTTAACCTGCCCAGCCGCGACGGTAGGACGATGATCCCCGCTTCGCTCGTCTACAAGAAGGGAACGAAGCTCGACGGCAGCGCGCCGATGCATCTTTATGCCTATGGTTCGTACGGCTATCGCGTCCCGCCGGGCTTCTCGACGACGCGGCTCAGCCTTGTCGATCGCGGGATGATCTACGCGATCGCGCATGTCCGCGGCGGCGACGACCTCGGCCGCGGCTGGTATCTCGCCGGCAAGACGACCGAGCGCAAGAACAGCTTCAACGACTTCATCGACGTCGCCAAAGGCCTGATCGCCAAGAAATATACCAGCGCGGGCAAGATTTCGGTCGAGGGCCGCTCGGCCGGCGGGCAGGTGATGGGCGTGATCTACAACGAGGCGCCCGAACTATGGGGCGCGGTGCTCGCGGGCGTGCCCTTCGTCGACGTCATCAATACCATGGTCGACGAAACGCTGCCGCTGACCCCCGGCGAATGGCCCGAATGGGGCGATCCGATCACCGACAAGGCGGCGTTCGACTATATGCTGAGCTACAGCCCCTACGACAATGTGACCGCGAAGGCCTATCCGCCGATGCTGGTGTCGGCGGGGCTCAACGACCCGCGCGTGACCTACTGGGAACCCGCCAAATGGGTCGCGAAACTCCGCGCGACGCGGACGAACGATTCGACGCTGCTGCTGCGCACCAACATGGGCGCGGGCCACGGCGGCAAGTCGGGCCGCTGGGGCGCGCTGCGCGAGGACGCCGAGGAGTTCGCCTTCGTGCTGACGCAGTTGGGGGTGGAGAAGTAGCGCGCTCAGTTCCGGGCGGGCCGGCCAATATCCTTGCCCAGTCGATCGAGCCACGCCCTCGCCTGCTTGGGCTCTCCGGGGGCGTTTGACGGAACCGATCCGCGAGACGCCTCGAACTCCTCGTGCAAGGCGAAGCGTTGCAGCTCCAGTTGATCGCGCATCCGGTCTATTTCTTCGCCCATGTCGTACAAGTCGGTTACGGCAGGCTCCCATTTGGCGCGCGCCGCGCGATCCCGATTATGACCGAACAGTCCCCAAGACCCGGCCGCAACCTTGCGCAAGGCATCGACGAGCGCGTCTTCATATTCGGCTTCCAGTTCGATGCGACGGGCGTCGAGGCGCGACAGACGATCTGCCTTGCTCATCGGGTCAAATATCCAAGCGCGAGCAACTGGTCCTCCAGCGTCGCTGCATCGACGAACCGATGCCCGGCAATCCCGACCGATTCGGCGCCCGTGATATTATGCGCAACATCGTCGATGAAGATCGCCCCCGCCGGATCGATGCCGAATCGCTCGATCGCGAGGCGGTAGATGGCGGGGTCGGGTTTCAGCAGCTTTTCGGTGCCCGAGACGATGATATCGCGGAAGCGGTCGAAGATGGGCTGGGTCGGGCGGAAGGCTTCCCAGAATTCATGGCCGAAATTGGTGATCGCGAACAAGGGTACGCCCGCCGCGTCGAGCCGCTCCACGAGTTCGAGGCTGCCGGGCACCGGCCCCGGAATCGTCTCGTTGAAGCGCGTCGCATAGGCGTCGATCAGCGCCGCATGCCCCGGAAATTCGGCCTTGAGTTCGGGCAGCATCGCGGCGAGCGGCCGCCCCGCATCGTGCTGGAAATGCCACTCGGGCGTCACGACATGCGTCACGAACCATTCGAGTTCATCGCGGTCGGCGATCAGCTTCGCGAACAGATGGCGCAGATCCCAGTCGAAGAGGACGCGGCCGACGTCGAAGATCACAGATCGGCGGATCATGGCTGCTCCGGACACGCGAAAGCGCCGCCGGAAGCATCCGACGGCGTCACGCTGGCTCGCAAATGCGCGCGGGGCGGGAAACGCCCCGGCAGGGTCATCAGCCCTGGCGCGCCTTGAAGCGGCGGTTGGTCTTGTTGATCACATAGGTGCGGCCACGACGACGGATAACGCGGTTATCCCGGTGGCGGTCCTTCAGCGACTTCAGGCTGTTGCGAATCTTCATGGTTCTTGTCCGTAAATCTTGGCGTGTTGACGCGAAGCGGCGCAACTATGGGGAAGGGCGGAAAAAGTCAACCGGCTACCGCGCCAAATTCCTCACTTTCCGTTCGCATCGAGCGAAGTCGAGATGCCCCTCAGTATGGCGCCATCCCGATGGGTGTCTCGACTTCGCTCGACACGAGCGGGATTGGGGGGATGAACTACCCCGCCAACGCT
The DNA here is from genome assembly GCF_001307295.1 of Sphingopyxis macrogoltabida. Lineage (NCBI taxonomy): Bacteria > Pseudomonadati > Pseudomonadota > Alphaproteobacteria > Sphingomonadales > Sphingopyxidaceae > Sphingopyxis > Sphingopyxis macrogoltabida. The sequence goes on along the minus strand of NZ_CP012700.1, from coordinate 4,448,678 downwards.
TTCTGCCGCCGCCGCTGCACCGACGAGCCATAGCCCATCGCCTCGCGATATTTGACCACGGTGCGCCGCGCGATGTCGTGGCCCTCGGCCGACAGCTTCTGGGCGATCGTCTCGTCGGAGAGAATCGCGCGCGCATCCTCGGCCTCGATCATCGCCTTGATCCGGCTCTTCACCGCCTCGGCCGACACCGCGCCGTCGCCTTGCGTGTCCGAAATCCCCGACGAGAAGAAATATTTGAGCTCGAACAGCCCGCGCGCGCACGACAGATATTTGTTGCTGGTGACGCGGCTGACGGTCGATTCGTGCATGCCGATTTCCTCGGCCACCTGGCGCAGCGTCAGCGGGCGCATATGCGCGACGCCGTGGAGAAAGAAGCCCTCCTGCTGCTTGACGATCTCGCTCGCGACCTTGACGATCGTGCGCTGGCGCTGGTCGAGCGCGCGCACCAGCCAGTTGGCGCCGGCAAGCTGTTCGGACAGCCACGCCTTGCTCTTTGCCGCCGCGCCATCAGCCAATTCGCTGTAATAGCGGCGGTTGACGAGCAGGCGCGGCAAGGTGCCGCTGTTGACCTCGACCGCCCAGCCCTTCGCGGTCTGGCGGATATAGAGGTCGGGCACGACCGCCTGCGCTGCATCGCCGCCGAAACGCAGCCCCGGTTTCGGATCATAGCTCCTCAGTTCGCGGATCATGTCGGCGAGATCCTCGTCATCGACGCCGCAAATCCGTTTCAGCTGGGGGAAGGCGCCCTTGGCGACGAGGTCGAGATGCGCGATCATCGTCGCCATCGCGGGGTCGTAACGGTCGGCCTCGCGCGCCTGGATCGCGATGCATTCGGCAAGGTCGCGGCCGCCGACCCCCGACGGGTCGAAGCCCTGTACGCCCGCCAGCACCGCCTCGACGAGCGCGAGCGGGACGCCGAGCCGCTGGGCAAGCTCGCCAAGGTCGGCGCGCAGATAGCCCGCTTCGTCGATCAGCGCGACGATCTGTTCGGCGATCATCGCCTCGATCCCGCCAAAGCGCTCGCCGACCTGCGCCAGCAGGTGGCCGTGCAGCGTCGCGTCCTCGCCCGCAAAGCTGTCGAAGTCGATGGCTTCGCTATCGGCGCCCGACAGGCCGACACTGTCGCTGGCGCTGTCGTGGTGAAAGCGTTCCTCGGCGAAATCGACGTCGAGGTCGTCGCTCGTACCGCTGTCCGACGCCAGCGCCTGATCGGCATCGAGCGCCGCTGCCTCAGTCGGGGGCGCATCTTCGCCCGGCCCCGATTCGGGATCGCCCGCGGCCCCGTCGCTATCGGCCGACGCCGTGTCGAGCAGCGGATTGCCCTCGAGCGCCTCGGCCAGATAGGCTTCGAGTTCGAGGTTCGACAGCGCCAGCAGCTTGATCGCCTGCTGGAGCTGCGGCGTCATCACCAGCGACTGCGACTGGCGGAGATCGAGGCGCGGACCCAACGCCATCGTGAATTAGCGTCCTTCGTTTCCGTTCGTGTCGAGCGAAGTCGAGACACCCATCAGGATAGCGTAATGCCGAGGGGCATCTCGACTTCGCTCGATGCGAGCGGAAAGGGAAACGAGCTTAATCTGCACGGGAATGAACCCGGAATATCACAGCGAAAAGCCCTCGCCGAGGTAGAGGCGGCGCACCTCGGGGTCGGCGACGAGCTCTTCGGGCGAGCCGGCAAGCAGCACCTTACCGTCGTAGATGATGCAGGCGCGGTCGACGAGGTCGAGCGTCTCGCGGACATTATGGTCGGTGATCAGCACCCCGATGCCGCGCGTCTTGAGGTCCGCGACGAGGTCGCGGATGTCGCTGATCGACAAGGGGTCGATGCCCGCGAAGGGTTCGTCGAGCAGCATGATTGATGGGTTGGCTGCCAGCGCGCGGGCGATTTCGGCGCGGCGCCGTTCGCCTCCCGACAGCGCCATCGCCGCCGAATCCCTGAGACGCGTCAATCCGAATTCGTCGAGCAGTTCCTCGAGCCGCCGCTCGCGCGACACCTTGTCGGGCTCGCTGAGTTCGAGCACCGCGCCGATATTCTGTTCGACCGTCATGCCGCGAAAGATCGAGGTTTCCTGCGGCAGATAACCGAGCCCGAGGATCGCGCGGCGGTACATCGGCAGCGCGGTGATGTCGGCGCCGTCGAGCATGATGCGCCCGGCATCGGGCTTCACCAGCCCCATGATCGAATAGAAGCAGGTCGTCTTGCCGGCGCCGTTCGGGCCAAGCAGGCCGACGACCTCGCCCTTGCCGACCGACAGCGACACGTCGGACAGCACGACGCGCTTGTCGTAGCTTTTGGCGATCGAGATGACTGCGAGCCCGTTGCCCGCCGCAGCATCCTCGCGGACGTGCGCGGTGTGCTCGGCAACGCCATGATCGCCTTCGGAAAGCGTCGTCGCAGCGGATTCATCGGTCATAGGCTGGTGGTTTCCATGGCTACCCTCGAGCGGGCGTTACCCCAGCGACGCCGCCAAGGTCAATCTGGCAAGATTTTTGCAGGGACGAATTGCCCCCTCCCGCGGGCGGACAGGATTCAGTGCCCGGCTTGCGGCCCGCGCGCGATCCCCGACTGCGCAAGCTGGTCGTCGATCGCCGCGAGCAACCGCGCCAGCGCCGCATCATCCTTTGCCTCGGCACGCGCAACGAGCACGTCCTGCGTGTTCGACGCGCGGAGCAGCCACCAGCCGTCGTCGGTCAGCACGCGCGCGCCGTCGGTGCGGTCGACCTTTGCTCCCGATGCCGCGAGCCGGTCCAGAACTTCGTCCACAATGGCGAATTTGCGCGCCTCGTCGACCTGAAAGCGCAGCTCGGGCGTGTTAACCATCGGCGCCATTTCGCCGCGCAGCGCCGTGACGCTCTTGCCGAGCTTGGTCGCCGCCTCGATCAGCCGCATCGCCGCGTACGGTGCATCGTCATAGCCGTAATAACGGTCGGCGAAGAAGATATGCCCGCTCATCTCGCCCGCCAGCGGGCTGCCGGTTTCCTTCATCTTGGCCTTGATCAGGCTGTGCCCGGTCTTCCACATCAACGGCGTGCCGCCGAGCTCGGCGATGCGGTCGAACAGCGCCTGACTGGCCTTCACGTCGGCGATTACCGTCGCGCCGGGCATCTCGCGCAGCACCGCCGCGGCATAGATTTGCAGCAGCTGGTCGCCCCAGATCACCCGGCCCTCGCCGTCGATCGCGCCGATGCGGTCGCCGTCTCCATCGAAAGCGACGCCGAAATCGAGGCTCTTCTCGGCGACCAGCTTGCGCAGGTCGGCCAGATTCTTCTCCTCGGTGGGATCGGGGTGGTGGTTCGGAAAATGGCCGTCGATGTCGGTAAACAGAAGGTGATGCTCGCCCGGCAGGCGCGCGGTGAGCTTTTCGATGACGGTGCCGGCGGCGCCGTTGCCGGCGTCCCAGCCGATGCGGAAGGCGCCGCCGGCGAACCCCTCGACCAGCCGGTCGACATAGGCATCGACGATGTCGATGCCTTGCGACGTGCCCTCGCCGGACTCCCAGTCGCCGGCGGCGGCCATCGCACCGATTTTCTGGATGTCGGCGCCGAAGAACGGACGCCCCTGAAACACCATCTTGAAGCCGTTATAGTCGGGGGGATTATGGCTGCCGGTTATCTGTACACCGCCATCCACCTCCTCGGTTGACGCGGCATAATAGAG